>CBIHQM010000230.1:0-10784 GCA_966211885.1 uncultured Chryseolinea sp.
AATCTTTGTTGGTGGGACACCAACAAAGGGGTGTGGGGTTGGCTCTGAGCGTGGAGAAAATAAAATATGGGTGGGGCACGAATTGCTGGGAGCGCGTAGCGTGGGGGCGTTAACGGGTGGGCCAGAAAATCTTTGTTGGTGAAGAACACCAACAAAGGCGAGGGGTCATCCGCCGCAAGCATAGTCTCCCGCCTCGGGGACTATGCTTGCCTCATTTCCTCCCGATATTCAAAGTCATCTTATACTTCCGCGCCCGGTCCGGATAGTCCGTAATAATCCCATCAACCCCCATACCCTTGAGCGAAAGCATATCCGAAACCTCATTAACCGTCCAAGGAATGACACGGATTTTCTCCTGATGGAGATAATGCACTTTCTCTTTATTGATCAATTTAAAATATGGACTGTAGACGGAGGGTTTGAAGCCAAGGTCCTTCAAGTTCGCATCTATTGACTTGGTGTTCTCGACGAGGGCGGCGAGGCGGATGTCGGGATATTTTTTGTGCCAGTATTGGAGGACGCGAAAGTCGAACGATTGGATGACGAGACGGTCGGTGGGGATGTATTCGTTGACGAGGTTGTAGACCAGGTCGGAGTATTCTTCGATGGTGGGGTGAAATTTCTTTTCGTCCTGGGGGGAGCTTTTGATTTCGATGTTGTAGTCGACTTCGTAGGAGTTGAGGTTTTTGATTTGAGTTTCTACGGCGGCGAGCACGTCGCTGAGCAGGGGTTTGGCAACGCGCATTTTTTGTTGTTCGGGAAATTTCTCGTTGCCTTTGGAGCCACAGTCGAAGAGTTTCACTTCGTCGTAGGTCATCTGGTAGATGTTATACTTCTTCTCGCTTTTTTCGGCGATGGCGATGCCGGTGGAGTCGAGGCAAATGGCAGCCGACATCCACGGTTCGTGCGACACGACCACTTGTTTGTCTTTGGTGATGACGACGTCGAGCTCCAGCGTGGTGACGCCGGTGTCGAGCGCGGCAAGAAATGCGGGTATGGTATTTTCAGGACGCAAGCCCCTCGCGCCGCGATGGCCTTGCACATCGAACTTGGGGATGTATTGTGATGAGGCTGCCATGAAGATCAAACTGAAGAAAAGGAGATAGGGGTACCGGAATCGCATAAAACAAAGATAGGTGCGCCGCTCAAACGGCACAAGTTTCTTGGGAAGAGCGGTCGCGATGATCCGGTGTGTCGCCGCTCATTGCCGTTGGATCCGGATCATGCCGCCACGCGGGCGATTGCCCATGGGGTTGAGATGCTTGTTGAGGGTGTAGACGAAGGTGAGCATGTAGTATCGTCCCAGCGAATTGGTGACCTGGCGCTGAAAGTAATTGACGTCCGCCGTTTGGGATACGCCGATGCTCTTGTCCAGCACGTTGTTGACCGCAAATTTCAGCTCACCGCTTTTGTTCTTTAACATGAAACGCGACACGGAGAAATTGAGCAGGGGTATCGCCTGCTTGTAGTCGTTGGTGATGCTTTGGTAGACGAGGTAGTCGAATGTTCCGTTGAACGAAAAGTTTTTGAGGAACGTGAGGTTGGTCTCGGCGGAATAGGTCTTGTTGAAGAACAGTTGGTCGGCTTGCGTATTGAACTCGTAGTTGGTGGACTGCCGGCTGAGGTTGGCGCTGAGGTCGATGTCGAAGATCTCGTTGTAGCGAAAGTTGTAGCGCAACGTGCCGCCCACTGTATTCTGGGCGATGTTGCTTTCGACATCATTCACCACGTTCGCGCCATTTTGCCGGGTGGCAGTGGCCGTGATGCCGAAGCGGCTCTTCAGCTTCGTGATGGAAAAGCTGTAGGTGGCATTGCCGGTGACGCGCGTGTTCTGGTCGACGTTGACGGGTCGTGAAATGCGAACTTGTTGATCGGTGAACGTCTGTGAGGTCGTGATGGCGTTGCGTGTGTAGGTGGCATCTATGAAAGCAAAGAAGCTGGAGAAGTTTGTCGGATTGAAGAGGGTGAAATTCAACCTCCAGTCATGGGCATAGGCCGGCCGCAGGTTGGGGTTACCGGTGGTGAGGTTGAGCGGGTCGCTGTTGTCGATGACGGGTTGCAGTTGCTGGAGCGTGGGTTCTTGTACCGACGTTTCATAGTCGAGCCGGAAGTGCTTGCTGGAGGAGAAGTCGTAGTTGAAGCGGGCCACGGGCAAAATGTTTTGATAGGATTTGTTGATGGTGGTGTTGAGCAGCTTCAGATCGCCGTTGAGAAAGGTTTGTTGGATGCCGGTGCCGACGGTGATGTTGTATTTTGTTTTGTTGACCCTGAAGTTGAGACCGCCGCGATGATATTGATAGTCGCTGCTGTATTGATTGCTCAGCGGAAGGTTCAATGTTGCTTCGTCGCCGTTGAGGTCATACACACGGCGGTCTACATCGTTCATGTTGCGACGGTAGGCGTAGTTTGCTTCGAGGTACATGCGGTTGCCCAACGGTTCGGTGTAGGAGAAGTTGATGCCGTATGAATTGTTCTTGGTGTCTTGCACATTGCTTTGTAGTACATGATTGATTTGAGTAGTGTCGCCATAGAACGTGTTGGTGGCATCTTGCGCGCCGTCGCGGTCGGTGTCGGTGATGCCCAGGGTGAGGGTGGTGGAAAGTGTTCTGCCCTTCTTGGCAAACCGGTGCCGCCAGAGCAGCGAGGTGTTCAGCGTGGTGGTGCTGCCGGAGGATGAGGTTTGGCGTTGGCTTTCGTTGGCGGTGGTGCCGTCGGCGTTCAGGTTTTGGCTGGTGCTGATTTCGTGTGCGTCGGTCTCATTGTAGGTTAGGGTGGTTGTCCAGCGCAGGGAATTCAGCGAGTCGATCTTGTGGTCCAGCACGGTGTTGAGGCGATGGTTTTGGTTGGTGTTGTGTTGCCGGCTCACCTGGTTGAAAGTGAGGTCGCCCGTGGGAAAATAGTTGATGCGATCGGTGGTCTGAAGCAAGTTGTGGTCGAGCGCGTTGTAGAAATAACTGCTGTTCAGCTCCGTCTTTTTGTTAAAGGTGTTGTTGAAATTGAGACCCCCGCCATAGTTGCTCATGATCCCGCTGTTGCGCCCGCCGAAATTGAGGGGCACACTGCCCTGGTTGTTGCCGTTTATCTGGATGCGCACCGGTCCACCACTTGCCATTTGCCTGGATCCCCCTGTAAAGGTCATATAGTCGTCGATGGAAAAACCTTGTTCGTTCACGTTGTTGGCCATGCCCAGGAAGGAAAATTGCTGGCCCTTTTTGAAGCGATTAAGATTGGCTTTGGCGGCATAGCGGTCATTGGTGCCCGCTCCCGCCGATGCGTTCCCAAAGGCGCCGTTGCGCTTCTCTTCTTTCAATTCGAGGTTGATGGTTTTTTCGCGCTGGCCGTCGTCGACGCCTGAGAAGACGGCCTGGTCGGATTTCTTATCGTAGAGTTGCACTTTTTTGATGGCATCGGCAGGCAGGTTTCGGGTGGCCAGTTTGGGGTCAGTGCCGAAGAAGGGCTTGCCGTCTACCATCACGCGCTGCACTTGTTCGCCCTGGGCGCGAATGGTGCCGTCGGCGTCTACTTCAACGCCGGGCAATTTTTTCAAGAGGTCCTCGACCACGGCGTTTTGCTTCACGGTTTTGAATGCCTCGGCATTAAATTCGATGGTGTCATGCTTCACCGTGACGGGTGCGCGATCGCCCTCTACCGTGACTTCGGCCAATAGGCTCGACTGCGGTTTCATGCGAATGACCCCCAGATCGATCTCCACTTGCACGGGGGTAGGCTGAATAAATTTTGAGTAAGGCGCGAAGCCGACAAAGGTCACTTTGAAAAGATAATTTTGTCGTGTGATGTTTTTTATTTCGAAGACGCCGTCGGCATTGCTCAAGCCATAGTTGAGCAGCGACGAGTCTTTCGGATTCAGGATCATGATCGTGGCCGAGGGCAACGCCACGCGTGCCGTGTCCTGGAGTTGCCCCTTGATGGTTATTCTTTGTGCCGCGGCAGCCATGCTGGCCAGAAAAAACAAAGTCAGTAAAAAATTCTTTTGCATAAGCGTGCTCGTCGTCAAATTAGTGTGCAGCTGAGAACTAAAATCAGTTTCGGATCATCACCCCACCGCCACCGTTGGCACGCCTGCGCTCCATTTGTTCCTCCATCATTTTGGAAAATGCCTTTTGCGTGATGCGTTGTCCGGAGGAAGGAATTTTCATCTCTCCCTTTTTCAGCGGGCGGCCTTCGATCTTGATAGCCGTGATGACGCGCTCGCCTTCATTGATGTCGATCTGCAGGATCGTGCCGGGCAGTGAGTTAAAGTTCTCGGGGCCCATCGATGGGCGGAGTTGGTCGGTGTACCACGCGACCACATTTTCCTTGCGCTCCTCGTTTCGGAAAGTCGCTTGTTTGCACGTGTAGCCCTGAATGGTTTTTGACTCGTTGCCAAACTTCCAGGCTGTTACTTTCAATGTGTCTTCGATGAGGTAGCGTTTGCCCATAAATTCCTGCGACACCAGGTGCCGGCCTGACGCGGGATGCACGTAGGTCTCGGCGTTCGGACGGGCAAAGCGCATGACCGGGACGTTGTCGCCGGCAAATTCTTCCTCGTCTTCCTCCAACGGTTTGTAGAGCGACTCGGAAGGATTGAAGAAAAGCTGGTCTTTGAAGATGTTGAATTCCGGCATCGTATTCTTCATGTGCTGGCGATCGGCCGGCAGGCGGCGGTACATATTGGTTTTTACTTCATAGGTGATGACGCCCTCGGGCACTTGTTCCAAGACGATGCCGGAGGCCGCAAACATGGTGAGCACTCCCAATAGCAATAGTATCCGTTTCATAATATTTTGTTGTTTGTGTCTGTTCTATGTCTGTAAAAGTACAGGGCGCCTGTTTCGAAAGTGGTTAATGAAGCTGAATGGAATGTTAATTAAGGTTAAAAGGCGCTCGGGGCATTCGTGAACTGTGTTACCTTTGTTTTGTATGAAGAAAAGAAAGGATGTTCTCCCGCTTGTCCTCATGGCCAGCAGCATTGTGCTGATGGTGGTGCTGCAAGGATTGTGGCTGCGGAGTTCGTACGAGAAGGCCTATCTTGACTTCCGGCGCGAAACGAACTACATTTTCCGGAACACGCTCTTCATCATGCGCGATTCGCTGATGGCCAAGCGCATCCAACCGATCGGTTCCATCGCCGATACGGCAACGCTGGCAGTGGGTGGACGTTTGGATATCAACGGGCATTTTCCGGATATGCCCGATACGGCCATGGCCCGAAAGATGCGCGTGTTGGGAAAAGGAACGGACTTGCAGATCATCGTCACTTCCGATGCTCCCCCGGATTCTATTCGGGACTATGTATCGCCCCTTACGGCGAAGATCCAGAAGACACCGGGTCGTCATAATTATTTCATACGCTTCGGGCAGGATACGCTAAATCTCGATAGTATTGCGTCTCGTTACACCGTCGCGCTATCCAAAGCGGGAATAGCGGTGCCCTTCCAGGTAAGATTCGTTGCGACCAAACGACCATCGCTGTTTCCCCCGGATGACCGGCTGGGAGGACGAAAAAACGATGAGGATGATAATAACTATCGTCGATCGCGTTTTCTACGCGACACGCTGGTGTCGGATTTCATTCATATCAATCCAACAGATCGCTACGCGGCTTCTTTCCCCAACATATCCAGAGTTTTGCTTGCTCAGATCACGCCGCAGATCCTGTTCTCGGTCTTCCTGACGGGCATGACCTGCCTGGCTTTTTTTGTCATGTATCGCAGCATGCGGTCACAACGGCAGTTGGTCCAGTTGAAGAACGACTTCATCAGCAACATGACGCACGAATTGAAAACTCCGGTAGCCACGGTGAGCGTGGCGCTGGAGGCGGTGAAGAATTTCCAGGCAAAAAACAATCCCCAACTCACCGCCGAGTATCTCGACATCGCGCAAAGCGAACTGAACCGCCTGAGCGGCATGACCGACAAGATCATGGAGAACTCTATCCTGGAAAGCGAAGGCGCTCAATTGCCCCGGGCCGCTTTTGATTTTTACGAAATGCTTAAGCAAGTCCTTGCGTCCATGAAGCCGGTTTTTGAGAGACGGAGCGCTACCGTTCAGTACATCAAAGACGGCACCGATTTTATTTTGGATGGCGTGGCGGTGAACTTGTCGTATATGGTCTACAATTTTTTGGACAATGCGCTGAAATACAGTCCCCAGAAACCGAATATTGAAGTGACCTTAAAAAAGCATGGCGCCTCGCTCGTGCTGACGGTTCGCGATGAGGGCGTAGGGATTGATCCGGGCTATCAGAAAAAAATATTTGAAAAATTCTTCCGCGTGCCCACGGGCAACGTACACAATACGAAAGGCTATGGCCTTGGCTTGAGCTATGTGGCCAATGTGGTGAAGAGTCATCGCGGAAATATTGAAGTGGAAAGTGAGCCGGGAAAAGGCAGCACGTTTAAAGTAACGCTCCCGCGAAACTAATCTTGGGATCATGCAGCGTTACCGTTTACACCATGCCATTGAATCATGAAGAAAACAAAAATTCTTTACGTTGAAGACGAACCCTTCCTGGGACGCATTGTGAAGGAGAGCCTGGAGAGTCGCGATTTCGAAGTGGCGATGATCACCGATGGGAACGAAGCCACAGCCGCCTTCAAAGAATCCCTCCCCGACATTTGTGTACTCGACATCATGCTGCCTTCCAAAGACGGATACGCCATCGCCAAAGAGATCCGCCAGGTCGCGGCAGAGATGCCAATCATTTTTGTGACGGCCAAAGTTCAAACCGAAGACCTGTTGAAAGGCTTTGAGGTGGGTGGAAATGATTATTTGCGAAAACCTTTCAGCATGGAGGAGCTTATCGTGCGGATCAACAACCTGCTTCAACTCACCCGGGTTCAAAAAAATGGCTCGTCCTCGCAGGAGATCATTTCCATCGGGCAGTATCATTTTATTCCTTTGCGTTATGAACTTCGCTTCGGCGACCGTACGCGGCAACTCTCCCACCGCGAGTCCACCTTGCTTCAAACCCTGATCGACAACAAGAATGCCACAGCCCTTCGCAAAGACATCCTGTTGAAACTGTGGGGCGACGATTCCTTTTTTAATTCCCGGAACCTCGATGTGTACGTCACGAAGTTGCGCGACTATTTAAAAGAAGATCCTGCCATCAAGATCATCACCATCAAAGGGATCGGTTATCATTTTTCAGTGGGCTGAGCTTGCGGCATCACTTCCAGCTTATAGCCGATGCCGTGAATGGTTTGAATGCTCACCGCCGGGTCGTCCTTAAATATTTTGCGCAGCCTGGATATGAACACATCCATGCTGCGGCCCACAAAATACCCCTCGTCTTCCCAAATGGCTTTTTGGATGATGTCGCGCTCGATCACTTTATTTTGATGAAGACAAAACAAGCGCAACAGCTTTGCTTCCTTGCGGGTGAGTTCGACAGCCAGATCATCTTTCACGATCTTTTGTTGGTTGAAATGAAACGTGAATTTCGCCAATGGGTACGTGAACTGTTCGTCGGCTTTGGTAGGCGTGTGATATACGCGTTTCAGGATGGCCTCGATGCGCAATAAAAATTCTTCCAGGCTGAAGGGTTTTGTGATATAGTCGTCTGCGCCGATCCTGAAACCCAGGATGCGGTCCTCCTTCACATTTCGGGCCGTGAGGAATATGATGGGAATTTGTTGATTGAGCTTCCGGATGTCGGTGGCCAGGGTGAAGCCATCCTTTTTGGGGAGCATGACGTCGATCACGCAAAGATCAAATTCCTCTTTCATGAATGCGCTCAGCGCCGTTTGGCCGTCGGCAAGGGGACGCACGCGGTAGCCGGCCATTTCGAGATTGTCGTGCAGCATGAAGCGCATGTTCTCGTCGTCTTCCACCAAAAGGATCTTGAGGCTCATCGGTCAGCACGTTTCAAAATACAGTTCGAAGCGACTTCCCTGGTGGGGTTCGCTTGTCAACGAGATCTTTCCCTGGTGGGCCTGCACGATCTTTTGAACGTAGGTCAGGCCAAGCCCAAAGCCCTTCACGTCGTGCATATTTCCGGTGCCCGCGCGATAAAATTTGTCAAAAATATAGCGTTGCACATCACGGCGAATGCCGATGCCTTTGTCGGCAATCGCGATCAGGATGCCGCTGAGGGTATTAGTGGTGGTGATCACTATGTCCGGCTTGTCCGGCGAATACTTATCGGCATTATCCAACAAGCTGTAAAAAATATTCGCCAAATGAAACGCGTCCGCTAGCACGACAGGCTTTGTAGCCTCCAGGCGACAATTCAATTGGCCTTGGCGGTGTTGGACACGCAATTGAAAATTCCGGATCACCTCCTCCACGAGCGTGTTCACATTCACCTCCGTTTTGATCAGCGCAAGCTGACCCTTCTCACACAGTGCAGTCTGAAGCACCTGTTCCACCTGGAATTTCAAGCGCCGGTTCTCTTCATAAATGATGTTGGCGTAGTGAAGCGACTTATGCTCATCCATTTTTCCAGTGCCCGCCCGCAGTACCTCGCTGGCAATGGAAATGTTGGCAATGGGCGTTTGCAGTTCGTGCGTGATGTTGTTCATGAGATCGGTCCTGATCTCCGAGAGTTTCTTCTGCTTCATCAAATCGATCACCAGAAAGGCAAAGAGCGACAGCACCACCAGGAACACGATCGCCGACAGGATCCAAAATTTCATCCCGCCCACGATGTCGGCGCGTTTTCCGGGAAAGGTGATCATAAAATCCATCGGTGTTGATGCGGGCAATGCGCGAGACCCGCAGGTGGCGTTGGCTTTCGAGGTCGCACCCAGGGAATAATAATTTCCCAACACAATGCTCCCGCGCTGTGCACCATAGATCGTCAGCTCAAAGGGCAGATCAATGTCGTGGCGGGCAAAGTTTTTTCGGAGCAAGGAATCCAGGATGTTGTAGGATAGCGCGTGTCTGAAATCAACATAATAAGCATTGGTGGCTTTTTTTACGATGGGCCTGATCACCGAGGTGGAATCACCTTCCGCCTTCAGCAAGTCGTCGGTCAGGGCGCGGATGGCCAGATTCACTTTGTTGTCAAACTGTTGCTCCTCCACGTTGTAGGCGCTTCTGAACCAAATGGTTTGCAACACCAGCAGGCCGGCAAGGGCCAGCACGGCGGCCCCCAGGAGGATGCTGAACATTCTTCGTTTTTTCATAAAGAACTGGTTGTACCCTAAAAGTAACACCAAAAGCGCCGTCGCTTTAAAATTTTAAAAATAATTAAAAACTTTTTAAATCGCTTTTAACAATCACCACGACGGCCGCGCTAGGTTTAACTGTCATTTTCAAACCCATGCATCATGAAATCCTATCGCAACAGTAAAGTTATCCTCGCCTGTTTTGTTATTCTCACTCTGACCGGTTTCACGAGCGAGCCCGGCGATTCTGATTTTTATATTGTCAACGCCCAGCAAAGCACCGTTGCCTGGACGGGGTACTACGCTTTCAATTTTAACGAACACACCGGCACCATCCGTCTGACCAAAGGCGAGATCGAAGTGGCCGGCAACCGCATCACCGGCGGATTCTTCGAGCTCGACATGAACAGCATCGAAGATGTTGACATGCGCGGAGAGAGCAGCGCCAAAGACCTGGAAGAACATTTGAAGAGTGACGATTTTTTCTCCGTTGCCCAATATCCCTCGGCCCGGTTCACCATCACCCAAACCAAGGAAGTACAAGGTGGCCCCATTAACTATGAAATTACCGGCACGCTCACACTGAAAGGCATCACCAACACACTCACCTTCCCCGCAACGGTCGCGATCAAAGACGGCCAGCTGCAAGCCACCGCGAAACTCAAATTCGACCGCACGCGCTGGAACGTGCGCTACAACTCCGGGAAAATTTTCTCTTCCATCGGCGACGGCGCGATTTCAGATGCCATCGCATTGGAGATCCACCTCACGGCGAGCCCGCGTTGATCTTTCAAACCCTTACAACCCTCCATTATGAAGAACTTACTTATCCTGGCATGTCTCATCTTTCATTGCCACATCACGTTCGGACAAACGCCAACCCTCTACATCAGCAAAGATCAAGGTGAAAATTGGGAACCGGCAAGCGACGGACTGCCGCCGGAAGTATCCGTGAACGCATGGACGACCTTTGGAAATACATTGGTCGCCGGCACCCGGGCACACGGCATCTATTTGAGCGACCGAAACCTGAAGTGGTATCGCAGCCCGGGCTTTCCAAAAGAGACACAAGTGAATGCATTGCTGAATTATGGGAACAATCTCTTAGTGGCAGGCACCAGAGGGAAAGGAATTTTTCTTTCGGCTGATGGTGGTGAGCATTGGTACGCATCTTCATCGGGATTGACCAACTTGACGGTGAGATGCTTTTATGCTGGGAGAGGCATGTTGTTGGCAGGCACCGATCACGGTCTGTTCGCTTCATGGGATGGGGCACGTTCCTGGAAACTGATGAAGGGAGATTTGCAGGTCAACCAAATGGCGTCGAGTGGTGATCGCATCTACGCGGCCACGCAGGGCGGGTTGATGTTTTCCTCTGATGATGGTGGCTCCTGGGCATTCCTTTATGCTGATGATGCGATCGCTAAACTTTGGACGGATCGTGATGAGATTATGATGATGGATTTTATGGGGCGTACGATCCACTCCATTGATCGGGGTCTTACCTGGTTGCGGTCGGATGTTTATTTGCCGGATAGTTTTACGTTTCGGCTTACGCCAGGGAGTGCCAAATTTTTTGTGGCTGCGTGGCAAGGGCGGTTTAAGATGTTGTCGGGGAAGATGTCGTTTGGGATCCGGTGTTATGGGTTGCCGGAGAGGTTGCCTTTTATG
>CBIHQM010000231.1:0-10733 GCA_966211885.1 uncultured Chryseolinea sp.
TCACCAACTGCCGCCTTTGTTGGTGTTCTTCACCAACAAAAATCGCTTCCACTCAACATTATCGAAGCAAATGACTTGGAACGTCATTCAATACAACCATTTAAGAAGGGTAAGGATCATTCAAAGCACATGCCGTCAACGCTTGTTGGTGAAGAACACCAACAAGGGCGGTTATTTTTTTTTCTCCCCCACAACATCCCTCCACACCAACCTAAACTCATTCAACATCATCGCCGTTGCCCCCCACACCATCTCTCCTTCCAACTCAAAATGCGGCGCCAGCATCCTGATTTTTCCCGCCGCCAAGATCTCCGACTCCTTTACTGCGTCTTCCTTCAAAAGATCGCCAACCCTGCACGCCAAGATCCTGGCCACCTCATACTCACTCCGCACAAACGCAGGCACCACCGGGCTATAGGCCACCACTGGTGTCACCATAAAATTGCTGGGGATCACAAAAAAATTCGTGAGTGTACCGAGAACTTCAATTCCCGCTAAGCCCACCCCAATCTCTTCATGCGCCTCCCGCAACGCCGTCTGAATACCCGATTCACCGGGCTCAGCTTTTCCCCCAGGGAAACTGATCTGCCCGCTGTGCGCACCCGGATATTCCTGACGCTTGGTGAGGGGAAACTTCACCACGCCATCTTCTTCGTATAGCAAAATGAGCACGCCTCCTGGTTTAGGAGGGAGCCGGTGACCAAAGTCGGGCATGGGTTGCCCTACCGGTGTTGCCCTTAGTGATTCGTGTGCCGCGGGGCCGGGCAACGGGAGCTGCAGCCGCGCTTTCAATTTCTCAACCCATTCCATGCGTGCCCAAGTTGGCAAAAAAAGAGGCTGCCTCTTTCAGGATCACCGTATTTTTTCCTGCTCGCCATCTTCAATTGCCATAAGGATCGGGCCAGTTGTATTAGCTTAAACGCCAACACATTGGTTTGAGGGTTTACTAATTCTATTTTTAATTCTTTGTTCATCCTCCAACAATTTCATTTCAATGCCATTTACTGACAATGATATAGACACCGATCATCCTAAAGGTTTTACAGACGCGGCGAAAGAGGGATTTTCCGAACGTTGATTTGCACTACAATACAAAAAATTGGAGTATGTCCATCCCAAACGGAGTGCACATACGCCATCGTTTCTTAACCCGTTCAAAGGAGACGGCAACGATGAGCGGCTGGCGAAGTGCCCCTCGACATCCAGACTTTAAGGGCGAACGTGGATGATCGTCTTTCCGTTGACCCGCTTGGTCGAATTGAAGGTCGTAACAGCGTCGTTGAGGACCGATGTATTGCCGATATTCGGCCGCAGGCGTCCCTCCCGCAGTCGCTGGACGATCTCACTCAATTGGCTTGGATTTGCTTCAACGACAAAGTCGATTGTCGATCCGTTAGCAGGCCGGGCTTCGGTTGGACCTGCGATGGTCACCAGGGTTCCTCCAGACCTGATCAAGCTTGCGGACTGATTGACAATATCTCCACCGAAGACATCGAAAACCAAATCGACTCCGCCGACATCTTGCAGCTTTTCGTTTTCAAGATCGACGTACTCCTGTGCACCGAAGTCAAGGGCCGTCTTTCGGCCATCTGCGCGCCCTGTGCCAATGACATAAGCACCGGCTGCGCGTGCGAGTTGCGCCGCCATGGAACCTACCACACCGGCCGCACCGTGCACAAGAACGGTCTGTCCCGCCCGGAGGCGTCCGTGGTCAAATAGCCCCTGCCATGCGGTCAGGCCTGGCATCACGAGGGCTGCGCCAACCGTGAAATCAACATCGCTCGGTAGCGGCGCGAGGTTGCGTGCCTCGACGGCCACATACTCCGCCAGCGTGCCGTCGCGGTACCAGTCCGTCAGACCGAACACGCGCTGTCCTATGGACAGCCCCGTCGTTCCATAGCCAAGGGAGGTGACAATGCCAGCCAACTCATGACCGGGGATCGATGGCGTCCGGTCACGGCCGGCGCGATCGATCCAGGTCGAGGGCCACGTCAGCTCATCTCCTGTTATGGCCGATGCATGAACCTGAACGATAACATCATTTATCGCTCCTTGCGGCTCGGGGCGTTCCACAAGTTGCATCCCGGCCTTTCCCGCGGTTTGATCTTTCACTACAATTGCTTTCATAACACACCTCCTTTTTTGCCCATCGGCAAACACCCACTTGACAAAGTGCTGTCGCGGTACAATCTTGTTTTCATCATGATTTTAACATTTAAGTTGTACAGATGGCTTTGTGAATCTGGAATAAAATTAGAGCTTAGCTGGGGTACCTTAGGGGACCAGTTTCAAAATACTTAGGGGTCCAGCCATAAAAAAGGTGAAGAGCATCATGCTCTATGTCGCCAAATAGAATCTAAAATTGTCCAGTTGATTTGTCGTTTCATTTTGAAACCGGGACAGGCGCTTCCACATAGATGGTCGCTGCCGCGCCAAAAGAGCGGCTCCCATCACTGGGAGTCGCCGTGGCTTGCAAACATTACGCGGGCTGTCGCACCGCAGTTCCTCAGGACACTTTCGTTCGGTCAGCCTTTATCCGATGCACAAAAGGAACGGCTGCTTTGGATTGCCGTGAACTGCCCGATAGCAAAGTTACTGCAGGGAGAAATCCATATAAATACGCACTTGTCTGATGATCCAACGGTATCGGCAGGTATGGGAATGATCCCCCATCGGATGTGGCTTCTGTGGATGCCACAGTGAACTATACGACTCAGTAACGAGTGTTGCTCACAAGAAATCTCCGGGCCGACATCAGCGTCGCACCCGGAGTTTTTCCCAAACTATCCAAACTAAACTATTTCTTATCCCACCAAACATGTCCGTTCAAATCGTTGTTGCCACCCAGGCGTTGAACGGCCTCGTTGTAATGTTGTGTGTTGTTTTGTTGCTCTTGCGTGGGGTATCCTTCGCGCCGCGGGATCTCGCGTCCGTTGTTGTCGGTGGGGGCCACCAGTGCGGGGAAGCCGGTGCGGCGCCATTCGGCCCAGGCTTCGTAGCCGTTCATGAACAAATGTACCCAGCGCTGGTAGCTGATCTGTTTTATGGCGTCGGCCGGATCATAAGGTATGCCGGGCTGTGTCATCATGTCGCTCACGCCTGTATCGTCGTCGTTGTTCCATTGTTTCACCGAGTTTAAGATGGCGTCGTTATAGAACTGTTCGGCTGCTCCATCGCCGCCGCCGATCCATCCCAGTTTAGCCGCTTCGGCCTGGGCAAACAAGGCTTCGGCAAATGTGACGATGTACACGGCGGTCGTCGGTTGCCGCATGGCATCGCCCAGCATGGAAATATTTTCCTTTTCATAGATGCCGGTGTTTACTTCTTCGCCGGTGAGACCATACTTCAGGCCCACATAATCGCCGTTGTCGTTGGTGTTGGCAAAGGTGGGCAACCGGGGATCGCCCACGGGCTGCATGTAGTTCACCAACGCTTCACTGACGGCATACCAATAGCGGTTTTGCTGATCGAACACATCATACCAGGCGTTCCAGTTGTTGGCGTCAGACAAATGGCGATACACCAGGTTATCGTCGTTAGATTCCAGGATGCCGCGGGCCAAGGCTTTGTTGAATTCGGCTTTGCCTTTGTCTGCGGCGATCTTGGACAACCGCAGGGCCATCAGCATGTGGATGGTGTTGCCCAATTTCTTCCATTGGTTCACATCGCCGTCATAAACGATGTCGTTGCTGATGTCGCCGTCGACGAATTGTGCATCGGCTTCATCCAGCAAGGCGAAGAGGGAATTGTAGATGGTTTCCTGCGTGTCGTAGGCCGGTGTGAAATTATCCCGTCCTTTCAACGCTTCGGTGTAGGGCAGGTCGCCCCAGCGGTCGGTGATGTACCAGAAGAAGTAGGCTTTCATCACTTTGGCCACCGCCAGTTGGTTTGGAATGGGGCCCTCGTTGGCGTTCAGCGTGGTGGACGTGATCACGGCCTCGATGTTGGCCAGCGGCTCGGTGTACCAATCGTAAAAATTGTAGAACACATTGTCATAGCGCGACAGCGTGATGTACTCCGCCTCCGACCAGTGTTGCACATACAGGTTGGCCGAAGCGCCGGAAGCGGTTTCGGGCAAGTGGCGCATGGCTTCTGCCAGCAGCTGCGTGTTCGACGCCGTGCTCGGCTTGTTGGGGTTCTTGTTGATGTCGTCGTCAAAGTTATTGCAACCCGACACGACCATGAGCACAAGAGCGATGCAGTATATTATCTTCATTCTTTTCATGTGGATCTGCATTAGAAGGAAACATTTAAACTCACACCATACGAACGCACGGTGATCAATTGACCGGTCTCCAGCCAACTGATGGGCTCGCTACCGTTGGCCAGCTCCGCGGGGTTCAACCCCTTCGGTGCCTTTTGCCAGATCATCAGCGGATTGCGGGCAATAAAGCCCACGCTCACCGAACGCACCGGAAGTTTGCCCAGCGCATCGCGCGAGAATGTGTAGGCCACTTTCAATTCGCGCAAGCGAATGAACGAGGCGTCATACAACCACTCTTCATAAATGTCGCGACCGAGGGTGTTCCGGTAGTAGGCTTTGGCATCCACAAACGCAGTCACTTCCTGGCCCGTAGTTTTTGAAATGCCGTTCACCTGCACGCCGCCCCCTTCGGCAACAGGGTCTCTGACATTTTTTCCATTTTGATTGAGCGCTGCTGTTTCCACGGCTTGTCCCGATTTCACGGAAAGCATTTTCGTCCAGCTAAAGAACTGACCGCCGGCCTGGAAGTCGATCATCGCGTTGAGGCTTACCGGGCCGTAGGTGAACGTGTTTTGAAAACCGCCCGTATAGTCAGGCAACACGCTGCCGAAGTTGTGGTTGGTCTGATAGAGGGGCAGGTTATTGTCGCCCAGCAATATTTTTCCGGTAGCCGGGTCGCGTGCATAGGCCTGGCCGATCAGATTGCCATAGGCCTCCCCTACGTGCGCGTTCACCGACACGGTGCGGCCTGCATAGGTGTTGCTGGCGATGAGGAAGTTGTTGATGTCGATGGTCCCGTCATTGTACAACTCTTTCACCATGCTGCGGTTGCGGCTGATGTTGAAGGTCATGTCCCAATTGAACTTGCCGCTGCGAATGGGCGTACCCATCAGCGTAAGCTCAAAGCCTTTGTTCTCGATCAGACCGGCGTTAATGATGGTGGTGGTGTAGCCGCTGGCGCCCGACACGGGCAAGGTGAGGATCTGGTTTTTGTTGCGTTGCAAATACAACGTGAACGACATGCCCACGCGGTTGTTGAAGAACTTCAGATCAAGCCCGGTTTCATACGAGTTGCTGAACGATGGCTTGAGGGTAGGATTGTTCAACTCGTCCGGCACATACAAGGAGTTCACCGTGCGGTCCGGATTCGTGTAGACGTTGCCCACTTCATAAAAGTAAGTGGTCTGATACGGCTTCAGGTCACCGCCTGCCATGGCATAGCTCGCCCTGAACTTACCGAGACTGAGGGGCTGCCAGTTTAGCAATTCACTAAACACCGCGCTTCCCGACACCGAAGGATACCAATACGAATTGTTGGTCGTGGGCAGCGTTGACGAATTATCATTGCGCAGCGAGGCATCCAGGAACCACGTGTCCTTGTAACCCAGCGACACCATAGCGAACAAACTGCGGATCTCTTTCTCACGCAGATACGATTCTACAAACGGACGATCGACGGAAGCAGCGATGTTATAAAAACCCGGTGTCGATAAACCGCCCGCAGTACGCTGGAAGAGATAGGTATACTTCTGGTGCATCAGGTTGGCACCGGCGTTGGCGTTCAGCGAAAAGCTGCCCCAGTTTTTGGAGTATTGCGCCAGGAACTCGTAGTTCATTTCCTGGTTCTGATATTTTCCGATGGAGTATTCCGACAAGTACCGCCCGCCTGCTGCTGTGCGGTTGTCGATGTTCTGAGTGAACATATCTGAGCGGATCGTACCACCCACTTTCAACGAGGGCAGCAATTGGTAGCTCAGGGCCACGTTACCAAAATAACGGTCGCGACTGTCCTGCGAAAAATTCTCATAGGCGTCGAAGTAGGGATTGTTCCAGTAGAGCGCCTCGGTGTCGATGGTGCCGTCGCTGCTGGGGCTGCTCAGATTCCAATGCAGGAAAGAGCCGTCGGGATATTTATAGTTCTTCAGCTTCTTCATGTCGATGCTCCGCTGAAACCACTGGTTGAAATAGGTCGTGCCGTAATCATAGCCCTGGGCTGGACGTTGACCGCGGTTGTTGGCGTAGTTGAGGCTGGTCGACACCGTCAGCTTGCTGGTGATGTCGAGCGATGCATTCAACCCCAGGTTGTTTCGCTTCAGCCACGTATTGGGCTGCACACCCGACGTGGTCGTGCGGTTGTAGCTGATGCGGAACGAAGAGTTGGCACCGCCGCCGCTCACGGAGATGTTGTTGTTCTGCGTGTGACCCAGTTCATAAAAATCTTTGATGTTGTCGGGGTGTGGCACGTAGGGTGTGGTCTTGCCATAGTTGGGGTCGTCGGGATAGAAGCTGTAGAACTGGCGCACGGGGGTGCCGTCCATTTTGGGTCCCCAGCTTTCGTCCACGCTGGTGTTGGCGTAGGGGGTGCCGTCGCCCAGTTTGCTAAACGTCTGCGTGCTGCCGCCGCCGTACAGGTTTTGGTTGGGCATGAAGTTGCCGGCTTTCTCCACCGAGAATGCGCCGCTATAGTCCACGTTCACTTTGCGGGCGCCGCGGGATCCTTTTTTGGTCACGATCATGATCACACCGTTCTGTCCCCGTAAACCATAGAGTGCCGAGGCGGCAGGACCTTTCAGTACGTTGATGGACTCCACATCGTCCGGGTTGATGTCCTGGATGATATTGCCATAGTCCTGGCCGTTGCGTTCTGAAAAATTCTGGTTCGACATCGGTGTGCCGTCCAGCACGATCAACGGTTCGTTGGTGCCGTCCAGCAAGTTCACGCCGCGGATCTTGATCTTTTGTGTGCCACCCATGCTGGAACCGGGCGAGCCGGTTACCTGCACACCGGCAACCTTGCCCGACAAGGAGCCGAGCACATTTTGTTCTTTGGTGTAGGTAAGGTTCTGACCTTTCACTTCCTGTGTAGCATAGCCCAACGACTTCTCTTCGCGGGTAATGCCGAGGGCGGTGACCACCACTTCCGTCAAGGCCTGAATATCCTGTGTCAGCGCCACATCGATCACCGAGCGGTTGTCGATGGACACTTCTTCCGTTTTGAAACCAATAAAAGAAAACAGCAACACGCCGCCGCCATCCGGCACGGTCAGTTTGTATGCTCCGTCTGCGTCGGTGGTCGTGCCCGTGGTCGTGCCTTGCAACACAATGCTCACGCCCGCCAGCATCCCTCCCTCGCCATCCGACACCCTGCCGGAGATGGTTTGGTCAATGACTGCAGGGCGCTCTTCGGTCACGCTTCCCTGCTCCTTGCGAACGATGAGAATATTCTTGCGGATCTGCCGGTAGGTGAACGCCGTATTTTCCAGCAGCAGCGACAGCGTTTCAGGAACAGTGCGCCGGGCACTGGCCAGCGTGAGGTGGTTGATATTTCTTATTTCTTCATTGCGATACACAAAACGGAATGGGGTGAGATGCTCGATCCGTTTCAGTGCCGTTTCCAGTGATTCGTCTTTCAATTCCAGGGTGATGGTGGTGGCGTTCTCAGCACTTTGCCCATGACCAGGCGTGGCCAGCAAAACGTCGATGCTGGTCAGGGAGATCGCCAATAAGAACACACTGATGCGCATAAGCTGTCGTAGGTAAGGGTTCCGGAACCACCGTGCCAGGGTTCGCGCACGCCCGCACGGCTGTCCTCCTTCTGCTTTTGATACAGAAAAATTCATACTTTTGATATGTTTTAAGTGATGCTGAATTATTTAAAACAGCCTGCCACCGATGCCAGTCGAGTGGCAGGCACATTTTTGGGCCTCCCTGCCCTGGGCAGGGAGGCGCCAAACAACTACGAGCTTAGGTTAAGTGTTTCTTTCATATCGCTTAGGTTAGGTTGGTATCGCATCGCGTTGGTGTTTAACACCCGTCTCCTTTTATCAACATATTCCCCGCCGCATCGCGCACATAGCTCGCACCGTTGAATTCACAGATGATCTGCAGGATCTGATCCAGGTCTTCGCCATTCAGGAAGGTCGCCGTGAAGCGGCAATGCCCGGTCTTCTCGTTTTCGAAACGGATGCTGGTGTGAAAGCGCTCTTCCAATTGTGCGGCGGCTTCCTGCAGGGTGATGTCGTCGAAGAAAATGTCATGGGACTTCCAGGCGATGGCTTCGTTGCTGTCCACGGAGCGCTGCTGGCTCTGGCGGTCTGATTTATCAAAGGTGATCTCTTGGTTTGGGGTGATCACACCCAGGGTACGGCCTTGGTCGCTCACTTGCACTTTGCCGCGGGTCACGGTCACGGTAATATTCTTCTCGTCGTCGTAGGCTTTGATGTTAAAAGCCGTTCCCAATACGGTGGTGGTCAGGTTCCCGGTTCGCACGATGAAGGGTTTGGACGCATCGTGTTGAATATCAAAATACCCTTCTCCTCTCAACAGCACTTCGCGGCGCCCCTTCCCGTCGAAGGATGCGGGATATTCCAAATGACTTCCGGCGTTCAACACGACCGTGCTGCCATCGGGAAGTTTCAAAAACTGATGTTCGGAGGCGGCAGGCTGCGAAGCCTGGGCAATGTATGATGATTCATTCTTCAGGGAACGGCCATACCAAATGGCACCGGCCAGCAAGGCCAACGTAACGACCGCAGCCACTTTTATCCATGGGCTGAAAAGGGAACGTTGTTTTTGGAGGGGCTGCGCGAAGCGGGGGTGGGAAGCTGGCAGGATGCGTTCCAATATCCGCTCCGTCTTCTCCTGCGATAGTTTCCCATTCTCCGGAAGCTCCTCCCACAATTTGTCCATCAAGGCTTGCAACGCCTCGTCGCTGGCGGGTTGGGCCAGGGTTTGCATCAACTCGTTTTTTTCTGCGTCTGAACACGTATCGTCAACATACCGCTGAAAAAGATACAACAACCGCGCTTGATCCATGGCTTCCGGGTTTAGGATATACCATTAAGACAACCGGCGACGTGGAGAGGAGTAGTGAGACAGCAAAAAAAATTGATGGCATTATTTCCGGCGCAAAACCTGCACCCATTGACTATCCTAAGCCCGTTCTCAGTCGAACCAGGAAACCAGGCTGACCAACCAAAGTCCCAAGGTGCTGCTGAAATGCGTCTTGATGGTGCGCAGCGCTTGCTGCATGTGGGTCTTCACGGTGAGACGCGAAATGTTGAGGCGATGCGCCACCTCTTCGTATTTGAGGCCTTGTTGATGGCAAAGGCTATATACCTGCCGTTGTTTGGGGGGAAGCCGGTCGATCACGCGATCGAGCAACCGTTGATAGTCTTCGTAGATCACCGCCTCTTCCGTTTCTTCATGCGTTTTCACCAGCACTTTTCCCAGGGCTTGTTTGGCGTGCGCTTCATGTGCCAGGTGTTTCAACACATTAAAGGTGTGGTTCCGGGTGATGGTATAGAGGTAGGAAGGAAAATAATCAATCGCCGACAGGCCTTCGCGATGCAACCAGATCTTCAGAAAAACTTCTTGCACAATTTCCTCCGCCATCGTGTCATTGTGGGTAAGCTTCAGGGCGAAGGCATGCACCTTGCCCGCGAACCGGTCGAACAGCTCGCGAAAGGCAAGCGGATCACCCGCGGCTACGAGATCAACAAGGTTTTTCAGTTTAGGTTGCATGCTTCCCGTGCTTTTGCGCAACATTAAGGTAATCTAAACTTAACGAAAAAGGAAACAGCGCACAAGACAGAAGCTGGTTTGGGAGGCGCTCTAAACGCCGGCTTCTGCACAAAAAATGCATCTCAATCCATTGCGGGAATATTTCAGACGTTAATTTTTAAAACAGGGTTCGCACGATAAAAAGGCATCAACCAGGTCAGCGACAAGACACAGGCAACTTGTCCGTGGGCATTTCACCCCGCGTCACGGCCTTCGCGTAATAGGAACACGCCCCCTTCGCATCGCCCGACAACCGGAGGGCGTCACCCAGGTAAACATAGATGCGATCGATGAAGGGATCCATCTCTTCCGCTTGCTTGAACAAACGGAGCGCCTCTTTTTCCTGGTGGGTCATCAGGTAGTAAATGCCTTTGTTCCGATAAGCCCAACCGTTGTAAGGATCCAACCCAATGCTCAGGTCGATGTCTTTGCGCCCGTTCTCCACATCGCCGGTCAGCAGCGCGATGTAGCCGCGGTTGTTCAGGAAGAAGGGGTCCCTGGGTTGGAGCGTCAGGGCTTCTGCCAGCTGCTTCCGGGCATCGTCATATTTTTGCAATTCAATGTCCACCATCGCCAACGCATTGTAGGCATTGGCTTCTTTGGGATCCAGCCGCAACGCGTGTTCAAAGTTCAGACGGGCGCTGTCGTATTGTTTTTTATAGTAATACACCGTCCCCAGGTTCACCCAGATCTCGGCGTTCTTGCTGTCCATCACGCCGGCCATTTTAAATGCCCCCCGTGCGCGATCGAATTCCCGGAGTCGTGTGTGGATCAATCCCTTTGAAAAATAGGCGACAGCTGTGTCGGATTTATGCTTGATCACATAGTCGATATCTTTCATGGCCCGGTAATATTCCTTTAACTCATAAGCGGTGTTCGCACGATTGAAATACGCATCGAGGTAATCGGGGTAACAGGCAATGGCATGATCATAATCATCCAGCGCTTCCTGGTATTTCAGTTTATT
>CBIHQM010000232.1:0-10675 GCA_966211885.1 uncultured Chryseolinea sp.
ATCATTTTTTGTCTGGAACGTTGACCATGTTTTTTAAACGCCAACCCTGTGCCCCATCCCAAACCCACGAAGCCGTATATTGTCCGGTAGCTGTAATCGTGTCGCCATTCAAAATCACTTCCTGAAAATAAGTGCCATCTTGCCGCGCACTATCCCCCGTCATAACCATGGCGGTTGTCGACGATCGTTGTTGAAGCACTTTCACATCTCCGAACCTCTTTAAAAAAGCGCGGATGGAATCGCGGCCCGAAACGGTGCCTAATTTCCCGTCCGGCATAAAGCAGTCTGCAATAGAATCGGCGTCGACGTGGAGGATGAGACGGTCATACTTCTTCATTGCGCTTTCGATCTCTTGCTTTCGATTGGCACAGGCCAAGAGAAAGATCATGCTCAACGGGAAAACGACTGCATTTTTCATTTTTGAAGACGCTTTTGATATATAGAATATACGGAAACTTTGCACACCCTTGTGCGATGCAAGTATGTTTAAGAAATAGTTTGTGATCTCTCAGCCCTGAAAAGGGGAACACAAAAGGAAGAAATAGAAACGGCGGGAACGTTCCCATTAGACGTTGGTCAATCTACTTCCAGAAGGTTATTCTATAAGTCCTGTACGGATAAAACATGTTGTGAACACCCCACAAAAAAACTGCGTGAACCATTTTTCAATCGTTAGCGGATATAGAATATCTGTGTATATTGAATCTGGTCTGCTCCATCCCCAGGCCCCGCGTCCATGAATCATCTCCATTCGGTTGACTACGTTGTGTTCCTGGTTTACTTTATCACGGTGTCAACATACGGCCTGTGGATCTATTACCGTAAAAAATCGAAGAGTGCCGATGCCAAGGATTTTTTCCTCGCCGAAGGGTCGCTCACCTGGTGGGCCATCGGCGCGTCGCTCATAGCCTCAAATATTTCAGCTGAACATTTTATAGGCATGTCGGGCTCCGGCTTTGCGCTGGGTCTGGCCATTTCGACCTACGAATGGATGGCGGCGGCCACGCTCGTGATCGTGGCGGTATTTTTTATTCCGGTGTATCTGAAGAACAAGATCTACACCATGCCGCAATTTCTCTCGCAGCGCTACAACGATACGGTGAGCACCATTATGGCCGTGTTCTGGTTGCTGGTCTATGTATTTGTGAATTTGACCTCTATATTATACCTGGGCGCGCTCGCCATCAATTCCATATCGGGCATTGATTTTGGATGGTGTATTGCCGGGCTGGCTTTCTTTTCGGTGATCGTGACGTTGGGAGGGATGAAGGTGATCGGCTATACGGATGTGATCCAGGTAGGCGTGTTGCTCCTCGGCGGATTGGTCACCACCTACCTTGCCCTGAACATGGTCTCGGCACACGACGGTGGAGGGGAAAATATCTGGCGAGGCTTTCAAATACTGCGCGAGAAAGCGCCTTCGCATTTTCACATGATCTTCAACAATACGCATCCCTACTACAAAGATCTTCCCGGTCTCTCGGTGTTGATCGGCGGCATGTGGATCAACAACCTCAACTATTGGGGATGTAATCAATACATCATTCAACGCGCGCTAGGTGCGGATTTGAAAACGGCGCGAAGTGGAATTCTATTCGCGGCATTCTTAAAATTATTGGTACCGGTCATCGCCGTTATTCCCGGCATCGCTGCATTCGTTTTGTATCAGCAGGGAATGTTTCAAACAGAAATGGTCGATGCTGCCGGTGTGGTGAAGCCCGATCACGCCTATCCAACGCTCATGAATCTTTTGCCGGCAGGTTTAAAAGGGCTTGCCTTCGCAGCATTGACGGCCGCCGTAGTAGCCTCGTTGGCGGGAAAGGCAAACAGCATTGCCACGATCTTCTCGATGGACATCTACAAGAAATTTTTCAACAAGAAGATCAGTGAACGGAACCTGGTGATTTCGGGAAGGGTCACGGTCGTAGTCGCCATGGTGCTGGCGGCTCTCGTTGCTCCCTTGCTTAGCTCGCTGGACCAAGCCTATCAATTCATCCAGGAATACGTCGGCTTTATTTCTCCAGGCGTGCTCGCTATTTTTCTGATGGGCTTTTTCTGGAAAAGGGCAACCTCCACGGCTGCGCTGGCGGCCGCTTCACTGACGATCCCGCTATCGACCATTCTCAAATTTCTTCCCGTCTGGACAGCGGGATCGTTCCCGGACTATCCCTTCCTGGATCGCATGACCATTGTATTTGTCTTTTTGATTCTTTTAATGATCATCCTAAGCCTGCTCGACCGCAAAAGCAAGGACCAACCGCGCGTCATTCAGATCGATACGTCCATGTTTCGCAGTTCACCGGGTTTTGTTGTGGGGTCCGTGCTCATTATGGGCATCCTGGCGGCCTTGTACATTGGATTCTGGTAATCCTGCAAACGGTAGAGATTTTCTTGTGACGATTTTGTAAATTTGTTTAGTAACCATAAAAACGAGGTATTATGAGAGACGCACGTTCTTTTTCCGAAAGCGAAATCAATCCGCTGCACAGCATCGAACAGTGGGAAGACGATGTTTTGAAACGCTACCCTGAGCCCGAAGTGCCTGCCAAGGCAAAAGAAGAATATAGGAATTATGCGGACCCTGTCCGCGATACGGTGCGCGAGTTCTATCGCCTCAACCACACCTATCAGAGCTATGACTTTGTGCAGGAAAAAAGGGCCGAGTTCCTCAAATTCGACCGCAAGGAAATGCCCGTGTGGAAAGCCATGGAATTTCTCAACACCCTCGTAGACGATTCTGATCCCGATATCGAACTGGACCAACTCCAACACTTGCTGCAAACTGCCGAAGCCATCCGTCGCGACGGTCACCCGGATTGGTTCGTGCTCACAGGCTTCATCCACGACATGGGCAAAGTGCTTTGCCTTTTCGGCGAACCCCAATGGGCGGTAGTGGGCGATACGTTCCCCGTAGGCTGTAAATTTTCAGACAAGATTGTTTATCCTGAATTTTTTAGCCTGAACCCCGACTTTACCAACGAGAAATACAACACGAAGCTTGGCATTTATAGTGAGGGCTGCGGCCTTCGGAATGTTACCATGTCATGGGGACATGACGAGTACTTGTATCAGATCACGAAAGATTATTTGCCGGATCCGGCGCTCTATATGATCCGCTATCACTCCTTCTATGCGCAGCACCGGGAGCATGCCTATGAACACCTGATGGACAATCACGATCGCGAAATGTTTGAATGGGTAAAGAAATTCAATCCCTACGATCTGTATTCGAAAAACCCCGTTCCTCCCAACGTAAAAGAATTGAAGCCGTACTACGAAGACCTCATTGCCAAATACCTTCCCCCGGTAGTGAAGTTGTAACGTACCGATCATAAGACAAAATAAAAAGACCTTGCCGTATCGATTACAGCAAGGTCTTTTTCATGATAACCTTTTCTATTCTTCCGTGACCAGCTTAGAAGTTATATAACTCCTTATAATATTGGTCTGCCATCCGCCCGGCATCAAAGAAAGGCAGCACATCCGTCATGCTCGCTTTTACGATGCTTTGCCATGCTTCGGGATTTTTATAATACGTCGGGATGATCTCTTTCTCCAACACATTCAACAAATTCTGTCCTTCGATTTTATCTTTCGATTCTGGTGTGAGCAAATCGTTTGCCGTTTCAATGATGAAAGCATTCTTGCCATGGTTCGAAAATTCGGGCACCCAACCGTCGGGAATGGAGAGGTTTACGGATGCGTTCATCGCCGCGGTCATGCCCGAGGTTCCGGAAGCCTCGTGATATAAACGTGGATTGTTTAACCAGATGTCCGAGCCCTTCTTCAAGTGCCCCGAGAGCCAGAGCTCATACCCGGTCACAACGGTACAGTTAGGCAAATCTTTCGTCTTCCAATAGATCTCATTGAAAATGTTAATGGCGGCATAATCTTCCGGGTAGGGCTTGCCGGCCCAAATGATCTGCACCGGATAGTCGGTGTTGTTGGCGATTTTCAGGAAGCGGTTGTAGTCGGCCAGCAACAAGTTGGCGCGTTTGTATCCGGCAAAGCGACGGGCCCACACGATGGTGAGCACGTTCTCGTTGAACAGCTTTCCGGTTTGGTTCGCCACCACGCGAAACAATTTCTTCTTCAATTCTTTTTTCCGGGCGATGAGGGCCTGGTCATCGTTTCGCGCCAGCGCTTGGTCGAGGTCAGGATCGCTCCAGTAGGTTTTGTTTTGCGCATTCGTAATCGCCGTGATCTCGCAAATGCCTTGGTAGTCTCCCCACATTTTGCGCGACACTTCGCCGTGAAGTTGTGAGACACCATTGGCACGCTTGGCCAGGCGCAGCGCCGTGAGAGTATAGTTCAGCACACCGTTTTCGGGATAAACATAATCGTTCACCTCGTCTTGTGTGAGACCGTTGAAGAAACTCATGCTGTGCAACAACGGCATGCTGTGCTCCTCATTACCCGCCTTCTCGGGAGTGTGCGTCGTAAAGGCAACGCGCTTCTGCACTTCTTCAATCTTTTTGTATTTGTGCAGCAGGTAGAAACACATGGGCAGCGCGTGGCCTTCATTCATGTGATAGATGTCCGTCTGACGACCCAACACGTCCAGCAAGGTGGCACCACCGATGCCTAACAAGATCGACTGTGCAATACGGGTCGTTTCATTGGGGTCATACAGACGATGGCTGATGGTTTGTGCGAGATAGTCGTTCTCCGGGATATCGGTGCTCAACAGGAACAGCGGTGCGGATTGAAATACCCCGGGCTTCAGCAAATAGGCTTTCACATACACTTTCGAGCCGTGTATGGTGATGGGGAAAACAATGTTGGTGTCCGTCAGAAAAGAATAGTCCTTGTCGCGGAAGCTCACCTTCAAGGTTTGGTCCTGGTTGCGTTCCTGGTCGTAGTAGCCCTTTTTCCAAAGGATGCCGATACCAACCAGGTTTTGTTTCAGCTCATAGGCGCTGCGCAGGTGCGAGCCGGCCAGGAAACCGAGGCCGCCGCTATAGATTTTCAAGGGTTGATCGACAGCAAACTCCATCGAAAAATAAGCAACGGGCTTGCTGTATTTCTCATCGAACGTGTAGGGGAAAAGTTCGGAAGGTTTTATCATGGTGATTTTGAACTAGATAGTTGATTCAACTCAAACGTAGTGAAACGAAATGAAATTTGCGATGCACCCAAAGCCAGGGGGGCGGGGATTCCCTTTTGCAAACGTTTGATGCCCATCCGGACGATGTTGAAATACTTACATGCGTTACTTTGAGCAATATTATATGAAATGCGTCAGCAACGATTGAAGTGTATCGAATGACGTCTTCTGATTGATGATCCATCGGAGATGACCGTCCTTTTCCACTACGTCGATATGGGGAAGGGAGGGGCCGGGGGAGGTGACGCTAAACCCGTTTCGCTCCAAAGCATTCCGGGTCCACAGGTAGGCGTGGCCCTCGCCCTGAAGCGAGATCATTTTATCGCGATAGGCCTCATGCGAGATCTTGCCGGTTTTCAGATCATAGCCCTTGAATTGAAATACCTCATCAAATACCCCCGACAAAACCAGGTCTTCGGGGATCCCCGTCACCAACGTTTTGCCGCGTCCTGCCAGCCAAATGAGGTCCGCAGTTTGGAGGGCAAGGTCCAATTCATGGGTGGCAATCAGGATGGCCTTGTTCAACTTTCGCGCAAGCCGGCGCAGCAGGTTCATCACCTCCACGCGATTATTCAAATCGAGGTGGGCCGTGGGCTCATCGAGGAGAATAACGGGTGTGTCTTGCGCCAGCGCCCGGGCAATCATGACCATCTGCTGTTGGCCATCGCTGAGCTCATACAGTTTTTTGTCGGCCAGGTGTTGAATGTGAACTTCCTCCAACGCTTCGCTGACCTTTTGCTGATCGTCTTTGCTCAAGGTTATTCCCCAACCCATGTAGGGATAGCGTCCAAACGAAACCAACTCCCGCACATCCATTTGCACGGTCGCGATCCGGTCGGTTAAAACCACCGATACCTGGTGGGGTAGCGGACCGGTAGATAAGCCACCATAATGAACCTCCCCCGACAAAGCCTTTTGCAATCCCGCCAAAGTCCGGATCAAAGTAGATTTACCTACACCGTTCGGCCCCATAAAACACGTAAGCTCACCGGCATTCAGCGTAAGTCCCAAATTCTCAAAAAGAATATTCCGGCCCGCGGGCAGCGCATAGCCAACCGATAATTGATGAAGCGAAACGAGGGCGGTTTTATTGGCCATGATACATTATATATAAGATCACACCGAAAGCCGTTTTGCCCGCAAAATAATCCAGATCACCACCGGTGCACCCACCATGGCGGTGATGGCGTTGATGGGTAGCACATAAGCGCTCCCCGGAAGCTGCGTCACGATATCACAAAACAGCATCAACACCCCGCCGCCAACGCTGACGGCCGGGATCAATATTTTGTGATTGTGGGTCTTGATGAGGAGCTTGGTCAGGTGCGGAACCGCCAGCCCCACAAAGGCGATGGGCCCGCAAAAGGCCGTCACCCCGCCCGTTAAAAGACTGGTGGTGAGGAGAATGACCAATCGTGACCGGTTCAGGTGGATGCCGATGCTTTGCGCATAATTGTCGCCCAAAAGCCAGCCGTTCAGCGCTTTGGTTGAAAAAAGAGCCACCAGCCCGCTGACCACCAGGATGGAGGTCAGGACTTTTATTTCCGTCCAATTGAGCCGTCCCAGGCTGCCAAAGGTCCAGAGTATATAGGTCTGTTGTTCTTCGGGTTTGCTGAGAAATTGGAGCACGCTCACCAGGCTGGAGGTGGTAGCACCAATCATGAGTCCTATTATTAATAGGGACGTATTGTCCCGGAGGCGTTGGGCGATAACAATAACAACAAGAAACACCCCGCAGCAACCCAGGCTGGCGGCTCCGGCAATGGCCCACGGGCTAGGCGTCGAAAGCATTTGCAAACCGGCCGCCTGACTCATAAACACCAACGATACCGCCAGGCTGGCGCCCGAACTGAGGCCGAGCACATCGGGTCCGGCCAGGGCGTTGCGGAAAAGGGTTTGCATTTGAAGACCGGCAATGGAGAGGGCGCCTCCGGCTAAAATGCAGGTCAGGGCTTTGGTCATCCGGAATTCCCAGACAATGTCGCGCCACACTGGGTTGGCGGTTTCGCTGCCGGAAAGGATGCTCAAAATGGCGCCGGGAGGGATGGAAACGCTGCCCAGGCCCAGGTTCACTATAAATAGTAAAACCAGCAACAGGGGTAGGATAATCCAGCTTTTTCGGTGAATCCAGTGCATATCAGCCGTTTCGGATGGGCGCAATGATACGCGATTTTAGGCGATTACGCCGAAAAGCTTGGTAAACAGCGCCATTTCCCTAAAAATATTGAAACCCAGATTTGCTAACGACACTTTAGTTCCTATCTTTGCAGTCCTTTTTGCAGAAAGAGTGCAGGAAGTCCTGAAAAACAGCATAAATAGGTTCAGCCATGCCTGGAATTATAGGAAAGAAAATAGGAATGACGAGTGTGTTTGGCGCCGATGGCGTAAACATCGCTTGCACGGTTATCGAAGCCGGTCCTTGCGTCGTGACGCAAGTGAAAAACGAAGAGACAGACGGATACCGTGCTGTACAATTAGCATTTGGTGAGAAGAAGGAGAAACATACCCCGAAAGCGGCTATTGGACACTTCAAGAAAGCTAACACCACTCCCAAGAAAGACATCGTAGAATTCCGCGACTTCAAGTCGGAATTTGATGGAATGGTAGAACTCGGAAAAGAGATCCGCATCCAGGACGTTTTTGTTGAAGGCGATTTTATCGATGCCGTTGGTACTTCCAAGGGTAAAGGTTTCCAGGGCGTTGTGAAGCGTCACAACTTTGCCGGTGTGGGTGGACAAACTCACGGTCAGCATAACCGTCTTCGCGCTCCCGGTTCCATGGGTAACGCGTCGTTCGCGTCCCGCGTGCCCAAAGGCAAGCGTCTTGCCGGCCGCATGGGTACCGACCGCGTGACGATCACCAACCTGAAGGTTGTGAAGATCATGCCTGAGCAAAACCTCATCGTTATTAGCGGTTCCCTCCCGGGACCTAAAAATTCAACTGTAATCCTTCAGAAATAATGGAAGTAACCGTATTCAAATCCAGCGGCGAAAAATCCAGCAAGACCGTAAGTCTGTCGGACCTGGTGTTTGGCATCGAGCCCAACGACCACGCGATCTACTTGGACGTAAAGAGCTATCTGGCCAACCAACGCCAGGGCACGCACAAGGCCAAGCAACGTAACGAGATTTCAGGTTCTTCCAAGAAACTGAAGAAACAAAAAGGAACTGGTGGAGCCCGTGCGGGTAACATCAAGAACCCTCAGTTCAAAGGTGGTGGACGTGTATTCGGTCCTCAACCCCGCGACTACTCGTTCAAGTTGAACAAGAAAGTGAAAGACCTCGCCCGTAAGTCGGCCCTGACTTACAAAGCAAAAGATAACTCGATTGCTATTTTGGAAGACTTCACGTTCGAAACTCCCAAGACCAAGCAATTCACAGCGCTTCTGAAAGCCCTTTCTTTGGGTGAAAAGAAAACGCTTCTCGTTCTGCCCGAAGCCAACAAGAATGTTGTGTTGTCCGGAAGAAACATCCAGAACGCAAAAATTACTACTGCCGATCAAATCAATACTTACGATGTGATGAACGCCGACAGCGTGATCTTCGTGGAGAGCTCGATCAGCAAGATTGAAAACCTTTTAAATAAAGCATAATGAGCACCCTGAAGAAACCCCTAGTAACGGAAAAGGTCTCTGCTCTGAATGAGAAGGGAAAATACGGTTTCATCGTCGCATTCGATGCGAACAAGGTGGAGATCAAGAAGGCCGTAGAAAAACAATACGCCGTAAACGTAGCAAGCGTAAACACCATGGTGGTGATGGGTAAGAAAAAGACCCGTTACACAAAAGCCGGTGTATTGGCAGGCCGCAAGCCCAGCTACAAGAAGGCCATCGTTACCCTGGCCGCAGGCGAAGTAATTGACTTTTATAGCAACGTCTAATTTTTGAGCAATGGCGCTGAAGAAATTAAAACCGATCACAGCAGGAACGCGACATAGACTCGCCCCTTCCTTCGACGATATTACGACCAACATCCCGGAGAAATCCTTGTTGACCACCATCAAGAAGACCGGTGGACGGAACAAGCAAGGAAAGATGACCATGCGCTACATTGGTGGCGGTCACAAGCAGAAGTTGAGAGAGATCGACTTCAAACGCAACAAGACAGGCATCCCCGCGACCGTTAAGTCTATTGAATACGATCCTACCCGTTCTGCCCGTATAGCCCTGCTATTCTACGCCGACGGTTCGAAGACCTATATCATTGCTCCCAACGGATTGAAAGTAGACCAGGTAGTGGTTTCTGGTCCGGACGTAGCACCTGAAATTGGAAACGCTCTTCCCCTGGCGAAGATCCCCGTAGGTACCGTGGTACACAACGTGGAAATGAAACCCGGAAAAGGTGGCGCTATCGCCCGCAGCGCAGGATGCTTTGTGCAACTCCTGGCCCGCGAAAACGGTATGGCTACGTTGAAGATGCCTTCGGGTGAAATGCGCAGCGTACTGGACGTGTGCATGGCAACCGTAGGAGCAACATCGAACCCTGACCACATGAACGAAAGTGTGGGTAAGGCTGGTCGCTCACGCTGGAGAGGCATTCGCCCCCGCACCCGTGCCGTGGCCATGAACCCTGTCGATCACCCGATGGGTGGTGGTGAAGGACGCGCATCCGGAGGACATCCGAGATCACGCAACGGACTTTATGCGAAAGGCAAGAAGACCCGTCACCCGAAGAAATATTCTGATCGCCTAATCATTGCTAAGAGGAAAAAATAATGGGACGCTCGATTAAAAAAGGACCATACAGTGACTTCCGTCTCGTGAAGAAAGTTGAAGCCACTGAAAAATCAGGTAAGAAATCAGTTATCAAGACCTGGTCAAGAAGATCAACCGTAATACCCGAGATGATCGGCCATACGTTTGCTGTTCACAATGGAAATAAATTCATTCCGGTATATGTTACGGAAAACATGGTAGGCCACAAACTCGGTGAGTTCGCCCCTACCCGCACCTTCCGTGGACACTCTGGTACTAAGAAAGATAACGCTAAGTAATCATGGAAGCTGTAGCGAAAAAGACAAAGAAATCTGTGCTGAAACGCGAAAAGCGTGACGCCAGAAAAGAGGCGGCAAAGACCGGCCCTTCGGTAGCCAAGTTGAAAAACGTCCCCACGTCGCCCCGCAAGATGCGTCTTGTAGCGGACCTGATCCGTGGCGAACGGGTGAACAAGGCCCTGAACATCCTGAAGTATGAGCCCAAAGTAGGCGCTCCTAAACTGGAGAAATTGCTCCTCTCCGCCATCTCTGGCTGGGAAGCAAAACACACGGATGTGAAACTGGAAGACGCCGACCTGTACGTGAAAGAGATTTTTGTGGATGGTGGCCGCATTCTGAAAAGACTGAGACCCGCTCCCCAAGGAAGAGCACACCGGGTGAGAAAACGTTCAAACCACGTGACACTCGTCGTGGCCAGCTTGAAAAAAGCAGGCGCTGAAGTAACATCGACTGAAAAAGAAACGAAGGAATAATAATGGGACAAAAAATTAATCCTGTAGGTTTTAGATTGGGCATCGTACGCGGCTGGGATTCCAACTGGTATGGTGGCAAAACCTTCTCCGATAAACTGGTTGA
>CBIHQM010000233.1:0-10664 GCA_966211885.1 uncultured Chryseolinea sp.
AACATTTGGAGATTGAAGAAAAAAATCTATTCACCGCCACCGAGTTGGCCACGGCGCTGCCCTTGTATGGCCCGGAGCAATACCACCATCTTCTGAAGGCCAATCCCTGGCTCACCAATTTCTTCCCCAACTTCCGGCCGCGCACTATCGAAAGCGTAGCACCCTCGAAACAACGCGGCCTGAAAAAGATACTCGAAGTATTTTTCAACCTCGCACCGTTTTCCAGGCTCGACCATTATTTTAAAAAGATGACCTTGCAACGCTGGGAAAAATTATACCGGCGCGATTATTCCGATGCCGACTTCAAGGTGGCGTTCAAAACCAAAGATCACGCTTCCAAAAATCACCCCCGCAATTATCAGCGCAAGGTCCTGGATGTGTATGCTGACAAGGTGAAAGCGTTCGGCCTATCGCCGTTACGCAGTTGCGCAGAAGAACCAGGCAAGTAAAAGAGAGTGGCGTATGAAGATCCTGTTCACGCATTCGTATTTCTACAAGCGCGACCCCAAACAGTGGCGCTTCAAACAACCTTACCCACCGTTGGGCACTCTCCTGGCCGCGGCCGTCATGCGAACGCAAGGACATGACGTGGCGTTGCTGGATAACAATCTAAAGGACGGCCCACACGTCATCGTTCCGGCATTGACAGAACATCGCCCCCAATATGTGGTGATCTATGACGATGGTTTTAACTACCTCACTAAAATGTGCCTCACCGTGATGCGTGATGCAGCATTTGTGATGGCCGAAGAAAGCCGCAAGCACGGCTGCACCGTGATCATCTGCAGCTCCGACGCCACCGATCACTACGAAAAATATTTTCAGCATCACGTGGACTACGTGATCCGCGGCGAAGGCGAAGAAACATTAAAACAACTCATCGGCACCCTGGAAAAAGACGGCGACGTGTCGGCCGTACAAGGACTGGCCTTCCAAAAAAACGGGGCGACCATCCTAACCCCGGCCCGGCCCGTGCTCCGCGACCTGGATGCCCTGCCCATGCCCGCGTGGGACCTGGTGGATATGGAAGCCTATCGCACGCTGTGGCTAAAACATCATGGCTATTTTTCGTTGAACCTGGCGACCACCCGTGGCTGTCCATTCAAATGCAACTGGTGCGCCAAACCAATCTACGGCAACCGCTATACCTCGCGATCGCCACAGCACGTGGCCGACGAGATCGCTTTTTTATTGGAACACCACCGGCCCGACCACTTTTGGATGAGCGACGATATTTTCGGGCTACGGCCGGGTTGGGTGCAGGAATTTAACCGGATTGTAAAAGAGCGAAAGTTGTCTTTTACCTATAAAATCCAATCCCGCGTTGACCTTTTACTGGAAGACGAGGTGGTAGACTCCCTGGCGGCCTCGGGAGCCCGAACGGTTTGGGTGGGTGCTGAATCCGGGTCACAATCCGTTTTGGATGCCATGGACAAGGGCACAACGGTAGAACAAATCTATGACGCAACCCGCCTGTTGAAGACGCATGGCATTGCAGTAGGCTTCTTTCTGCAATTCGGCTACCCCGGCGAAACGGAAACCGACATCCAGGCAACCCTGCGGATGGTGCTGGAATTGATGCCCGAGGAAGTGGGAATTTCCATTTCTTACCCCTTGCCGGGTACAAAATTTTATGAAAACGTGAAAGGACAGCTCCTGGAAAAGCAAAATTGGTCCGATTCCGATGATTTGGCCATGCTGTTTAAAAGCACATTTAACAATGCGTACTATAAAGCGTTACACAGGTACGTGCACTACGTGTATCGAAAACAAAAAGGTTATGCCAGTTTGAAGAAACTTATGCGCAGTCCTTTGCGTCTTACGTACAGGGACCTTAAGCAAGGCCTAGGTACGTTTTATTTCGGCGCCCGTGTCACACTTTTGTCCAAAAGACTTCGTATCTTAAAAGACTCTACCATCCCAAATCAGCGGTAACATGGCAGCCCCCTTCGATCATATCGCCACCTCCTACGACTCCCAGTTCACGCGGAGCGCCATTGGTCAGTTGCAACGGAAAAGGGTATGGTCCTACCTGGAAAAGATCACCCCCCAGCTGAACGGGCTGGAAATCCTTGAATTGAATTGCGGTACGGGGGAAGACGCCTTATTGTTTAGCGAAAAAGGCTTCAACATTGTGGCCACCGATGTTTCGGAAGAAATGCTGAAGGTGACCATGCAAAAGGCCCAGCAATATTCCATGCAAAACAAGATCAGCTCCCAATACCTCGACCTGGATAGTTTTGACGATACGCTGTTTGACAAAAAATTCGACCTGGTCTTCTCCAACTTCGGCGGTTTGAATTGCATTAACCCGGAAGCCATGCAGAAATTGCTGGCCAAAATTCCGTCCATCCTTTCGCCCGGCGGTCGTTTTGTTGCCGTGGTCATGCCCAAATTTTGTCTCTGGGAGACCAACTATTTCCTGATGAAACTCCGTTTCCTGCGGGCCTTCCGCCGGATGACCGACAAAGAAGTGATGGCCGATCTGCAAGGCACGCAGATGAAAACCTGGTATTACACCCCCTCCCAAATAAAGAAATGGTCGAAGGACGCTTTCCGTCACGTAACGACAAAGCCCGTAGGATTTGCCATCCCCCCCTCCTATTTTGAAAATTTCTTTTCGCGCAAAAAAGGACTGCTGCTTCAACTCAACCGGATGGAGCAAGCGCTGGACCGGTTCTCCTTTCTGGGCGGCATGGCCGATCACTTCCTCATCGACCTCCGGCTTCTATGAAATTTCTTTTCCCTGCCGCTTAAGCACTGAACAGCCATGGATGTAATGCTTGCGCATGGATATTTTTTAGAAGCTGACGTGAAGGAACAGCGCATCATGCGTCCTTACCCGCCATTAGGAATTCTTTACATCGCGGCATACCTGGACAAACATGCTATCAAAAACGAAGTCTTCGACACCACCTTCTCTTCTAAAAATAATTTCCGGGACCATCTGTTGCGCACGAACCCACCGCTGCTGGCGCTCTATGTGAACCTGATGACAAAGCTGAATATATTGGAGATCATTCGCTTTGTTAAAAAAAATCTCCCTGCCACCCGCGTCATTCTGGGTGGCCCGGAAGTGAAACACAGTGCCGAAAATTTCCTGCGTGCCGGAGCCGATGTCATCGTGATCGGCGAGGGCGAAGAAACCACGCTGGAGCTGGTGACAAACCTCTCACAACATGCCTATCGCCCGGGAGCATTTCTGAATGACATAAAAGGCATTGCCTTTCTTCAGGACGACCGCTTTGTTGAAAACCCGGAACGCGACAAGATCAAGGATATCAACGAGCTGGTACCCGCCCGTCACAAAATAGACCTTCATCTGTACCTCAACGCCTGGAAAGAACGGCACGGCACCAATGCGATCTCGGTGAGCACCATGCGCGGCTGCCCCTACACGTGCAAGTGGTGCAGTCGCGCGGTTTATGGATTAAGTTACCGCAGACGATCGCCCGAAAAAGTTGCCGACGAACTGGAAGCCCTTCAGCGCGACTACCGGCCCGACAGCTTATGGTTTGTGGATGATGTTTTTACGATCAGTCACAAATGGCTGACTGCTTTTCGCGACGAGCTGCGAAAACGAAATGTGACCATTCCCTATGAATGCATTACGCGCGCCGATCGCATGAACGATGAAGTGGTGCGGCTGCTAAAAGAAACGGGATGTTTCCGCGTGTGGATCGGTGCAGAAAGCGGCTCCCAAAAAGTGATCGACCTCATGGACCGCCGTGTGGACGTGAACCAGGTGCGCGACATGATCCGGCTCACGAAAAATTATGGCATCGAAACCGGCACCTTCATCATGCTGGGCTATCCTGGCGAAACGGAAGCCGACATCGAGGAAACTATTCACCATCTCAAAGAATCCAACCCTGATCATTTTACGATCACGGTGGCTTATCCCATCCGGGGCACGGAGCTTTACCAGGAGGTTGAAGCGGATCAAACTACTTCTTTAGATTGGGCCACCAGTACGGACCGGGAGATCGATTTTAAGCGGTCGTATTCGAGACGGTATTATGATTTTGCGGTGCGGCATGTGGTGCATGAGGTGCAGTGGGGGAAAATCAAAGGACAGCATTTAAATCCGCGCGTCTACTTTCAAAAAGCAAAATCGCTGATGGCTAAATTGGGTATGATATGGTGTCGGTGGGCCGAGACTCCTGTATCGTCATCCTGACATTATTTTTTCAGGATTGAATTCAGGAATTGCAGGTAGTTGTTCGCCGACCAAGCTGCCCCGTAAGTGGTGATCCATTGATACGCCCTTTGTTGCAAATAGGCATACCTTTCTCTGTCGGCTACGAGTTGCAAAGTTTGCCTGGCCAGTTCATTGTCATCTTCCGGTTTTACGGCAACGGCGAACCCTTCCCCCAAGTCCGCGAGAATGCCCACGGATGTTCCGCACACCACAACGCCGCTTGCCATCGCTTCCTGAATAACGGCACAACCGGTTTCAAACCTGGCTGGATGAAAAAGGATATGCGCCTTTTCAAAATATCCTGGCAGTTCGGCTTGTGTTGCGAATTCAACAAAACGAACTTTTTCAGATATCCTTAGCGATTGAAGCAGGCTATGAACTTTGGGAATGTTGTATCCTCTGCCGATAACGGTCAACGTACAGGCAATCTCGCTCGCGATCCTGGCGAACGCCCGGAACATCGTATCTTGATCCTTTAGCAAACTATAGTATGCGATATGGATAAAATGTACCGGAAAAGAAACAACCTTGCTGACAAATGGAAATCGTTCGCTGTTGATACGAAGGGGGAGCACGTCAATATCGCGTTGCGTTGGCAGGCACTGTTTGGCAATTTCTTTTTGGATGTGGGCCACGGTGACGAGATGGTCTGTTTCACGACAAATTCTTCTCGTTATTTTTGCAAGCCACGGAATGGTAAGGTCCATACACCCTAGCCCTGGCAAGGAAGCCGCTTCATATGCGATCATTTGAACTACAACGGGACGTCTGATCCATTTTCCAAGAAGGACGGCATACGCCCCAGCAGGATAAGGCGAAATCGCAAAAATCACATCCCACGGTTGACGCAGGTGATCGAAAAAACACTTCATCATTACCTGAAAGTATTTCAACCGTCCGGGTATCCGCAAGGAGGTCGGCTGCTTTACTTTGATAGAAGAAGAACGGGTTTCAGCGTTGGGATTGATAAGGGAGTAGAAGCAGATGTCATAGTGGTCAGAAAGCCGCTCAAAAAGATCGACCAAAACGGGTATCCCCATGCCCTTGGCACCGCCATCCAGTGTGGCCAAGCCGAATACAGCCATACGTCGTTTATGCTTCTGTGATTCCATTTATTGTGAATTATACAGTGAGCTAGTCTGTTTTGCGGTCCATTGTATAGAATGAACCAAAGCCCATTCGTATGCACGTTTTCGCACCAGGGCCATACGCTCCGGCTTGCTAATTAATGCAATCACTTTTTCGGCTAGCATCTTATGGTCGCCAACAGGAACGCCGACACAACCTTCCTCAAGATCGTAAATCAATCCCACTTTCGTTCCGCATACCACAACGCCGCTGCTCATAGCCTCCGTGACCACTTCGCTTTGACCCTCGGAACGTGAGGTGTGAAGCAGAATATCGGCGCTGGCGTAGTACTCGGGCAATGATTCGTAGGGAAGCAACCCCAGGAACGTGATTCGATTTTCTAAGGTCAGCTCCCGGGCCAATGTCTTCACGTGCGATTCGAGTATGCCCTCACCAATCAACGTGAGATGACTTTCCACGTGTTCGGCAATGATCTTGAAAGCTCGCAACAAAGTATCCTGATCCTTTACGGGGTGAAGATTAGCGATATGAAGAAATCGAATGGGTGATTGAACTTGCTTTTCGCAAAAGGCAAAGAGGTTTGTATCAATCCCCCACGGAATGATATGAATTTCCCGAGGCTCCATCCCGATCGACTGCAGATTGTGTACCAGGTAACGGGTCAATGCCGCTACCTCATCCGCTTTCTTCAATGTCCAAAAACTCACCCGGCGATAAAGCGGCTTGATCAGCTGGCCGTAGTTGATGTCCGGCAAGGCAATGGCGTCGCCGCCCAAAATACTCACGATGCTCTTCAAACCGAAAATTTTTCCGAAGAGGACGGCGAAGAACCCATTCGGCAAAATCCAAAACCCATGCACAACCTGGAACTTTTTGAGGCGATGCTCGCGACGGAAAACAAAAAAAAGTTTTAGCGCCCTCATCCAAGGCCGGGATGAATAGACATCGATCAACTCAAATCCATCTACTGTATAACCTTTGTTCCGCTTGAACAATTGAAAGACCGTGACATCAAATTCAATGGCCAGCAACCGGATCATTCGTTCCAACACCGGAATGCCGATGTTGTTATTCCCGGTGCCGATGCCGCCGGGAATGATCATGGCGATTCTCTTTTTCTTCGAAGCGTTCGCCGGGTTCATAAAACCTCCTCGATTATCTTCATGGTGTTGCGGGCAATGGCTTCGTTTGAAAGAAAGTCCCTGAACTGCCGTAGCACGTTCTCCTTTTCTTTCGCCTTGTTCAACGTTAATGCTTTGTGTAACGCACGGACGAGACCTTTTTCGTCGCCGGGTTCGTATAGCACTCCAACCTTACCCAAATCGGTCATCATGCGGAAGGAAGGAATGTTGGTGAGAATGGGGATACAGCCACAGGACATCGCTTCGCATACTGCAATACCCGAGCCTTCGTAAAAAGAACTGGCGATCACATAGTGTACACTGTTGTACCAATACAGCAAATCGTCATTCGGCACTTGCCCCACAAGAGAGATGTTGGCGTGAGGCGCGGCGAGTTGCTTCACTTCATTCAATAATTCAGTAGATTGATAGATCACGTACAGTCGGGCTTCTGGTTCGGTCTGCAAAAACGTGGCAAAGGCTTTCAAAGCCATAACCGGGTTTTTTCGCAACTCCAGTCCGCCCACCCAAATAAACGTCAACGATCCATGAACGCCCGTAACTTTACGCGCCTCGCTGATATCGAGCGAATAAAATGGAGAGGACGCCTCCATCACTTCTTTCACTTTTCCAAGATCGCCAATAAGGTGCTTATTTTTCCAGTCCTTGGCTAAATCGTGCGAGGTAAATAAGTATGCATCGATACAGCGATCGGCGCATCGCTGAAAGAGTGCTCGAAAATATCTGAGTGGTCTTTCGGCGTGGTGCTGCCCAATAATCTTGACTTTGCTCCCCAAGACCGCGCGAAGCATCACGACCCGCCAAGGCGAAATCAGGCCATGGACAATGACGACATCGGGGCGCAAATTTTTTATGTAGCCATTGAAGGTAAACGGCAGTAAAAGTTGTCGTCGTGTATACCCAGGAAAGTAGTATGTCACTCCATTCTTATAATAATCGCCCTGATACCGGATGTGATAGATTGCCACCACCTCGGCATAGTTGGCCATGCTTTCGAGGATACCGGTGGAAAATCTGATCCTTTTCACCCATGCCTCCGGATCAGTACATTCAGGAACGGGGATGCTATAGGAAATGTTGACAATTTTCAAGTCAGAAAGATTGATGTTATAAATCTAAGCAATCGTGTCACAAAAAAAGTAACGCTATTCGCGACAAAAAGAAATGCCCGACAAAATTCCTGAACATACCTTCAGGCATTATGTTTTTGTATTTTGTTTTCACACACCAGCCAACCTTTTCGTCCAATCAACCGTCCTGACGTTTTCAGGAAGATCCGGACAGCATATAAATGCGTTTATAATCCTTATCTTCATTCACTTTTTTGCCTATGAAGAAAGTATTGTTTTTCAATCCCCGCGCAGGTCAGACGCTTAGGATCATTCCTAATGCCATCCTGGCCATTGCCGCCGCTGTGGAAGGTGTGGTGGACTATGCCGTGGTGGATGGCAACCGGGAACGCGATCCGCTGAAAAAGATCCTCGGCTACCTGGCAACGGGCGAATTCGGATTTTTTGCCTCCACTGTCATGCCGGGCCCGCAACTGAAACAGGCCATTCCCTTCACCAAGACCATCCGAAGCCAATTTCCGGAGATCCGCATTATCTGGGGCGGCTATTTTGCTTCGAACCATCACCGCACCGTGATCCGGTCTGGGATGGTCGATGTCGTGGTGAGTGGACCGGGCGACAAAGCCTTTCCTGCGGCACTGACCGCGCTGGCTGCCGGGCAATCGCTGGAACACATCGAGAACCTGGTCTATTTAAAAGACGGCGAAGTGTTCAAGACCAAAAAGGCGACGCTCTATGATCAGGATTCGCTGCCCGCATTGCCCTATGAGCGGTTGAATGATTTTTATTCGATAGAAGGATACCTGGGCAAAACGTTCCTGGGCTCGCGGACGATCGCTTACCACTCCAGCATCGGGTGCCCGTTCACGTGTTCGTTCTGCGGCGTGGTGCCCATCTTTGACGCACGGTGGAAAGGCAAGTCGGCGCAGGCCGTCTATCGCGATCTGAAACACCTCAAGGAAACCTATGGCGGCAACGCCTTCCAGTTTCACGACAACAACTTCTTTGTTTCCGAAAAAAGGTCGGTTGAATTTGCCAAACTCATCAAATCCGAAAACATGAAGTGGTGGGCCGAGGGAAGGATCGACACGATGGACTACTTCACCGACGAGTCGCTGGCCACCATTGCCGACTCTGGATGCACGATGATCTTCTTTGGTGCTGAGAGCGGCAACAACAAATTGCTGCACAACATGGACAAGGGTGGCAAACAAACCGGTGAAAAGATCAAGGCCTTTGCAAAACGGATTCGTCAATTCGGCATCATCCCGGAATATTCGTTTGTGCTGGGGCTGCCGGCGCCTACCGAACAGGAAGTGTGGCAGCAGATCTACGATGAGGTAGCTTTTATTAAGGAGATCAAGACCATCAATCCGGAACCCGAGATCGTCATCTATGTCTACACGCCGGTGCCCACGGAAGGATCGGCCTTGTATGCGGAGTCAGCGGCGCGGGGTTTCACTTTCCCCGAAACGCTGGAAGAGTGGATGCAACCCCAGTGGCTCAACTTCGACCTCCACCGTGAGTTCCTCACGCCATGGCTCACGCCCGAAATGATCCGTTACATTCACGACTTCGAGACGGTGATGCACGCCCACTACCCGACAGTGAGCGACTACAAGCTATCGGACCTACAACGAAAAATGATACGTGCATTTTCATCTTTGCGCTATCGCATGAATATCTTCAGTCATCCTTACGAATTGAAAGCGCTTATGAAATATTGGCTTCGTTATCGTCAACCCGAAATCCAGGGCATGTAATGGCGTGGTGGTCCGGAAAAAAAGAGCGCGGGGTACTCTCGCCCTTGGAAGGATATAACCGGTGGGCCGTGTCGTATGCGGAAGAATCCAACCCGATAAAAAATGCCTCCGACCGATTCTTCGAAAAATTCATGACCGGTCTCCACGGCAAAAAATTTTTGGATGCGGGATGTGGCAACGGAAAATTTTGTGTGGCGGCTCAGCAACAGGGTGCGGCTTTTGTTCAGGGCATTGATCTTTCCCCGGCCATGGTGACGTTGGCGCAATTGCAATGTCCATCGGGGGAGTTTCTTTGTGATGACCTCACTATGGTAAAATTGAGAAAGCAGCATTTCGACGTGATCGTTTGCGGCCTGGTGTTGGGTCACATCGAAAACCTCGATGCTGCGTTGGACAATTTATTGAACGCCCTGGATCCCGAGGGTGTCTTGCTGATCACCGACTTCCATCCCTTCCTCACGCTGCAACACGCCCGCCGCACTTTTCACGACAAATCCTCGGGCCGAGTCTATGAGATCCGCCATCATCTGCATCTCTTTCAATCCTATTTTTCCTGCTTTGCCCGGCATGGGATGGCCGTTGACGTGCTGGAAGAACCCCACCACGAAAATACGCCGGTCGTTTTCGGCATGCGCGTCCGGAAAATGAGAAAGGATTGACGTATGAAGATCCTGCTAAAAAACGTTCGCTGGAACTTCAACGATCAAATGCTGGCCGGCGATATTCGGATTGCACGGGGAATGATTGATACCATGAGCGATCAGATCGCTCCTGAGAAAGGTGAAATCGTACTGGAGTTCTCCGGGCACTTTGTATATCCCGGGTTGATCAATGCACACGATCACCTGGAGATGAATCTCTACCCACGGCTGGGGTCTCCTCCCCATGCCAGCTATGTGGATTGGTCGCGGAGCATTTATAAACCTGATCAGTCGCCCGTGAGGGAAATTGAAAAGGTTGACAAGCAAGACCGGCTTTTGTGGGGCGGAATAAAAAATCTTATCGGTGGCGTGACCACGGTGGCCCATCACAATCCCTGGGATAGGATTTTTGAAAAGGATCTTTTCCCCGTGAACGTTGTAAAAAAAATGACGTGGGCCCATTCGCCGGCGTTTGGTAAAAACATAGCAAGCGATTTTCCGAAAGACGCCTCAACACCTTTTATTATTCATGCCGCCGAAGGACCCGACGCTGACGCATTTGAGGAAATTGCAAAACTGGATGCATTGGGTGTACTTAAATCCAATACGGTTCTCGTGCATGGCATTGCATTGCACGATGCAGACCTGACCCTGATAAAAGCGCGGGGCGCTTCTATCGTGTGGTGCCCGGCATCAAACCTTTTCATGTTTGATAAAACGGCAGCGATAAAAAAAATTAAAGATTTAGCCCTCATCGG
>CBIHQM010000234.1:0-10653 GCA_966211885.1 uncultured Chryseolinea sp.
TTAGTTATATCATTGCCCGGAAATGGCTCGACAGTTTTGCTTATAAGATAGAATTGACGTGGTGGCATTTCGCCGGGACGGGAATTCTCGTTCTCATAGTAACTGGATTAACCGTAGGGTTGCAAGCCGTTAAAGCTGCTTTGGCTAATCCAGCAAAGTCTTTGAAAGATGAGTGACATTTAAAAAAATAACGACGTGAAGTGCGACAAAAAACTCCGGGTCATCCGACATTTTCAAAAACCATTCTTATTGAGCCACGCCAGCGAATACTCCGCCACATCCTTCCATCCATGATCCACAATCAACGAATGCCCGCGCCCCTCGAAGAGTTTAAACTCGGTCTTGACAGAGGCGGGATATTTCTTTGCGGATGCCTGGCCGAGTATAGGCGGCGCGATGTGATCCTTCTCGCCACCGGTAATCAGCAACGGACCGCGTGAAGTATTCGTGGTGTCTACTTTTGTTTCGCTGCCGGCGATGCTTGCCGTGGCGGCCTGGAAGAGTGGACGGCACGGGGCGGGAATGGTCCAGTGATCGTAAAGTTCTTTGGCTTCTTTTTCGGGGACGGCGTTGGCGAAGCCGTAGGTGAACTGGCCAAACGTGAGTGACTTTGCTTTTTTGAAATTGAAGGGGTTGCCCAACACGGGGAGCGACGCTCTCAGCGCCGAGAACGGTAATTGCCACACGCCTTTCATCGGCGCAGGATCTATCGCAATGCCTGCCGCCGCAAGACCGCGACCCAGGATCACCTGTGCCAGTAATCCCCCGAAAGAATGGCCGATGACGATGGGGGGCTCGGGAAGTTTGGCGATCACTTTCGCGTAGCTGTCGGCGATTCCGGTGACGCCGTGGTTGGCGATCATCTGTGGGTTGGCGCGACAGGCTTTCACGGTGTCGGAGTCACCCGGCCAGCCGGGGCTCAAGGAAGTGTAGCCGTGTTGTTTGAAGAGGTCCATCCAGGGTTGCCACGAGCTGGCGTGAATCCAAAGCCCGTGGATGAAAACGACCGGTCTTTTTGCCATATGCGGGTTGGTTTGGGATGATTAAGGAATACAACAAGATAATCAATAGTTGTGATTTTCGCTCGAAAATCGGGGCAGCTCTTAAGGCTTGGAGGTTCGCTTGCAGCGTCGATACCCCTCGCGTTGACAGAACAAAACCGGAAGACGCAGCAAACATCCCTTCCTATTTTAAAATACTTTAGGCACGAGTTACCCTTGAGAAATTCTACGAAAAGGAAGAAGCCAAACCGACGGACGCGCCTGTTGGGTGCAGAAGCGCTTGAAGGGTTGCGGACTCGCCGGATTTATGGTTATCTTAGAATGCTTAAGTTTATCCGCAGGATTATGCATCACACCGTTGTACAAATATCCGGAAAGCATTTTGTCCGTATCACGCTTTGGTTCTTATTCCTGACCGCTGGCACAAGTTCCAACGCGCAGTCGGTTTTCATCACGCGAACGGGCGAGAAATATCACGAAGGCTCGTGCGTGCACCTGCATTCCAGCAAGATCCCCATCACCCTCAGTGAAGCCCTGAAGCGAGGCTATACTCCTTGCCACGTTTGCCGTCCCGACAAGCAGGTGTCGCCCGCCGCTGACCTTCCCGATCATTCTGACACAAAAACAGACTCTACCGCAAACGAGGAAACGACAGCGACGCAATGCACCGCCATGACCAAAGCCGGCACACGCTGCAAACGCGCCACCACGTCGAATGGCCGCTGCTGGCAGCATCAGTGACGCTTTCGTCAAGGGAGGCGGCTCCACTTGCTAAAAGAAAATCTTGACGACGTGGGCTTTGTTCATCCGTTCAATTGCTGGCCGAAGCAGCGGTGAAGCAGACAGATTGGTTTGCAAAAAAAAGAGGCTGCGTTTCCGCAACCTCCTCGGGAAATAATCCCACCCAAACAATATGAAAAAAAACTAATGTACGTCCCAGAATATTTTGGTATCGCGGGTGTCTTTGGCTTGCACCGCCTCGTAGTTTGTGGCGTTGTAAACTTTCTCGGCATCCGGATAGACCAGGCGTGAAGGAGGATTCACCGAACCGGGTGTGCCGGTGTCGGGCACAAACGTGAGCTGGGGATACTTTGTCCTTCTCACTTCCGACCAGCCCTGAATGGACTGCATGAAGCCGAAGTGCACCCATTTTTGTGTCCAGATCTTGGCCAGTTTTTCGTCGCTCGTTCCGGCGTAGGCCACGGTGGCGCTGGCCAGCAAGTCGGAGACTTCAGTGGGTGTCAGCGCGTCTTCTGCGGGCACGCCTCTGAAGGTTGCCCCAACCGTGTTGAGGTAGAAAACAAAGTCGACGGCTTGCTTCACAGCCTTTTCGTAGGCCTCCTGTGCTTGTGCGGAGCTTCCCCAGCGTTCGAAAGCTTCTGCCCTGATGAAGTTCACTTCGGCGGCGGTCATCACAATGCCGGGGAATTTGGTGTTGAACATGAACGTGGTGGAATCGAGAACGGCATACTTACCTGCCGCGATATTGGTTTCCTGGTCCGTGGAAGGAATGTTCGCGGGCATGCTGTAGTAGTCTGCGTTTGGCACTTTGGTTTTCGCGTCAACGTTCTTATCAAACAACACACGGATGCGGGGATCGTTGGCCGGCCGGAGAACATTTTCCATCAGGTATTCCGGGGCGAGGTGCGACTCCAACTCCGTTACTGCATTGCGCATATAGTCGGTGTATGTTGTCAGGGGCGACAGCAAGATGTTGTTGGTGGTTTCGTCTATCAACGGGTAGTCGCCCGGTGCGTTCAGCATCTCCAGGATATCGGTCTTGGCTTTTTGTTCGTTCTGGAAAGAAATGCGCATCAGCAGACGGAGACGGACCGAGTTGGCATAGCGCTCCCATTTATCCAGATTTCCCTGCAACAACATATCCTGTTTCCCGAAAGAAGAAGCCACCAGGGGATCGAGGCTAGCCGTTGCAAAGTAGGCAGCGGATTCCTTCAAGCCTGCGAGGAGTGCATTGTAGATCTCCTCTGCACTATCAAACTTTGGCGCCTTGGTTTCGCCCGTAAGGTTCAGCATACCGGCTTCTGAATAGGGAATGTCGCCAAATAAATCAACCACTTGTGAGGTCTGATCGTAATAAACTATTCGAGCGGCATTCAGGAACACATCGGCCTTGACCTTGTCTTCCGCCGACAGTGTAGCGTATTTTTTCTCGATCTCACGCATGTGGGGCACGATGCCCGCCACGCCGTCGCCATTCGGCGTAAAATAATCCTTCCAGTAATCGTTGAGATAGCTCAACTGTTCCTGGTAACGCTTCGGTGAGTTGGGGTAGCTCACGATATTGGTGTAGACGGCGGGGTGCATGACCAGGAGTGTACGAATGTTCCAATAGTCTGCACGCACACGGCGGTTGTCGAGCATCTTGGTGAAGAACTTGTCGATGGAGGCATTGGTGGTTTTCTCCGGGTTTTGGTATTGTTCTTCGAGCCGGTCCTGGCACGAGGTTGCGCACACCGCGACAAAAGCGGCTGCGATAATTCCCGTTATATATTTTTGTAGGTTCATATGCTAATGATTTCGTTGGTTGGATGGATTAGAAGCTGCCATTGAGGGAGAAGCCAAGGCTGCGCGTAGCCGCCAGCGAGCCTTCGTCGATGCCTTGCCGTTGCCAGCTGGATCCGATTGCCACTTCCGGATCGAGGTCCTTCATGGTCCGGTACAGGTAGAACAGGTTGCGGCCAATGACCGACACCTTCAGGTTTTGGAAACGCAACTTTTGCGCAATACTCCTCGGCAGGTTGTAGCTCAACGACACTTCGCGCATCTTGATGTAGTCGTTCTTCAATACACCTTGCTTCTCATACCAGCCCGAAGCCCAGTAGTACGAGTTGATGTAATAGTTGGCAGCATCCAGGATCTTGGTGTTCTTCTCGCCGGTGGTTGTCACACCATCGAGGATAAGGCCGTCGTGGTATTGGCCATCGGCGGCCTGCACTTTGTTGCCTGAACCATCGACGTTGTAGGACAATCCGCCGTGTTCGGCATCGCGGTATTGCATAGTGCTTTCATACATGCCGGCACCATAGGCATACAAGTGCGGGGCCGAAACCAGTTGTCCACCATAGCGGTAGTCGATCAGGAAATTGAGCGAGAGACCTTTATAGGTCACCGTGTTCGACCATCCGCCTACGCCTTTGGGCAGCACGTTGCCTACTTTTTCATAATTGTTGCCAGTCGTCATTTGATAATACCCATCGCTGTTAATGATGTAGTTGCCGTTGCTGTCTTTCTCACGGGTGTGGGTATAGATGTCGCCCAGCACATCACCTGCCTTCGCTTTGATGAGCACGGCGCCGGCATCGGCATTGTAGAACGTCATTTCATCCATGCCGGGGGCAAGTTTCATCACACGGGTCACGCTTTTTGCAAAGCTGAGTCGCGTATCCCAACGGAGATTACCGCTGTTGTAGGGAGTGGCCGACAACCCGATTTCAATGCCTTTGGATGACAACTCACCCAGGTTGGCCAACACCGACGAAGCACCGTTGCTAGGCGCAAGGCTTTGATCGATGATTTGGTCTTTAATGGTGTTCTTATATACCGTGGCATCGAGGCCGAGTTTGTTTTGGAAGAAAGCCATTTCCAAACCTAACTCCGTTTCCGTCTTGCGCTCCGGCGCAATGTTGCTGTTACCATAGTTGTTGGCGGCCTGCAGTTGGGTGACCGTACCTTGGGTGGTGGCTAGCGTCTGCTGCGAATACACAACGTTGGCCGCATACGGCGACGAGCCGTTGGCAATACGCGCTTGCGAAACGCGGATCTTACCCAAGCTTATAAAAGACGGCAACTGGAATGCATCGGAGAATACAAAGCCCAGGTTGGCGCTGGGGTAGAAATAGCCGTTGTGACCCGGAGGCAATGTGGAGGTATACTCCTGGCGCGCCGTGGCTTCCAAATACAGGTATTCTTTAAAGCTCAAGTTCACCATACCGAGGTAGGCATACATGGTGGCTTTGGTGCGGGCCGAGGAAGTGGACTTCACCCCGTAAGAGTTGTTGAGGCTAAACCAGTTTTCCTGCACCAAACCGCCTTCCGTGCTCGACTTCTGATCGATGTAGTTTTGCGACCGCGATTGGAAGCCGCCCATGACTGAAAATGCGAAGTCTTTGTTGAGGTCCTTCGAGTAGGTCAAGAGTGCATCGGTATAGAAAATAGAATACCGGCCGGTCGACAAGGAATAGCTTCCGGTTGACTGCGACGTGTTGAAGGAAGTTGGATATTCATTGTGACGTTCGATCTCATTGCGCACGCTGGTGAAATCGTTACCCACGCGTCCTCTCACTTTCAGTCCTTTTGCGATCTCATAGTTCAGTGTGGTGCTGGAAATGATGCGGTCCTGGTATTCGTCGTCGTTGTCACGCACGTTTCTCCAGAGATACTCCAGCAAATCGACGGCGCGGATGTTATACTTGATCGCCTCCGCGGGATTTTTTTGCGGCTGATCGTAGGTGACATACTTATAGCCTTGCGAAGTCTGGTATTTGTCCAGATAAACATCCATGTAGTCGGCCCGGCTGAAGAAGCCGCCGTAGTTGGCTGCAAGACGGTTGATCTGTTCGGGGCGATTGTGAATTTTATTGTTGATATAGTTCACCACGATATCGGCCGATACTTTATTGCTCAGCTTCACAGTGCTGTTCAAATTAAAGGTGTTCCGTCCCAGGTCCGAACCGCGCGAGATCCCTTTATAGTCCAGGCGGGTATACGAGAGGCGGAAAGAACCGCGATCGGTGCTGTTCGAAACCGCAACGTTGAAGTTGGAGCTTGATCCTGTGCGATAAAGATCTTTGTAGTTGTCAGGCTGCGCAGAATACGCTCTTGTGCTGCCATCCCACCATGCTACCTGGCGGCCATCCATGCGGGGACCGAATTGAGCCCATGCGCGGAAGATGGGGCGCACGGCGTCATTCACGCCATCGCCATTGGTGTCGACCGGAATAAAGCCTTCTTCATTGGCGCCGAAGTTGCCTGTGTTGGTCTCGCGATCGTAGCCCGGTCCATAGGTATTCTGGTATTTGGGAGTGAAGGCCACCTTTTCTACGGTAAAATTATAATTGAAATCTACCCCAAGACCGTTGCGCTTGGTGCCCTTCTTTGTCGTGATCACGATCACGCCGTTGGAAGCTTCCGACCCGTAAAGGGCGGCGGCACTGGCACCTTTCAGGATGTTGAGCGACTCGATGTCGGCCGGGTTAATGTCGAGGATACCGTTGCCACGGATCTTCTGATCATCCCAATATCCGCCGTTGTTGGTGCCGGTGGGCGACTGCTCCATGTTGCGGATCATCACGCCATCGACCACATAGAGGGGTTGGTTGCCTTTTGCATTGATGGAGTTGATACCCCGGATCTGCACATTCACCGCACTGGTGGCACCGCCGGGCGCGGTGGTGATTCTAACCCCTGGCGCCTTTCCATATAAAGCAGAGGCAAAGTTGGTGTTGCCCGCGGCCGTGATCTGGTCGGAGCTGATGGTGCTGGTGGCATAGCCCAGCGCTTTCTTTTCGCGCGAGATGCCCAGGGCGGTCACAACGACTTCGCCCAGTTGGGTCATGTCGGTTTCCAGGGGCACATCGATGGTGGTTTTTCCTGCCACCAGGATCTCTTGTGTGGCAAATCCGATGAAGGAAAAGACGAGGGTTGCATTCTTATCGTCTTCGGGAACCTGGATGGTGAAGTGTCCATCCGAGTCGGTGGTCGTCCCAGTGGTGGAACCCTTTAGCAGCACGGATACTCCCGGCACGGCACTGGCGTCCGAAGACGAAGTAACCGTTCCGGTGACCGTTTGGCCATAGGCGGTGAAACCGATCATCACAAAAATGACCGACAAATACAGTAGTCGTTTTTTCATAGGTCTAGGTTTAGGTTTTAAATAAAACACCCCGATTTGAGGTGCCAGCCTAATGCTAAGGTAAAAGGCGGAAATGTAAAGCGCAAGAAAAAAAGCATTTCGTTTCCGCACACGGTGGCACCGTGTACGGAAACGGAAAATATTCGAGTCTACCCCTTCTGGGGCGAAAAATCTTGTTTAACTTACTTTTAGAACCCCCTTGTAACTCTATAGTATATTAGTAGGAATCGATCCATGAAGGGCACCATTAGAATCAAAGACATTGCAAAAATGGCAAATGTCTCCATCGGAACAGTAGACCGCGTTATCCACAAGAGAGGTGAAGTTTCAACTGAATCGTACCAGAAGGTGATGGCCATCCTGGAGAAAACCGGCTACAAACCCAATCTCATCGCCCGCACCTTGGGCAATCACAAGACATTCAAAGTGGTGGCCCTGCTGCCCGATGCGGTGCAGGATGAGTACTGGAAAATGGCACACGAAGGTGTGCTGAAAGCGGAGAAGGATTGGGCGCAATACGGCGTTTCCATCAAGGTCACGCCCTTCGATCTCTATGATAAGAAGTCGTTCAAGAAAAACTTCGCCTCCGCCATCAAGCTTGCACCCGACGGCATCCTCACGGCGCCTATCTTCTACCAGGAGGCGATCGACTATTTCGAACAGTGCAAGACCCAGAAGATCCCTTTTGCCGTCTTCAACAACAACATTCCGAAGACCGGCTCCCTCACCTTCATCGGCCAGGACCTCTATGAGAGCGGCATGGTGGGGGCGGAATTGTTGCACATCAATCAGCAGCAACCCGGCACCTATGCGATGTTGCACGTGTACGACGACATCCACAGCTCCGTTCACTTGTCGGAAAAAGAAAAAGGGTTCAAACACTATTTTCACGGTGTGAAGACCCACAAGTGCACCGTGCTGAGCGTCGACCTCAACGTGAGCCATGAGCCTACGCTTGAGAAAGAAATCAACCAGCTTCTGAATACCCCCGATCTGAAAGGCATCATGGTGACCACCTCCAAAGGCGCCTCGATTGTTTCAAGGTTGTTGGAAAAACATGGTAAGAACGGGATCCGGTTGGTTGCCTACGATCTGCTGGAGCAGAACATCTATTATCTGAAAAAGGGCATCATCGATTTCCTGATCAATCAAAATTCAAAACGGCAGGCGTTTACCGGGATCAACCAGCTGGCAGGCCACCTGGTTTTCAAAAAGGATGTGTTGGCTAACTATTATTTTCCGTTGGAGATCATTACGAAGAGTAATTTGAATTCACACCTGCAGGGAGCTGATCATTAAGTTCGGAAACCTTAGCCCGTAGAAATTGTTTCTTTGAGGTGAGCGTTCTTACCTGAACATTCCATAATTATCTACTCCGATGTCAATCGCGATAAAAAGGGTTTATGAGTCATTCTCGAAGGCTGACGGCTACCGCATACTGGTCGACCGACTATGGCCGCGCGGCATAAAAAAAGAGGATGCGCATGTGGACCTATGGCTGAAAGAGGTAGCGCCTTCGACGGCGTTGCGGAAATGGTTTAATCACGAGCCGGAGAAGTGGAAATCGTTCCTAACAAAATATAATGCTGAATTGAAAGGATCTGCTGCGCTGGAAGAATTGCAGGCTTTGCGGAAACAACATAAAACGGTCACGCTGCTGTATGGTGCAAAAAACGAACAGCACAATCAAGCCGTTGCACTAAAACAATTTTCAGAGTGAAGGGCTTTAAAAGCAGCAAATTTATCAAAGCTGCATGCTCATCCCTTCCCTTCTATCTTAATAAATAATGGCTGCGTCGGAATTTATAAGTTGTATGGCTTCAATAAATGAATTTGCGATCAGAATATACTCTCCCCTTCCATAATTCTTAAAAATTCCGGCTCTACCTTTCAGAAATCCAATGCTGTGACTATGGATAAGATAGTCCGAGAACCCTACGTACTCTTTGTCATCGTCGCGTTCATACTCGTCTACAATCACTCCCAGCGGCCAAATGCTAAACATGTTCTCTCTCATGTCGAAATCTGCAAATCCATCCACCTGGGTATACAGTTCTTTAAAGTCCACAGGAAATATGAATCCTATCATTTTCTCCACCCCTTCTATTGATGTAAGCAAAACACCCGGGTGCAGTTTAACTTCTTCGCTTCTCCACTGTTGTACGATTTCAAAAATAGCATTCTCCATTTGTAAAAAACTTCTAAGCTCAAACCTACGAATTTATTTTTCCTTTTACCGCCAACGTTTCTTATCTTACTGACGTATTAAGTTATAACTTAAACGCGGCGGACACCCTTACCGTTACCAAAAATATTGAAAATTTTACTATCCGGAAGGGCGCAAAGGATATCAACTATAAAAAGGTTAAAAAAATGATCTCAAAACACAAGCTTTTCAAACATCCCGATTATCTGTTGTCGAAGTACCAGGCTGAAGTATATCGGCAGTTGCGGCAATACATGGACGACCACGGCTTCACGCAAAAGGAAGTCGCTAAACATTTGGGAGGTACGATTTCAAAAATAGCATTCTCCATTTGTAAAAAACTTCTAAGCTCAAACCTACGAATTTATTTTTCCTTTTACCGCCAACGTTTCTTATCTTACTGACGTATTAAGTTATAACTTAAACGCGGCGGACACCCTTACCGTTACCAAAAATATTGAAAATTTTACTATCCGGAAGGGCGCAAAGGATATCAACTATAAAAAGGTTAAAAAAATGATCTCAAAACACAAGCTTTTCAAACATCCCGATTATCTGTTGTCGAAGTACCAGGCTGAAGTATATCGGCAGTTGCGGCAATACATGGACGACCACGGCTTCACGCAAAAGGAAGTCGCTAAACATTTGGGAGTAAGTGGTTCCTATGTCAACCAGGTACTAAAGGGCAATTTCAATTTCACGCTCAAGAAATTGATCGAACTCTCTCTTATGATGGGCAAAGTTCCCACGCTTGAATTTGTGGACATCAACGATTATTTGGCCCGCGAGGGGAGCCAGAATTCAAAGCGTGCTTTGGGCAAAGGCGCCACAGAGAAGAATATCGCCGTTACCCTCAAAAGTAAAAGTTCCGGGAAGTCTACCGGAAAAGTCAAAGCGATTAAGTCAGTGACAAGGACCTGATCTCTGCAAATCTTCCGGCTGGAGTCCGTTTTGATTTGAAGTCCTCTCCCCCACTTTCATCGACATCCTGTTGCGTCACACAAATAGTCATTATGACCTTCGGACGTATCAGGTCACACCCACATCACTCGCTGCTTTCTGATGTAAGTCCAAAGTCTTACAAGATTCCTGACACCAGATAGTATCGATGAAAGACGTATCAACAAATGTCAAGGTGTTTGTTTGTCGGCTCTCTCTTCATTTCCAGGGATGGCTTTTGTTCAATCGGGAGGTTAGAAATTTTGACTGGTGTTTAAAACTTAGCAATATTGTAAGCCTAGGCTTCAGTTGTCAGGAGACTAAAGTCGGGCCACATAACTCAAGCAAAAATGAAAACAGCTTCATTCGGGATAACACTTATTGTAATTGCCTTACTAACCGGTTGCAACAGCGAACAACCGAAAGATGTGGGCACTGTTATTCACATCGACAACATTGTTGATCTGACCCATACGTTAACGCCGGACTTCCCTTTCATACCCGTAAAAAAACTGACCTATCCTTTCGAGCTCATTCCCATGGCAACGCTAAAGGACAATGGCGTTGAAGCAAATTCCTGGAAAATACACGAACATTTAGGCACACATACGGACGCGCCTAATCATTTCATTGCG
>CBIHQM010000235.1:0-10636 GCA_966211885.1 uncultured Chryseolinea sp.
TTTCTTTTCAACTCCGAAAAACCAGAACACGATGCGGTTGGGATTTTTTACAAGACGCGTGGGAATGAACCGATGCAACTGGAGTTTGCGCATGAAATCGAACCGCGGGGCGGGAATGTCTTTCCGCGATTTTGCAGAGGAGATGAGGATGATCTTTTCAACGGGAATGTGCTTGGCGATCTCGATGGCCACCATGCCACCAAACGAGACCCCCGCGAGAATAGGATTGTTCTTTCCAATTTTTCCCGAAAGCCGCCCGGCATATTCTTCGATGGATTCGTTCGGCAACGGATCGATCCAATCCACATGGTTGACTTTATAAGCGCTCAAGTCCAGGTATTCGTACACGCGTTTGTCGGCACCCAGGCCGCTGAATAAAAAAAGTTCTTTCATGGTAAAGGCCTAGTCGAAATAAGGGAAGCTGTTCAAGGTTACGGCTTTTTTATAGAGGATAGCAACCTGTGATGGCAGGATCCGGTCGCCCGAAAGTTCGGGCAGTTCATGGATGTCGAAGTATTGTACATCGAGCACATCGAATCCCTTCTTCAATTCGCTCGACAGCGCACGGCAGAGGAACGCGATCTTGTAGACATAGAACGGTTGTGAAGGATGGGGATGCATTTTTTTATCAAACACGGCCAACAGTTTTTCTGCCGCTACATCGAGGCCGGTCTCTTCTTTGAATTCTTTTACGATCACTTCCGAGGGACTATACCCGATGTCGGCCCAGCCACCGGGCAGCGACCATTTTTGATCGGCGCTTTCTTTGACGAGCAGCACTTTGCCCTCGGGCGACAGCAGCAATCCGCGGATGTCGACTTTGACGGTGGGATAATCCTTGGCGGGGGTGTAGAGCTGTTTGATGGTTTCCAGGTCGGCGCCAGAAAGAAGGTGGTGGAAACTGTGCGTGATGTCTTGCAGCTCGTGGTAGCGCTCGCGGTCGTAGTCGTCTTTGGCGTAAAGGAGGCCAACGTCGGCGATGGATTTTATGCGTTGGATGAGGGTGAGGATTTCGTTCGAAGCCATGGGCGATGGATTGGGATGGTAAGGTAGGAAACAATGTGGAGTCACGAAAAAATATCTCACCCGCGGCGGGGTAGGAGGATGGTGTAGCTTTTTTGGTCACCCCGGTTTTATACCTTTCTCATAAAAACACGTTTCAAATCATTATCTTCCGTAGCATTTTACTTCTCTGAATTAACCGACCAAAACCAACTGCCATGTTCCGCAACTATATCAAGATCGGCTTTCGCAACCTTGTAAAAAACAGGGTCTACACCCTCATCAACATTTCGGGTTTAGCCATTGGGTTGGCGTGCTTTATCCTGATCGCGCTCTACATCCACCACGAGACCGGGTTTGATACGATTTACGACAACGCCGACAATATCTACCGCATCAACACACACGTAGACGTGAACGGCGCCTCCAACGTGTACCCCTCCGCCCACTACCCAGCGGTGTTCGACATGGTGCAGGATTACCCGGAAGCGGTGAATGCCACAACGATGTACCGCATGTTCTTTCTCAGCAACGCCGTCCCCAAGGTTCGCTATGGCGATGCCGAGTTTGAAGAAACAAAATTCTACCTGGTGGACTCCAGCTTCTTTACCGTGTTCAATTTTGAATTTCAATATGGCAACGCCGCCAAGGCATTCGAGAACACCAATTCGGTGGTGTTGACGGACGCCATGGCAAAAAAATATTTTGGCGACACCAATCCCATGGGCAAGTTGCTACAGCTGCAGGATACGGTTGCCTTGAAGGTGACGGGCGTGCTAAAGCCGATAAAAGGAAAAACGCACCTCGAATTTGATTTCCTGGCAAACGCCAAACCTTATCTCAACCAGTTCATTGGCTTTCGCGTAGATCACGCCTATGTGGGCCTGTGGTATTATTGCTATGTCGTGCTGCAACCGGGCAGTTCGCCCGCGGCGTTGGAATCGAAACTTCCGGCCTTTGTAAAAAAATATTATCCCCCGCGCTACACGGACAACAACGCCCGCCTCACGCTTCAAAACATCAAAGACATTCACTTATACTCTGACTTCACCGGTGGAGAAATGTCGGTGGGGGGTAATATTCAATACATCTACACACTAGGGTCCATTGCCGTGCTGGTGCTGCTGATTGCCTGTATCAATTTTATGAACCTGTCCATTGCGCGCTTCTCTAACCGGGGCAAAGAAGTGGGCATGCGCAAGGTGATGGGGGCGGAGAAACAAAACCTGGTCTTCCAATTTTTGGGCGAGTCGGTGCTCATCGCGTTGATGGCCGGTGTCGTGTCGCTGGTGCTGGTGCGCTTGTCGATGCCCGTTTTTAATGCGCTGGCCAATGTGCAGTTGGATGCAATGGAAATGGTGAAGCCGTTCAATCTCCTGGTGATCCTCGCCATCATTTTGTTTACGGGATTGCTGGCGGGCATTTATCCGGCGGTGGTCATGGCGGCCTTTCAACCGGTGAAAGTATTAAAGGGCCTGCATAAGGCGGGACATCAGAAGATCAATCTGCGCAAGGTGTTGGTGATCGGTCAGTTCACCGTGTCGCTCATCCTGCTGATTGGTACGTTGGTGATCTCCAATCAACTGGACTTCATGCGCAGCAAAGATCTCGGTTTTAGCAAGGACCAGATCATGATGATCCCGACGAGCAGCCAGGCGTTGGCGCGAGACTTTTCCACCTTCAAAAATAAGCTCAAACAACAGGAATCTATAGCTGCCGTCACCCACATCTCGCACAACCTGGGACAGGAGACGTTGCCCTATCTGCCCCTGTTTGTGGAGGGCAAAGAAGAAGAACAAATGCTGCCAACGATGACCGTGGGATATGATTTTCTGGAGACGTTCGATATTGAAATGCTGAACGGAAGATTTTTTGATGTGGAGCATAACACCGACAGCACGCAGGCTTTTGTGATCAATGAATCGGCCGCCAAGGCATTGAATTGGTCCGACCCCATCGGTCGGAAGATGTCGTTTGGCGTGGGTGGAAATCCGAACAGTGTGGTGATCGGCGTGGTAAAGGATTTTAACTTCGACCCCCTGCGCAACAAGGTGGGACCGTTGGTGATGAATTTTTCGCCCGTACAAGGCAACGTGGCCGTGAAAATAAAACCGGGCGATTATCAACGCACGGTGGCTGCCGTGGAGAAGGCCTGGGGTGAGATCGAAACGGAGAAGCCTTTTTCTTTTTATTTTCTCGACGAAGGGCTGGCCAAAACTTATGTGGCGGAAGAGAACCTTGCGCTGGTGTTCAAATATTTTTGTGGCCTTGCCATTTTTGTAGCCTCCCTGGGTTTGTTTGCGCTCGCCAGCTTCAGCGCCGAGCGCCGGCTGAAAGAGATCGGTGTGCGCAAAGTGTTGGGGGCTTCCGAGATCGGGCTGGTGGCTTTGTTGTACAAAGAATTTCTGGTCCTTATCCTGATCTCCTTCGTTGTGGCCAGCCCACTGGCGTACTACTTTTTTAATCGATGGCTGAACGAGTTTGCCTACCGCATCGACATTGGAGTGATGCCTTACCTGATCGCCGTGGTGTTCATCACCTTCATCGCGCTGATCACCGTGGGATACCAATCCATTTCGGCGGCGCGGAGCAACCCGGTGAAAATCCTGCGGACCGAGTAGGGCAGGGGTGGACGGTCTCTGGGGATTGCCGGTTAAAGCGTAAAAGGTATAGGAACCAATTGCCTTGACTTGATGGGCTTGCCCAAATGCGTGGCCGGCTTCCAATCGGGCATGATCTTGACCAGGCGCAAAGCTTCCTTGTCGCACGACGTGCACAAGCCCCGTTCGATATGCTCGTCCACAATTTTTCCGTTGGTGTCCACCCAGAACTCTACGAAGACTTTGCCCACGACGATGTTGTGGGGTTGTTTCCATTTAAAATTCTTGCGAAAGAACTTGGTCATACCGCTCGGGCCGCCGGGGAATTCGGCAGGGGTGTCGGCAGCCATGTAGATGATCTTGGTCACCGTGTCGACCCGGACAACGGTTTTTTGTTTGACGGTGTCGGTGGCCTGTCCATAGGCGGCAGCGGCCAGGATCAATAAGAGGAGCGTAGGGAGTGCTTTCATGCGTGGGCGCGATTCGGTTTGGGTTGAGCGCCGTTTGTGTGGAACGATCAACCTTGCTCTACAAACCTACTAAAAAACGGGGAAGCATCAACCCGGCGGAAAGATCTGCCCGGGCGAGGCACGACTCACGCGTTTGCATACGTATCCAGCCGGGACTTTTTGATTTCGGATGAGCTTTATTCGCTGCGCAACGCGTTCACGGGATTGGTTCGCGCAGCCTTCCAGGTCTCGTAGCTGATAGTAATCAGCGTGACCAATAAAAGTCCCAGCAGGCTCACCCCAAAGATCAGCGGACTGATCGACGATCGGTAAGTAAATCCCTCGAGCCAATACCGCGCAATGAAATACGCAGCCGGTACGGCAATGACCGCCGATACGAGAAAGATCTTCACAAACACCCACAAGAACATCCCCACCACTTGTTTCACCACCGCGCCCAACACTTTGCGGATGCCTACCTCTTTGGTCTTTTGCTCGGCGGTGTAGGAGGCCAGTCCAAAGACGCCCAGCACGGTGATGAGAATGGCCAGCACGGCAAAACTTTTCGCCAGCGACGACACCCGTCCTTCTTCGAGGTACATGCGGTTGAATTCGTCGCTCACAAACCAGTAGTCGAAACCCACGCCGGGCATGATCTCTTTCCATTTCTTTTCGATGGAAGCGATCTTCTCCTGGAATTTCCCAGGCGGGAGTTTGATATAGGCGATGCGATCGATGAAATGGACGTGCGGGTTGAGCATGAGGGGCTCGATGGCCTGGTGCATGGAGCGGAACGGAAAATCTTTTACAATGCCGATCACTCTGAACGAAGAAAAGGTGCCGTCGCCGCGATTGCTTTGGAGGGTGACCGAGGAGCCCATCACTTTTTCGATCGGTTGATTCAAAGCTTTCACTGCCGCTTCGTTCAGGATCACCGACGATGAGTCGTTGATATTGGCGGCGTCAAAATCACGACCGGCGATAAATTCGAGGTCGTATGTTTTTGGAAAATCGAAATCCACGTTCAGTTGGTTCCACTGCATCTCTTCTTCGTGCAATCCGGGAAAACGCACGGTGGCACCGATGAAGCCAAAGTAGTTGAGGCGCGGCAGGTGGTTGGCCATGGTCACGTGCTCGATATCCTTGTCTTGCAACACGGACTGCTTGAAGGCAAGAAATTTATCCTGCGGCGCATTGCCACCATAGCGGATGGAAAGCAGCTGGCTGCCCTGCTCGTTCAGTTTCGTGTTTTGCATGAAGCTCATCTGCCTGACGATCGTGAACGTGGAGATGATGAGGATGAGTGCCACGGCGTACTGCGTGGTGACAAGACTTTTGCGGAACAATTCAGCGCCACGCCCTTTCACCACCTGGCCCTTCAGTACTTCGGAGGGTCTGAAGCCGGAGAGATAGATGGCGGGATAGCTTCCAGAGATGAAGGCCATGAAAAAGACGATGAGCAACACGATGGCGATCATGTAGGGATTGAGCAACGAGGCCACCGTAAAGGTTTTGTGCGCCAGCTGGTTGAAAGGCTGCAGGAAGGCGATCACCAGCAACACCGCCAGGACCAGCGCCGCCACGGTCATCAACGCCGACTCGAAAAAGAATTGTTTCGCAATCTCGCGCCGTTTGCTGCCCAGCGATTTGCGCAAGCCAACTTCCTTGGCACGCCGCGCCGAGCGGGCCGTGGCCAGGTTCATGTAGTTGATACACGCGATGAGCAGGATGAGGATGGCCACAGTGCTGAAAATGGCGAGGTAGCTTTTGTTGCCCTGCGTGTTGTCTTCTTCCCACAGGATCTTTTCATCAAAATGCATGTCTTCCATTTTCACGATAAAGGGCGCCAGTTTAAATCCGTTGGCTACGAAGTTGGAGTCGCCCTGGGTGAGTTGGTCCGACAGGCGTTGCAGTTCGGCTTCGATGGGTTTCATGTCGGCGCCGGGCTTCATCACCAGGTAGTTTTCGAAGAATTCGATGTTGTCGCGGAAGCGCAGGCCCTCCATGTAGTTGTTGAAGCCATCGCCCATAATGGTGCGGAAGGCGTTGACGTTGATGATGTATTTGGGCTTGAAATGTGAATTGGCAGGATAGTCTTTGAACACGCCGGTGACCACCACGTCGATCTCGCGTCCTTGCGTGGCGAAGTTGTGTTTTAAGGTGATCGTTTCGCCGATCGGATCCTGGTCGCCGAACAAGCGCCGGGCACCCGTTTCGCTCAACACCATCGTGTTGTGGTCGTCGAACATCTTCGCCTGGTTGCCCTGCACCAGTTTGAAATCGAGGATCTCGTCGAAATGGGGTTCCGCCCATTTTATTTCTTCGGTGAGGATGATCTTGTCTTTGGCTTTGTGATGAAGCGATGTGGGATAACCAATATAGTCGATGCGCGTGCCACTGACCACTTCGCTGCGCGTTTCTTTGAGCTGCTTCAACCAAAACCCGGGGGAGGTGGTGTTGTCGAACACCTGGCCATCGCGGTTGGTGAAGCGGCAGCCGATGCGGTAGGTATTGTGGAAATAGGGATGCATCGTGTCGTACTGCAGTTCGTCGCTCACATAGAGAAAGATGAGAATGGCGCTGGCCAATCCCAAGGCAAGGCCTGACATGTTGAGGAGGGCAAACATTTTTTGCCGTTGGAAATTCCGGAGGGTGATCAGCCAGTAATTGCGCAGCATGGTGTATAGGGTTGGTTCCTCTAAGAACGCATTTTGTCTGCTGCCGGGTTATCCCCCGTTACGCCCTATTTTTCGCCGGAAGAAATGCCGCTTCGATCGATTGAAACGACAAGAAAAAACGGTTCTCCCTTGGAAATGGACCAAGCCCTGGCTAAGTTAAACACCCGAAATTTACCCGGAAGGCATGAACCTCAATATCGACGCACAAAAACAACAAACCTACGACGCCATCGTCGTGGGCACCGGCATCAGCGGTGGATGGGCCGCCAAGGAGCTTACCCAAAAAGGACTGAAAACCCTCGTTCTGGAGCGTGGCCGCGATGTGAAACACGTGGTGGACTATCCCACCATGACCAAAGACCCGTGGCAGCTCCCCCACGGCAACAAGCTGACGGAAGAAGAACTGAAATTTTACCCCGTGCAATCGCGCACCAACTGGGTGAGCCAGGCCAACAAGCACTGGTGGGTGAAAGACACCGAAAATCCCTATACCGAAGTAAAACCCTTCGACTGGATCCGCGGCTATCACACCGGCGGTCGCTCCATCATGTGGGGCAAACAAACCTACCGCCTATCGGACCTGGATTTCACCGCCAACGCCAAAGATGGTGTGGGCGTGGATTGGCCCATTCGCTATGCCGACCTGGCGCCGTGGTATGATTATGTGGAGACCTTTATCGGTGTGAGCGGTCGCGCAGAAGGCATACCGCACCTGCCCGACGGAAAATTCCTGCCTCCCATGGAGTTGAATTGCGTGGAAGAAACGTTTCGCGATAAAGTGGCCGAGAAATTCAACGGCCGCAAGATCACCATCGGCCGCGTGGCGCATCTCACAGCGCCATTGCCGCACGATCCGAGTCGCGGCGTATGCCAGTCGCGGAACATGTGCGACAGAGGTTGCCCCTATGGAGCCTATTTCAGCAGCAACGCTTCCACGTTGCCGGCAGCAGCCAAAACCGGCAACATGACGCTGAAGCCAAACGCCATCGTTCATTCTATTATATATGACGAAAAGAAAGGCAAGGCGATCGGTGTGAAAGTGCTGGATGCGGAGACTAAACAAGAGGTGGACTATTTCGCAAAAATTATTTTCCTCAACGCCTCCACCCTGGGCAGCACATTCATTTTGATGAACTCCATCTCCAGCCGTTTCCCCAACGGATTGGGTAATGGCAGTGGCGAGTTGGGCCACAACATCATGGACCACCAATATCGCGCAGGCGCAACGGCCCTCGTGGAAGGCTATGAAGACAAGTACTACGTCGGCCGCCGTCCCAACGGCATTTATATCCCCCGCTTCCGCAACGTGGGCGACGACAAGCGCACCGACTATCTCCGCGGCTTTGGCTATCAAGGTGCCGCCAGCCGCTCCGAGTGGCAGCGCGGAGTGAGGGAAATGTCTTTTGGAGAGGATTTAAAGAATTCACTAACGGAACCCGGCGGATGGAGCATCGGCATCACCGGCTTTGGCGAATGCCTCCCCAGTCACAGCAATCACGTGACCCTGAACAAGGACAAGACCGACATCTACGGCTTGCCCACCCTGAGCTTCGACGCCGAATGGGGACCCAACGAAAAGGCTATGCGCAAGGATATGAAAGACGCCGCCGCCGAGATGCTGGAAGCCGCCGGCTTCAAAAACGTGACCACCTATGATAACCCCGACAACATCGGCCTCGGTATCCACGAAATGGGCACCGCCCGCATGGGCAAAGACCCCAAGACCTCGGTGCTGAACAAGTGGAATGCCGTACACGAAGCCCCCAATGTATTTGTTACCGACGGTGCAGCCATGACGTCATCGGCCTGTCAAAACCCGTCGCTGACCTACATGGCGCTCACGGCCCGCGCAGCCGAATACGCCGTGAACGAATTAAAAAAAGGAAATCTGTAACAATTGAATCACCCTACAATGAACAGAAGAGAAGCCATTCAACGCACCGCCCTCGCCCTGGGCTATGCCATATCCGCACCTGCTATGATGGGTGTGCTCAATGGGTGCAAACCCACGCCGGAGCTTGCATTCAAGCCTGTGTTTTTCACTGAACCGCAGGCCCAGACCATCGCGGAACTTTCTGAGATCATTCTCCCCAAAACGACAACACCCGGTGCTAAAGATGCAGGTGTGCCCGGATTTATCGACAGTATGTTGAAAGACGTCTATGGCAAAGAAGCCCAGGAGAAATTCATCGAAGGTCTCAATGCCTTTGAAGAAGATGCAAAGAAAACTCTTGGGGACGGCTTCATGGACTTGAAGCCTGAACAGCGTGTTGCCCATTTCAAGAAGCATCATGACGAAGCGCTAAACGCGGCGGGCAAGGGAGGTCCGACCGGTTGGTGGAATGCTGGAAAGGATGGGGACAAGCCTTTTGTGCTGAAAGTAAAGGAGCTGACGTTGTTGGGATTTTTTACGAGTCAGCCGGGAGCTACTGAAGTGTTGCAATACAAGCAGGTTCCGGGGCCGTATCATGGATGTGTGCCACTCGCAGAGGTGGGGAAGGCTTGGGCGACTTGAAACTTTTGAAAGGGACGCGCCCTGAACGTCATGTCGCAGGCACACGCTAGCTAAGGAACTACGCCTGAAATTCAAGACATCCCGAATTTCGAGTGCACTGAACTTGGATATACTTCGCACTGGGTGAAACGAAACCCGGTGAACACCGCGAAGCAACCCCCACATTTCAAATGCATCACCACACGAGCGCTCGAACGTCATGTCGCAGGCACAAGCTAGCTAAAGAACTGCGCCAGAAATTCAAGACATCCCGAATTTCGAGTGCGGGGAACTTGGATATACTTCGCACGGGGTGAAACGAAATCCGGTGAACACCGAGGGCGCACCCAACATTCAAATGCATCACCACACAGATCAAAATGCGCTGTCCACGGGATTCCTTGAAAACGTGCGAAGCCAGATGACGTGCGTGCCTGCGGAATGACGTGCGCTGTCGGAAGGCTTTGAGGTGCTTCAACGGGCGCAAGCACAAGCTTCTCCTAATTCTTCAGCGGACTAGAAATATAAATCTTATTCTCCTCCTGATAAGGAATTCTCAACGGCGCCGCATCCATATTATCCAACAACAGCGCATCAGGAACAATGAACGATACAAGATTGCCCCCCGAAGTGGGAAGGTTCACAACTTGTTTTTCTTTACCCACCGCAGGCACGCGCTTTAAATTCTTCAAACCACCCGAACCCATTCTTGCCGACCGAAGTAATTCTTCTTTGCCCGTTTCAAGATTCACCCTATAGATCTCAGGAACTCCATCGCCGCCAGAAGAAATTTTGCGGGCGATGAGGGCGAATTCGAGACCGTTTTTCTTGGCGGCATCGATAAGGGCCTGCTTCAAGGCTTGCGTTGTTTGGCCGTTGCTGGTGGAAATTTCGAGAACGCCGGGGCCACTCGAATGGCCGTTGGCAACCTGGCCTGTTTTGGTGAGGGAGCGATCGTTCAGTTGATTTTTCAGAATACCTTTTTCAATCAGCACGAGATTTTCTTGAGGCACCACACCTTCGTCGTCGATATCATAGCTGCCGAGGAGTGAAACGTTGTTGAATTTCTGCAGCGATGTGCGGGCAGTCACGGTGAAGGTGTTGTCGATGAAAAGCTTTCCAACCTTGGCGTCCATGCCGCTGCTGCCTTCGCTGCGGTCCATTGTGCTGGCGAGTGTGTTGGAGGCGACGAGGTTGTCGCGATAGGAGAAAAAGGCGTTGGAGAAAACTTCGGCGACAGCGGGGCCCAGGAACAGCACGGGGCCATTATACTCTTCTTCCAGGGCCACGTTGTCTTTGGCGGTGGTGAGCTTGCGGGCCATCTTTTCCACTTCGGCTTTCATGTCGGCAAGGCTGGGGAGCTCTTCCGGTGTGCGGGCGTAGCGAACCAGGTTGTCGAAAAACGGTTCGCCT
>CBIHQM010000236.1:0-10618 GCA_966211885.1 uncultured Chryseolinea sp.
CCGTTTAAAATTTATTATTCCTCCTGCAACACGGCGTTCTGCACCGGCACGGTCAACGCCACCGTCGTGCCTTGGCCCGGGGCCGACTGGATGTCGAGTTTTCCGTTGATGTATTCGGTGCGCTCATACATATTGAAAAACCCTCTCCCCGACTCGATGTTCATGCTGCGCGCTTCCACGATGCGCGCGTCAAAACCTTTGCCTTCATCTTTCACCACGATCAACAGCTGCTGTTCGTTGTGCTGCAACACCACTTCGATGGTGTCGGCGCCGGAGTATTTAAGAGCGTTGTGGATGGCCTCCTGGATGATGCGGAAGATGTTGTTCTCCACCTTCTGGGGCAATCGCTCCATTTCGCCCGTGGTTTTATAGACCAGCTTGATGTCGGTGAGCTTGGCGATCTCGTGGATGAAAACTTTCAGCGCCGCCTGCAGGCCATAGTCACCCAGCACGGTCGGCTTGAGGTTGAAGGTGACGCGGCGCACTTCCTTGATCACGTCCTTGATGAGGTGGTCGGCGTCGGCGATCTTCTGGCTGGCGGTCTTGCCTTCCTTTACATCGATGGATTCGATTTGATATTTTAGCGAGGTGAGCATCTGCCCGATGCCGTCGTGGATGTCCATCGCGATGCGTTTGCGTTCTTCCTCCTGTCCTTCGAGGATCAACACCGACCGGAACTTTTGCTGGTTGATGGTCTTCTCGATCTCGGCGCGGTTCTTCCGGTTCATGCGTTGCTCCGCCAGTTTGCGGTCGGTCATGTCGCTGCCCAGCACCATCAGTTCCTCTACATTTCCCTGCGCGCCCAACACGGGTTGAATGACCAGGGCCACCCAACATTCCCGCGTCGCGCCCTGGAAGCGCAATTCGCCATGCCACGCGCTTCCCTCCGAAACCAGGTCCACCACTTCGTCCATCCAATCGTCGGCCAGCGCCATGCCCTGGAAGAGGTCGCTGAGACGGCGCGCATGATCGACGGCGTGTTGTCCTAACAAAAGGGTGAATGCCTCCGAAACAAAGGTCACATTCCCGCCATGATCGGCCTTGGCATAGAGACGCGGGTTCTCCACGGGTTCGTGGATCGTTGAGAGTTGTTCGTAGGATTTTTCCAGTGAGGCATACAGCGCGCCCACTTCCGTGAGCAGCTTGCGCGAATTCTTTTCGGAGGCCCTCAACTTGTTCACTGTGCGACTCACCTGCCGTGCGGTGGGCCGGAAGATGAACAACACCTCGAGCGTGATCACAAACAGTGACACAAACAAGAGCAGGTATTCCATGCGGCGTAGCGCGTCGATCTTTTGGCCGGCTTCCCGCGCATATTGCCGCACCAACACATCCATGCCGGAAAGAAACCGGCCTTCCTGATTTAGGATGGTCTGAATGTCGCTGTCGAGGACAGCCAGGTTTGTCTGCGGGTTGGTCGCCAAAACGGCGCTGATACGGACGGCGCTTTTGTAAAGTTTTGTGAAGGGATCGCGGATCTCTTCGAACAAGGCGGTTACGGTCGGGCTATTGTTGCCGGGGAGGTGGAGACTGTCGTTGCCTTCCTGGAGGCCCTCCTGGGAGATCTTCCACAGGTGCGCAGCTTCCTGCAGGTTGATACGAAGCGTGTTTCGCTCTTTTTCGGTTTGATCCGCTTTTAACAGCAACACCGTTTTGGTGATCTTCTGGCTCAGCATGCGTTGCTTCCCCGCCACGTTCACCACCTGCGAGTCGCTGAGCTGGTCGTGCAAATGCTGCTGGATCAGCACCTGGCCTACGATCGAAATAATGGCAATAGCACTCAACGCCAGGATGTACCACGTACCCAGGCGGCTGAATTTTATCCTCGAATTGGCCCCAGACTGAAGATTTAAGTGCATATACGTAGCAATTTACGCAAAATCTCGTCCTTATTTACTTAGCTGTACATACTTAAAAAAAGTGCCGCCCTGTCCTGAGGCGGCACTACCCCTAACGGATATTATCCTAAACCTGACACCTAACGATACTTACCGGGCGAATCCTATGTAAACAAAACCATCCTCCACCTTCACGGGAAAGACGGCGAGTTTTTCTTCTGTGGCATTGATGCATTCGCCGTTGCGCAGCGAAAATGTTTTCTTGTGAAAAGGGCACGCCACCTTGGGCTCCTCCCCTGCCGAACCGATCATGCCTCGCGACAACACCATCTGCATCTTATGCGGGCAGAGGTTCTGACAGGCATACCATTCGTTGCGTCTTGAGAAATTGAAGACGGCGATTTGCTGGTCTTTGTATTTCACACAGGCCCCTCCATTCTCCGGGAAGTCGATCGTGCGGGCGGCTTTGTACCATACTTTGATGTCGCTTTCGGTGGTGGCCAGCGAGCGGATGTCGTTCAGTAATTCCATGCGTTCTTGTTATTTTTTATTCCAGTCGGGCGGGCATTTCTGTCCACGCATTTCCACGAACGACAGCGTGCTGTCGGTGCTGTCTTCGTTGATGAAGTGTTTGAATTGGGCGCGCAAGGCGGGATCTTCCACCACCTTTTTCCATTCGCAGGCATAGTTGGCGATGAGTTCGGCCATTTCTTTTTCCAGCGCTTCGCCGATGCCGAGGCTGTCGTTCACGATCACGTCGCGCAGGTATTCAAGACCGCCTTCCATTTTGTTGAGCCAGGTGGCGGTGCGGGTCAGCGGGTCGGCGGTGCGGATGTAGAACATGAGGAAGCGGTCCACCAGCTTCACGCACGTTTCGGTGTCCACGTCGGTCACCAGCAATTTTGCGTGCTGGGGGCGCGAGCCACCGTTGCCACACACATACAGGTTCCAGCCTTTCTCGGTGGCGATGATGCCAAAATCTTTCGACTGCGCTTCAGCACATTCGCGAATGCATCCCGACACAGCGCCTTTCAGTTTGTGCGGCGCGCGCAAGCCTTTGTAGCGATCTTCGATGTAGATGGCGAACGACACGGAGTCTTGCACACCATAGCGACACCACGTGGAGCCCACGCAACTTTTGATCGTGCGCAAGGCTTTGCCATAGGCGTGGCCGCTCTCAAATCCTTCGTCAATCAGTTCTTCCCAGATCTCCGGCAGTTGATCCACGCGGGCACCAAACATATCGATGCGCTGGCCGCCGGTGATCTTGGTATAAAGTCCATATTTTTCAGCGATGCGCCCGATGGCCATCAGCTTCTGCGGTGTGATCTCGCCCCCGGCAATGCGCGGCACTACGGAATAAGTGCCCCCGCGTTGAATGTTTGCCAGGAACCTGTCGTTGGTGTCCTGAATGGTGGCCTGCGAGACGATGAGTTCGTTCCACGCACTGGCCAGCAGCGAAGCCACCAGCGGCTTGCACACTTCGCAGCCGTCGCCTTTGCCATGGCTGTCCAGCAGAGCGTCGTAGGTCTTTATGTTTTTTATTTTGACGATGTCATACAGTTCCTGGCGCGTGTAGTCGAAGTGTTCGCAGATGGATTTCTTTACGGTGTGTCCCAGCGATTCCAGGGTGATCTTGAGAATGTCGTTCACCATCGGTGTGCAGCCGCCGCAGCCGGTGCAGGCTTTGGTCGAGCGCTTGAGGTCGTCGAGGGTCTTCACGCCTTTCTCGGTGATCTGGAAAACGAGATCGCCTTTCGTGATATTTTCACAGGCGCAGATCTGGGCCGAGTCGGGCAGATTCTTCACGCCCGCACCCTCTTCTCCTTTACCCGGCGCTCCAATGATCAACGACTCCGGTTGTGCCGGTAGTGCCATCTTGTTGGCCGCCATCTGGTGGAACAGGTTGTATTGTTTGGCGTCGCCTACGAGGATACCCCCTAACAAATATTTTCCGTCGGCCGATATGTTGATGCGCTTATATACTCCGTTGTGTTTGTCCTGGAAAGCGATGGGAATACAACCCGGTGTTTCGCCGAGTGCATCGCCAAAGCTGCCCACGTCCACACCCATCAGCTTCAGTTTGGTGGACATGTCGAAGCCTTGAAAGGTCTTTGAGAAATCGCCTGCGATCTGGCGCACCACGATGTCGGCCATTTCGTAGCCCGGAGCCACCAGGCCATACACCATGTTGTTGTGTACGGCCACTTCGCCGATGGCGAAGATATTTTCGTCGTTGGTTTGCAAAAAGTCGTTCACCACCACGCCACCGCGCGGATGCACCTCGAGGCCACAACCTTTCGCCACCTCGTCGCGGGGGCGGATGCCGGCGGAGATCACCAGCATTTCGATGGGAAGGAACGAGCCGTCCATAAATTCAAGACCGTCGAGCTTGCCATTGCCGGCGATCTCTTTGGTGCTCTTATTCAGGTGAACGGCAATGCCGAGTTGTGAAAGCTTGTGCTGCAGGATCACAGAACCCTGCTCGTCGAGTTGCCGCGGCATGAGACGCGGGGCAAACTCCACGATGTGGGTCTCCAACCCCAGGTCCACCAGCGCTTTGCCGGCTTCAAGTCCCAGCAGTCCTCCCCCCAACACGGCCGCGCGGGTCACTTTCTTTCCGTAGTCAATGATCTGGTTCAGGTCTTCAATGGTGCGATACACAAACACACCGTCGCGCTCCACGCCTTTCACATTTGGAACGAAAGGGCTCGACCCGGTGGCTAGCACCAGGTAGTCGTAGCGGTCTGTTTTGCCTGTATGGGTTGTGATGGTCTTTTGTTGCCGGTCTATCTCGGTGACCAATTCGCTGGTGTGCAATACAATATGGTGTTCTTCATACCACGACGCCGGCGCCATCAAAAGATCCTCGGCGGTTTTGCCGGAGAAAAAACTGGTAAGGTGCACCCGGTCATAGGCCGGCCTCGGCTCCTCCCCATACACGATCACTTCGGCAGCCACACCTTGCTTACGTAGCTTTTCACAAAACTTGTAGCCTACCATTCCATTCCCTACGACGATGATACGTTTCATTGCAAACGATTTAAGTAATAAATGGACAAATATTACGTAATTATACGTATTTAACGCCGTAAATAACAAATTATCTTACGTATTATTACGTAAATATTTTAAACCTATGGTCAAAGAAAGAAAGGTGATCATTATGGGAGCCGGTCCTGGCGATCCGGACCTGATCTCTGTTAAAGGCGTGAAAGCCCTGCAGCAAGCCGATGTCATATTATATGATGCGCTGGTGGCCCCCGAGCTGCTCGAATACGCAGCGCCACAGTGCAAGCGCGTGTTTGTTGGAAAGCGAAAAGGCAAAAAGGAATTTTCACAAGACGAGATCAATCAACTCATTGTCTTCTATGCCATTCGCCACACCTGTGTGGTGCGGCTAAAAGGCGGCGATCCTTTTGTCTTTGGCAGAGGGCATGAAGAGCTGGCCTATGTCATGCGGCGCGGGTTGAGTGCTGAGATTATTCCTGGAATATCCAGTGCGTTGGCTGCGCCGGCGTCGGTGGGCATTCCGCTGACCAAACGGGGTGTGAACGAAAGTTTTTGGGTGGTCACGGGCACGTTGTCTTCGGGAGAGATCGGTCATGATCTTTTCCTGGCGGCGCAGTCGTCGGCCACCGTAGTGGTGCTTATGGGTCTGTCGCAATTGCCGGAGATTGCTGCGCTCATCAGCAAGGAACGCTCGCCCGATGAACCCATGGCGATCATTCAAAATGCGACTACGCTAAATCAAAAAAGTATTACGGCCTGTGCCTCGACCATCGTGGCGGAAGCCGCGCTGCAGGAGATCGGAACGCCTGCGGTGATCGTGATCGGCAAAGTCGTGACCGAACGGCTGCCACAGGTTTCACAATTTGTTTCTGTACATGCCGCAAAACCTTTAACACGCTGAACCATGACCGCACTAGCCATCGAATATTTCAAGTTTGAAGAAGATTTTGTCGAAGACAACGTCCGGTGCATCCCGATGATTGTCCGCTTTAAGCTCGACGCTTGTGGGGTGAAGTTGAAGCTGGCCGAGTGGAGCAAGTTTTCTCCCGAAGAACGGGAAGCCCTCGCGGTGGCGCCTTGTCATTCGGAAGAGCAAACCGATCGCTATCGCAGCTATCTGCAGCACCTCATCTGGTGGCGCACAGGCAACAAAGCCACACCCATCGCTATTGGCGAAAATCCACCGTGGTCAGTGCTGTCGTCGATACCGGAATTGCTGTCGCAGAAACTTTATGAGTGTGGCCGTGCTATTTCGCTGGCGCAATGGCAAGGACTCAGCACGCTGCAACGCTTTGCTTTGTTGAAACTGAGCAGTTCGGGCCACGAGCATAAGAACCTCGCGAAAGCGTTGCAAGAGTTCAACCTGGTTACAGACCCGGCGGCAGTTGATGTGGATAATTGATATTTTCAAAAAGCGTCAGGTCCTCCACCGCGAGATGCTTCACTTCGGACGAGCGTAAAAACGACCGCGGGCTGATGTTTCCTTCCCGCGCATTTTCCAACAAAAGCGGGAACGCCGCCGGCTCCCAAAGCGTGAGCAACGGTTCGGGCGCATTTTCGAGCGGATGAAGAAAACAGGTGGCCAACCGGTTTGGGTCGCGCTGTGAAAGCAGGGTTAGGAGGGTTTGGGAGGTAATGTTGGGCATATCGACGGCCACGACCAGCCAGGCCTTGTCCGGGTGCAGGGCGAAGGCGCTGAGGATGCCGTTTATGGGTCCGCCAAAATCATAGCGGTCGGGCAGCGGATTCAGCGGTTTGGGAATTTCCTGCTCTTTGCGACAGGACGTGAACACGTTCTCGCAACAATCCGATAACAAATCGAATACGTATTGGCGCTGCGGCTTGCCCTCGTGGTAAGCAATCAGGGATTTGTCTTTCCCCATGCGCGTGCTTTTGCCGCCGGAGAGAACCAGGCCGTAGGGAATGTTCATGGTGTTAATAAACGCATGTTCGGCTTCTCCTGCAAGTGTGGGCACCGTCCGAATACGTTGCCGCATAGCGGAATCCCGGCCGGTTCAGGTCGCTCCTTTCATATAAAAAAGCCCGTTTTTTAGGCCCCGCGGTTGTACCTTCGCCTTACGATGAATATTTCTGAGCTTAGCTTAAAGCGGCCCGTGCTGGCCGTGGTGATGAACGTCATCATTGTGATCTTTGGCGCCATCGGGTTCTCCTTCCTGGGCGTGCGCGACTATCCCGCCATTGATCCACCCAACATCAGCGTCCGCACGTCCTATTCAGGTGCGAATGCCGACATCATCGAATCCCAGATCACCGAGCCCCTCGAGAAATCCATCAACGGCATTGCCGGCATCAAGAACATTTCGTCCAACTCCAGCCAGGGCGTCAGCAGCATCAACATCGAGTTCAATCTCGGCGTGGACCTGGAAGCGGCCGCCAACGACGTGCGCGACAAAGTTTCGCAGGCCATGCGCCAACTCCCGCAGGATTTGGATGCTCCCCCCGAGGTGTCGAAAGCAGATGCCGGTTCGGATTATATTATTTCAGTCTCCGTTCAGAGCAGCGCGCGCAATCAACTCGAGCTCACCGAATACGCCACAAACATTCTCATGGAACGGTTTCAAACCATCCCGGGTGTGAGCTACGTTCGCATCCTCGGTGAAAAGAAATACGCGATGCGGATCTGGCTCGATCCCAGTAAGCTCACCGCCTACAGCCTTACTCCCCTGGATGTGCTGGACGCGTTGAACAAAGAGAACGTCGAATTGCCCTCGGGAAAAATTGCGGGCGACGCCACGGAACTCACGGTGCGCACGTTCGGCCGCCTGTTCTCCGAAGACGACTTCAACAACGTGCGCATCAAGACGGGCCCGACCGGCTCGATTCGCTTGCGCGATGTGGGCAGCGCGGTGCTGGGTCCTGAAAACGAAGAGATCATGCTGAAGGGCCGGCTCGTGCCCATGATCGGCGTGGCCCTCATCCCCCTGCCCGGTTCGAACTATGTGGAGATCGCCGACGAATTTTACAAGCGCCTGGACAAGATCAAAAAAGAAGTTCCCGATGATATTACGCTGACCATCGCTACCGATCAAACGATCTTCATCACACGTTCTATCCACGAAGTACAGGAAACACTCATCCTGTCCTTCCTCCTGGTCGTGTTGATCGTTTTCTTGTTCTTTAGAGATTTTATCATTGCCATACGCCCGCTGATCGATATCCCCGTGTCGCTCATCGCCACGTTTTTTATTATGTATGTGGCGGGCTTTTCCATTAACGTGCTCACCATGCTGGGCATCGTGCTGGCCACCGGCCTGGTCGTGGACGACGGCATCGTGGTGACAGAGAATATTTACAAGAAGCTGGAAGGCGGCATGAACAAGTTCAAGGCGGCCCGCGAAGGGTCGAAGGAAATTTACTTTGCCGTGATCTCCACGTCCATCACCCTGGCCGTGGTGTTCCTGCCCATCATCTTTATGCAGGGCTTTGTCGGACGTTTGTTCCGGGAGTTCGGGTTTGTGGTGGCCGGCGCCGTGTTGATCTCCTGCTTTGTGTCGCTGACCTTGACGCCCGTGCTCAGTGTGAAGCTGACCCGCGATCACCGGAAAAAAACCAGGTTCTATACGTTAACCGAACCGCTTTTCAACGGCATGGAGAACGGCTATCGCCGATCGCTCACCGCCTTCATGAAAGTTCGTTGGGTCGGCGTCGTCATCATTCTGCTTTGCGTGATCGGTTCCTACTTTATGATCAAGGTCTTGCCTTCAGAATTGGCGCCCCTGGAAGACCGCAATCAATTTCGAATGACGGTTTCGGCGCCGGAAGGCATGTCGTTCGAATACATGGACAAGTACATCGACGGCCTCACAGAATTTGTGATGGACTCGGTGCCCGAAGCAAACATTGTCTACTCCATGGCAGGCAGCGCCGGCGGCGGAACCAGCGGTGGGGTCAATAGCGGTTTTGTGCGGACCTTCCTGAACGACCCCAACGAGCGTCAGCGTTCGCAGCAAGACGTCGTGAACATGATCAACAGAAACCTCTATCGGTTTCCGGCTGGCAAAGCTTTTGTTGCACAAGAGCAAACCATTTCCACAAATCGCCGCGCTGGCCAGCCGGTGCAGTTCGTGATCCAGAACAACAACTTTGAAAAGTTGACAGCCGCCCTGCCCAAATTTCTGGAAGCTGCCGGCAACAACCCCACGCTGCTGGGCGTGGACACCGACCTCAAATTTAACAAGCCCGAACTTCGCATCGTCATCAACCGCCTGAAAGCCACCGAACTCGGCGTGAGCGTGGCCGACATCTCGGAGACACTACGGTTGGCCTATAGCAACCTGCGCTTTGGCTACTTCACCAAAGACGGTAAACAATACCAGGTGATCGGCCAGGTGGACCGCATCAACCGCGACGAACCCGACGACCTCAAAGCCCTCTTTGTCCGCACCACGTCCGGCGACCTCATCTCGCTCGACAACGTGGTCACTATCGAAGAATCCACGACACCACCGGCCCTCTATCACTTCAACCGCTATCGCTCCGCCACCATCTCGTCGGGCCTGGCCCCCGGCAAAACCATTGGCGACGGCGTGAAAGCGATGCAAGAGATCGCCGCTACCGTGTTAGACGACAGCTTCACCACCTCGCTCAGTGGCTCGTCGCGCGACTACGCCGAAAGCTCCAGCAACACGGCCTTTGCCTTTGTGCTGGCCCTGGTGCTCATCTATCTCCTGCTGGCTGCGCAATTTGAAAGTTATATCGACCCGTTCGTGATCATGCTCACCGTGCCCCTGGCCATGACCGGAGCGTTCCTGGCCCTGCTCCTCTTCGGACAAACCATCAACATCTTCTCCGAGATCGGTATCATCATGCTCATCGGCCTGGTCACCAAAAACGGCATCCTCATTGTGGAATTCGCCAACCAAAAACGCGAAGAAGGCATGAACAAACTGGAGGCTGTGATCGAAGCCTCCAAACTAAGACTCCGCCCCATTCTCATGACCAGCCTCGCGATGGCGCTGGGATCTTTGCCGCTGGCATTGTCGCTGGGGGCTGCTTCCAGCAGCCGCGTGCCGCTTGGGCTTGTCATTGTCGGCGGGGTGATCTTTTCGTTGATCCTTACTTTGTTTGTTATTCCTGCGATGTATTCGTTCCTGGCGCGGAAGAAGCGTCATCATGATCCTGAGGAAGAGGATGAGGCGATTGTCGAGAAGGATTTGGTTTACGAGGATTGAGTGTTTTGATGGGACATCATTCGGCAACCCGTCGCCATTGCGTCGCCGTTGTTGGTGTTCTTCACCAACAACTCGTTCAGCATCCAGCCACTTTTTAGCGAACCCATATACGGATACGGGTACGATTCCAGCCCAGCAGCATTGCAACGTCCAAATACCCGGTTGTTGGCGTTCCGCTAACAACCTTTTTTCGGTATCACTGCGTAATCCGAGGACACGGTACGCCGAATAGACCATGCAAAAAAACACAACATCATATTCTGTGGTGATTTTGGGCGCCGTCTTATTGATGATTGGGGGCACACCGAAAGGAGGTTGTTGGTGGGACACCAACAACCGGGGTGGATATTATCGGAATGTGATTTGTGTATGATCATGGGAACCGCCATAAATAGCAACTTATCAATGGGGGATTGGTGGCAGGGCCGATCACCTATCCATGGGGGTGCACACCGAGTGGGGTTTTTGGTGAAGAACACCAACAACGGCGGCAGGATGGGGCAGGCCATATTAAAGGTGGGGGGCCACCGCCAGGAGGTTGTTGGGGGGTGACCAACAACCGGGGTGGATATCATC
>CBIHQM010000237.1:0-10513 GCA_966211885.1 uncultured Chryseolinea sp.
CTAAGCCTATCTTTGGCCTGGCAATGGCATGCGCGGATAGGGTTAAGCCCTGATGTAAACATGCGGGGCCCCCGCGGCCCCGGAGCGGAGCTATGAAATGCAACAAGAAAATTACTCATAAGATCTTCCTATCTCACGGAACGTTCAGGACCAATGTTTTTTCTCCATCTGTCCAACGGTGCAACACGAAGTATTATCTTTGATCTCATGGACCACCCCCTCTATCTATCAGCCTTCGGAGAAATCCTCCTCTACATCGTGGCAGGTGTCCTGTTTATCCTCGTCACCCTGCTGATTTCCAAGGCCATACGTCCCGACCGCCCCAACCCCGAAAAACTTTCCACCTACGAAAGCGGGGAGGAGCCGGTGAGCTCCGCCTGGTCGCAGTTCAACCTGCGCTTCTATGTTGTGGCGCTCATCTTCCTGCTGTTCGAAGTGGAGATCGTTTTTCTCTTTCCCTGGTCCACCATTTTCGCCAACAAAAAGCTGCAGGCAGCAACAAACGGCGCCTGGGGATGGTTTTCCATGATAGAGATGTTGGTCTTCATCGGTGTGCTCGCCCTGGGGCTGGCCTATGCCTGGGTGAACGGCCATTTGGATTGGATCAAGCCGCATCCGGAACCGACAGACTTCAAGTCGCAGGTGCCAAAAAGTTTGTACGACAACATCAACGAAAAATATAAAACGCATCGGAAGCCTGAACAAGGCAACGGATAACGAACGCTATGGGTGGACTCTTGGATCAACGCTTTGAACACGGCGGCGTCATCGTGACCCGCCTCGACGACCTCCTCAACTGGGCGCGACTGTCGTCCATGTTTCCGATGACGTTCGGGCTGGCGTGCTGCGCCATCGAGTTCATGAGCACGGGTACGACGGTCTATGATATGGACCGCTTTGGCATGGCACCCCGCTCCAGCCCACGCCAAGCCGACGTCATGATCATCGCCGGCACCGTCACCTTCAAAATGGCCGACCGCATCAAGCGTCTCTACGAACAAATGGCCGAACCGCGCTATGTCATCTCCATGGGCTCGTGCGCCAACTGCGGCGGTCCGTATTGGCAGCATGGCTACCACGTGGTGAAAGGCGTGGACCGCATCATTCCCGTGGACGTTTATGTTCCGGGCTGCCCACCACGTCCCGAAGCCCTCATCGGCGGGTTTCTCAAGCTCCAGGAAAAGATCCGGAACGAAAGCATGATGGCGCCCACGGCCATCGAAAAACTATTGAAGAAAAAAGAAACCCATGCCAGCCTTTGAGTCGATACTAACCCTCGTGCAAAACGCCTGCACCCACACACCCCCCGTGGTGGACGACAACGCGTCGCCCAAAGCCATCGTGGTAGCAGCAGAGGATCTCACATCCGTGGCGCAGCAACTGTTCGCCTCACCCGAAACCTACTTCGACATGCTCTCTTGCGTAACGGGCATCGACAACGGCCCGGCGGCAAATACGATGGAGGTGGCGTATAATTTGTATTCGATACCGTTTCACACGCACCTCATGCTGAAAGTAAAGGTGTCGCGCGAAAAGCCCGAAGTGCCTTCCCTGAGTGGTCTTTGGAAAACGGCCAACTGGCAGGAGCGCGAAATATTCGATATGTATGGTATCTATTTCACCGGCCACCCCGACCTGAGAAGGATATTGATGCCCGAAGATTGGGAAGGCCACCCGTTGCGCAAAGACTATGCGCACCAGGGCTATTACCGCGACATCAAAGTAGCCTACTAGCCATGCCCACCGACCACATCCAATATAAATCGCACCCCGACAACCTCACGCGCTCGGTTCCCTATAAGTTCGACGCAGCGCAACTGCGTTCGGAAGAAATGATCGTGAACCTGGGGCCGCAACATCCCTCCACCCACGGCGTGCTTCGGCTGGAGGTGTTGATGGAAGGAGAGGTTGTAAGAGAGGTCGCCCCCCATATCGGCTACCTGCACCGTTGCTTCGAGAAGCACGCTGAGAACCTGCCGTTCAATCAAGTGATCCCCTTTGTGGACCGTCTCGACTATGTGGCGTCCATGAACAGCGAGCACGCCTATGCCATGGGCGTGGAGCGCATGTTGGGCATCGAACATCAAATACCCAAACGCGTGGAGTATGTGCGCGTGATGGTGGCCGAACTGAACCGCATCGCGTCGCACTTCATCGCTATAGGCACCTACGGCATGGACATCGGGGCGTTCACGCCCTTCTTCTGGCTCATGCGCGACCGCGAACATATTTTGCGCATGCTCGAGTGGGCCTCGGGTGCCCGTTTGCTCTACAACTATATCTGGATCGGGGGATTGTTCTACGACTTGCCCATCGGCTTCGAAGAGCGCTGCCAGCAATTCATCACCTACATCCGTCCCAAGCTTGCCGAAATGGACACGGTGCTTTTGCAAAACAAGATCTTTGTTCAACGCACGGCCAACGTGGGCGTGCTCCCCTTGGATCTCGCCATCAACGGTGGCGTCACGGGCCCGATGCTGCGGGCCTCGGGTCTTCGTTTCGATCTCCGCCGGGTTGACGGCTACTCGGTTTACCCGGAGTTGGATTTTGATGTGCCCATCGGCGAAGGCAAGATGGGAACCGTAGGTGACTGCTGGGATCGCACCAGCGTGCGCGTGCAGGAAATTCACGAGTCATTAAAGATCCTGGAACAATGCGTGGCCAAACTCACCGGCGAACACAAGCGCACGCGCGATTTCGACCCGCAAGCTTTGGTGCCAAAAAAGATCCGCCCCAAGGCACAAGACCTCTATGTGAGGGCAGAGATCCCCAAAGGCGAGCTGGGATTTTTCTTCCGCGCCGATGGACGGAACGATATTGCTTTGCGCTGCAAGTGCCGCTCGTGCAGCTTCGTGAACCTGAGCATCCTGCCCGAAATCTCCAAAGGAATTTTAATAGCCGACCTCATCGCCATCATCGGCTCCATTGATGTGGTGATGGGGGAAGTGGACCGATAAAAAAAACGCTCCATGCAACCGATCCTAACCGCCTCGCAAATCAAGGCCCTGGATGCCTATACCATTGCGCACGAACCCATCGTTTCCATCGATTTGATGGAGCGCGCCTGCCGCGCCTTTGTGGCGTGGTTCACCGAGCGCTTCAACAACAGCTTCACCGTGGGCATCGTCTGCGGCACGGGCAACAACGGTGGCGATGGCCTGGGCATCGCGCGCCTGTTGAAGGAGTGGGGTTACCCCGTGCGCGTCTGGCTGGTAAAAGGCGGAGCGGCCGAGTCCATCGATTTCAAGATTAACCTCGACCGGCTCAAGCATTTGGGTGGCGTGCAGATCGATGAAATTACCGCGGCGCCGGAATGTTCCATCTTCTCCAACGAAGACATCCTGATCGATGCCATTTTCGGTACCGGCCTGTCGCGTCCCGTCGAGGGCCTTTATGCTGAGGTCATCGCTTGCCTGAACACCGCCCGGGGAACGCGCGTGGCAGTCGATCTTCCATCGGGTTTCATGGCCGACGAGCCCACCACCGGCCCTTCCGTGGAGGCGCGCTATACCGTTTCATTCCAGCTGCCCAAGCTGGCATTTTTCTTCCCGTCGTCGTTCCAATACGTTGGCGAGTGGGCCGTGGTGGACATTAGTTTGAACAAGGCGTTCATCCGTCAGGCGCAGACGTCGCATTTTTTTATGGACCGGAACACCGCCCGCAGCTTGTTGAGGCGGCGTTCGAAGTTCGATCACAAGGGTAGTTTTGGCCATGCCCTGCTCGTGGCCGGCTCGCTTGGAAAGATGGGTGCTGCGATTTTGTCGGCACGCGCCACGCTTCGTTCGGGGGTGGGGTTGCTCACGGTGCACACGCCCCAGGCGGGGATCTCCATTGTTCAAACGGCCGTTCCCGAGGCCATGCTCAGCATCGACGGGCATGCGTCGGTGTTCGCCGGCGCAGTGCAGCCCGAACGTTACACCACCATCGGCATAGGCCCCGGGTTGGGCAAGGCGCCCGAAACGGTGAAGGCGTTCCACAAACTGTTGGAAAATTTTCCACACCCCATGGTCATCGACGCCGATGCCCTGAACATACTCGGCGAAAATCGCGAATTGCTCCACCTCGTTCCGAAGGGAAGCATACTCACCCCACATCCCAAAGAATTCGAACGCCTGGTAGGGCCGTGGCAAAATGATTTTGAACGGTTGGAGAAACAAAAAGGACTGGCGGCACAGCTTCAGTCGGTGGTGGTGCTCAAGGGCGCCTTCACTTCCATTGCCGCCCCGGATGGAAAAACGTTTTTTAATCCTACGGGTAATCCCGGAATGGCGACCGGTGGTAGCGGAGATGTGCTCACTGGTATATTAACTGGGCTTTTGGCGCAGCGGTATGATACTTTAGAGGGAGCGTTGCTCGGCGTGTACCTGCATGGTTTTGCGGGCGACCTGGGCGCGTGGGAGAAGGGCATGGACAGCCTCATTGCCAGCGACATTGTCGAATTTCTCAGTGGGGCGTTCGCGCGATTGGGGGGATAAACCGCGAAGTCGCAGAGGATGCTGTGTTTGTCGTCAAAGAAGAGTTTCGACAAAAGCCCTTTGCGCCTTTCCCTGCGCCTCAGCGTCTTTGCGGTTTTAGAAATCGTTTGCAAAACTTTTTTCTCGTAGGATTTAAACTTTTCCATACCCTTCCGCATCTAAAGCATAATAAACCGAAGATCGCCCCGTTGCGCGGGTAACTTTGGTCCGAAAATTGTCGTATACATAAGAAATAAATAAAGCAAATGCGCGTTTTTACCGCCTTCATCGTACTCTCCCTGCTGGTAGGCTCCTTTTTTGGGCATGCCCAAGCCAGTTTCGATGGCGGTCCCGTCCAGGAACGCCAGGAAATTGCCAAACACGTACAGATTTTTCCCAATCCGGCAATGGACTACATCCACGTGCGGTTGGAGAATGTCAATTTCAACGAAGTAAAGGTCAGCATCCACAATATCATCGGCAACCAAATGCAGTTCGAGTCCGAATTGATCGACGAACACGAAATCCGCATCAAAGTGAAAGACCTCGACACCGGCTACTACCTGCTGGCTTTGAAAGACGACCACGCCAAATTGCAAGGCACGTATAAGTTCCTGAAACGCTAAGATCTGCGTTATCCCCGAAGGCCTTAACGCCGCGCCTATCTCTTTTCGATTCCCAGTAAATTCCTGTTTTGAATAAGCTCCAACGTTGGAGGTAATCGCATATGGGCTAATTCCGCCACGAGGGTTACTAAAAAAAGCATAGACAAGGCCTGAAGGCCGGGGTTATTCGTTTAGAAGGGAACTGATGTGTTAGTGCTGGCGACCTCGCCTTGTTGGTGAAGAACACAAGCAAGCTGACATGGCGGTGGAACCGGCCAAGGATAGAAGTGGAAAGCCCGAAGTGCGCTGGGTTGGCGTGATGGTCGGACTTGTAACGGATAGCCTGACCCGAGGTACGAGGGGGGCCGCCAAATGTGTTTGCCAACTACTGCCACCTCATTTCACTTTTCGCCGGAGGATTGTGTGTTGGCAGCTGGCTTTGTTGGTGAAGAACCCAACGAAGGCGGGGGGTGATGACTGACGATGGCGTGTAGGGAAACCCGCATAGGCGGGTTGTTGATAAGCATCGCAATTGACCCCCGGTACGCTCGATAAATATCGAGGCGCACCGGGGGCCATTGTTCGAAAATCCGCTTTAGCGGATTGGAGTTTGTTTTGCGTTGAGAGCCTATTCCTCAAGGGGATGATTTTGTATTGAAGCCTGAAAGGCTTTTCGAACAATGGCCGTCAGTGAAACTGACGGATAAAGGACTACGTATGGTGTTGAACCCTGAAAGGGTTTCCCGATATAGGGATCGGTCAAGCGGCATGTGCGCTTTGTAAAGGGGACTATATAACTCGAATCAGCACTAGTCATCAGTAATAAATCTGTGCATAGACTAGGCCTTTAGCCAGGGGGGGGACACGATAATCATTCTACAGGGCTTTAGCCCTGACCTTCACAGCGGTGTTACTTCAGCAACTCCCGCAATTTCTTTCCGAAGCTCTTAACATCCTCTTCCGTTGTATCGAAGGAGCACATCAAGCGCACTTCCGATGTCTTGTCATTCCATACATAGAAGAAATGTTCCTCTTGTAGCGCGGGAATGATTTCGGGAGGCAGCATAACGAAGATCCCGTTGGCGTCTACCTTCTGGGTGATCTTTGCCTTTGGCGATTGCCGTATTTCGACTTCCAGCAACTTGGCCATGCCGTTGGAGTGACTAGCATTCCGACGCCATAAGTCATTCGTGAGCAAAGCTTCGAACTGGGCACTGATAAAACGCATCTTCGAGTGCAGTTGCATGCCTTGTTTGCGAATGTATTTAAAATTCCTAGCGAGTTCGGTGTTGAAGAACACGACGGCCTCGCCAAACATCATCCCATTTTTTGTTCCTCCAAAAGAAAGCACGTCCACCCCAGCATCGCGGGTAAATGCCCTGAACTCAGCTTTCAGACTCACCGCGGCGTTGGAGATGCGCGAGCCATCCATGTGGAAAAGCAGGTTGTGTTTTTTGGCTACAGCCGATATCGCTTTCAGTTCATCGATGGAATAGACCGTGCCATATTCCGTGGTTTGCGAAATGGAAATGACGCGCACCTGCGGATGGTGCTGGTCGTCGACGCGTTGGATTTTCTCTTCGATCTCCTGCGGATAGATCTTGCCATCCCGGGTGGGGATGGTCACCAGCTTACAACCCGTGAACCGCTCCGGCGCCGTGGACTCGTCCACGTTGATGTGGGCCAGGTCGGAGCAGATGATCGAATCAAAAGAGCGCGTCATGGCGCTTAACCCCAGCACGTTGGCGCCGGTGCCGTTGTAGGCAAAGAACACCTCGATATCTTCTCCCAGGAACGCCTTGAATTTTTTAGTGGCCTCCGTCGTGAGCGGGTCGGCGCCATACGATCCCACATGGCCAGGATTGGCGCGTTGCAGAGCGTCCATGATTTCGGGATGAACGCCGGAGTAGTTGTCGCTGGCGAAAGTTGGTTTCTTGTGTTCCAAGGTGGTGTGTTCTAAGAAAATTAAAATTCAGCGTTTCCGGGGTAGCGCGGGAAAGGGATCACGTCGCGGATGTTGGTCATGCCCGTCACAAACAGGATGAGGCGCTCGAAGCCCAACCCAAACCCGCTGTGGGGTGCCGATCCATATTTGCGCAACTCAAGGTACCACCACAGGTCTTTTTCGGGCAGCCCCAATTCGTTCACGCGCTTCACCAAGCGGTCGTAGCGCTCTTCGCGCTGCGAGCCGCCGATGATCTCGCCGATGCCGGGGAACAACACGTCCATGGCAGCCACGGTCTTCCCGTCTTCGTTCTGACGCATGTAGAACGATTTGATGTTAGCCGGGTAGTTGTAAAGAATGACCGGCTTTTTGAAATGTTTCTCCACCAGGTAGCGCTCGTGCTCCGACTGGAGGTCGGTGCCCCACTCGTCGATGAGGAATTGGAATTTCTTTTTCTTGTTGGGGTTGCTGTTGCGCAGGATGTCGATGGCCTCGGTGTAGGACAACCGTTGGAAATCGTTTTCGGCCACAAATTTCAGGCGGTCGATCAGCGTCAGTTCGCTGCGTTGCTCCTGGGGTTTCGCCTGGTCTTCTTCCAGGGCGCGTTTGTTGAGGAACTCCAGGTCTTCGGCGCAGTTGTCCAGCGCATAGCGCGTCAGGAACTGGAGGAAGTCCTGGGCCAGTTGCATGTTGTCCTGGATGTCGTAGAACGCCATTTCGGGTTCGATCATCCAGAACTCGGCCAGGTGGCGCGTGGTGTTGGAGTTTTCGGCGCGGAACGTGGGGCCAAACGTATAGATCTCACCCAAGGCCAGCGCATAGGTCTCGCCTTCCAGTTGGCCGGAAACCGTGAGGTTGGTTTCGCGTCCAAAGAAATCTTCTTTATAGTCGATGTGGCCCTGGTCGTCCAGCGGAGGTTTGGCGGGGTCCAGGGTGGTGACGCGGAACATGGCGCCGGCGCCTTCGGCATCCGAACCGGTGATGACCGGGGTGTGGATATAATAGAAACCGCGGTCGTTAAAAAATTTATGAACGGCAAAAGCCATGGCATGGCGCACGCGCATGACGGCGCTGAACGTGTTGGTGCGCGACCGCAAATGGGCGATCTCGCGCAAATATTCCAGGCTTGGGCGGTTCTTTAACTGCAGGGGGTAGGCCTCCGGGTCGCAGTCACCGAGGATTTCGAGGTTTTTCACCTTCACTTCCACGGCCTGGCCTTTGCCCAGGGAGGCTACCAGGTCGCCGGAAACGGAAATGCAGGCGCCCGTGGTGATGCGTTTCAGGGTGTCTTCGCCCAGCGCATTAAGCTCCACCACGGCTTGCAGGTTTTGGAGGGTCGATCCATCGTTTATGCTGATGAACTGACTGTTGCGAAAACTGCGGACCCATCCGTGTACCGCCACCGGTTGGCCGGTGGGCGCCGTGGCCAGTAATTCCTTGATCTTGATGCGCTTCATGGGGAAAAGTATAATAAGACGTTATGTAAAGGGTTGCAAAAAAACGAAAAAACGATTGATTTTCATAGACTTCCGTTCGTCGGAAACTCTGGCACGACATTCGCCTGACTGTGGAGTATTTTTCTAACTTTGTACCTGTTCTTAAACGCTAACGACAAAAGGAATTTCTATTCATGCAAAAGCTTGGGTTAAACCAGTCATTACAACAAAAGCTGTCACCACAGCAGATCCAGTTTATCAAACTGCTGCAGGTGCCTACCGCTGAGCTTGAAGGAAGGATCGAGGAGGAGCTTGAGATCAACCCTGCGCTGGAAGAAGGCGAGGAACAAGAGAAGACGGAAGAAGCCAGCAACGAAACGGAAACGGAAGAGATCCCCGAACCGGCTTCCACCAGCGACGACGTCGACATCAAAGATTACCTGGGTGACGACGACTACAGCGGCTATAAAATGCAAGGCGATGGCGACGACGATGAAGACAATCGCGAAATGCCCATCCCCATGGCATCCTCCCTCCACGAGCAGCTCATGAGCCAGCTCGATTTCCTGGGGTTGGATGAACGCCAATACAACATCGGCAAACAACTCATCGGCAGCATCGAAAGTGACGGCTACATCCGCCGCGACCTCGACGCCATCGTGAACGACATGGCCTTCTCGCAAGGCATCGAGACCACTGCCGACGAAGTGGAGGTGGTGCTGAAAAAGATCCAGACCTTCGATCCCCCTGGCATCGGCGCCCGCAACCTGCAGGAATGCCTGCTGCTGCAACTGGAGCGCATGGACAACGGACACGACATCGACGTGGCCGTGGCCAAGAAGATCATTGCCGAGTGCTACGAAGAGTTCACCAAAAAGCATTATCAGAAGATCCAGAAAAAGCTCGACACCGAAGACGAAGACTTCGTGCGCGACGCCATGGAGCTGATCGTAAAACTGAACCCCAAACCGGGCGGGGAGAGCACCAACTCCGTGGTGAAGAACCAATACATCATCCCCGACTATATCCTCACTAACAACAACGGCAAACTCGAACTGACGTTGAACAGCCGCAATGCGCCCGAGCTGCGCATCAGCCGGTCGTATACCGACATGTTCAAGGCCTACGACAAGAGCAACAAGAAAGACAAGAAGCTGAAGGAAGCCGTCACGTTCGTGAAACAAAAGCTGGACGCCGCCAAGTGGTTCATCGACGCCATCAAGCAGCGCCAGCAAACCCTGCTGCGCACCATGAAGGCCATCATCGACTTTCAATACGACTTCTTCCTCGAAGGCGACGAAACGAAGCTGAAGCCCATGATCCTGAAAGACATTGCCGGCATGATCAACATGGACATCTCCACCGTGTCGCGCGTGGCCAGCAGTAAAGCTATCCAGACCGAGTTTGGCATCTTCCCGCTGAAATACTTTTTCTCCGAAGGCATCACCACCGATTCGGGCGAGGAAGTGAGCAGCCGCGAAGTGAAACAGATCATCAAAGACATCATCGAAAGCGAAGACAAAGACAAGCCGTTCTCCGACGACAAACTGGAGACCATCCTCAACGAGAAGGGCTACAACATTGCCCGCCGCACCGTGGCCAAGTACCGCGAGCAACTGAACATACCCGTGGCGCGGTTAAGAAAGGAGATGTAAGTGGTGAATGGCGTAGCGCGTATTGTCTCGTTTCTCTTCCATCCGTTGTTGCTGGCGACCTACCTGTTCGGGTTGTTTACCTTCACGTTGCCCCAGGCCTTTTCGCCTTTGAAAGAGGATGGGCATCTCAAGTTCGTCCTGCTCATTTTCTGCGTCACCTTTTTGTTGCCCGCGCTCAACATCGGGTTGTTCAAAGCCTTCGGGGCCATCAAATCCTATACCATGGACGACCGCCGCGACCGCGTGATCCCGTTTATGTTCATGGCCGTCTTGTATTGCGCCATCACCTATTTGTTTTATACACGCACCCGCATCGGCATTCACGACAACCTCCTGAAGTTCCTGCTCATCATCGATGTGCTGGTGGTGGTGGCCACCGTGGTCACGATGTTCTACAAAGTGAGTGTACACGCCATGG
>CBIHQM010000238.1:0-10511 GCA_966211885.1 uncultured Chryseolinea sp.
GACACGACCCGCCAGTGCGCGGAGCGTATCCAGGTTGTCGCCAATCAGACGGATCTCGATCGGTGCAGCTACCGGAGGACCTTGCTCGAAGTTCTTCACTTCGATCTTTGCACCAGGATACTGATTGAATTGATCGCGCAACGTATTGATGATCTCCAGCTTTTTCTCCGGCGAAGCATGCTCATCCAACTGCACAAAGGTCTGCGCAAAATCCGTGTGCTCATTTTCCTGCGACACGTTGTAGTAGATCCGTGGATTACCCTTGCCGACGTTGGTCGCAAAGAAGGACACTTCCGGGATCGCCGAAACCACCCGCTCTACGTAACGGGAAACCGTATCCGTTCTTTCCAAATTGGTTTGCAAAGGCGTGATGGTATTGATGATGAACTGCGGTTTCTCCGATGCCGGGAAAAGTCCGAAACCAATGATGGGAAAAAGTTGCAGTGAAGCAAAGAAGATGATACCGGCAGCCACCAGTGTGATCACGGGTTTCTGCAAAGCCTTGTCCAGCAAGCGTGAATAGCTGCCGTGGATCAACCGTTGCAAACCGCGCAGGAAAATGTTGCCATGATCGTCGCCTTTGTCTTTCAAAATGCGGCTCGACAAAAACGGGATGATCGTCAACGACACCAGCATGGAGGCCAGCACGGCCATGATCACCGCCAGGGGTAACCCGCGAATAAAGTCTCCCGCACCTTCAGGCAAAAACACCAGCGGCATGAAGGCAATGATCAACGTCACCGTACATCCTACCACAGCCAGCCCAATCTGGCGCGTCGCCTTGATGGTTGCGTCCAGTCGCGAATGACCGTCGCGCATCCATCGCTCGATATTTTCCACCACCACGATACTGTCGTCCACCAGCAAGCCCAGCGCCACAACCAATCCCACAATGCTCAACTGATTCAAACTGATCCCGAGCAAATTCAACAACACCAATCCAATGGCCAGCGACAAGGGAATGGAAATCATCACGATCGTCGCAGCACGTCCACCCAAGGGCAAAAGCGTGATCGACACCAGGAGGATCGCGATGAGAAAATCCTTACCCAAGCCAGCGAGGCGACCGTTCACGTTATCGGCCTGATCGAAGTGGTTCACCATCGCGATGTTTGACGGCAGTGTCGCTTCAAACTGCTTCAACACCGGCTTGTACACCTTTTGCGTTTGCGTGATGTTGAGACCGGACTTTTGAGCCGCGACGACAAACACACAGCGGTGACCGTTCAGCCGCGTGATGTGCGTAGCTTCCTCAAAGGTGATGGAAGCGTCGGCCACGTCGCTCAGCAAAATATTTTTACCGTTTGCAGTATAGACAATGGTATTCCGGATCTCTTCCAGATTTGTATAATTGCCGCTGGTTTTGATGTTGAACGATTTGGAACCGGCCACGACACTTCCCCCGGGAATATTGGCCATCTCGCTCTGCAAACTGCTGATGATGGCATCCATGGTAATGTGCATCTGCGCGATCTTCTCCAACCGCAATTCAATGCGAACGATCTGCTCCGGCAAACCCTGGATTTCCACATTCTTCAACATTGGAATTTTCTCCAACTCATCTTGCAACGATTCGGCCGTTTTCTTCAACGTAGCACGCGAATCATTTTCCGAAATCAGGGCGATCTGCAGGATGTTCACATCCGAAGGCTGGAATTTATTCACGTCAATAGAATAAATGTCTTTGGGCAACTCCGAACGAAGGCTGTTCAATTCACGAATGAGCTCCTGGTATTTTTCATCCGGGTCGGTCTCATACTTGAACTCCACACGAAATACCGCCAGGCCATCGCTGATCGTGGTGCGGATGCGTTTGATATCTTCCAGTTCATTCACTTTATCCTCAATCGGATCGACCACCAACTCTTCCATATCCTTGGGGCTCGTACCCGGATACACAATGATCATGGCAAACTGCGGCGACTCCACATCCGGGTCTTCACTGCGCGGCATGGTGAGCAGCGTGGTGATGCCCACGGCGGCAGCCATCAAAAACATGATGAGCGTGAACTGATAATTTTTTACGGCGTATTCAGAAATTTTCATAACCGTTTATTTAAGGATTTGGATGGGCGAACGATCGGAGAGATAAGCACTGCCGGCGATGACCAGCGCGCTGGCATTTTCGAGACCCGCGCTGATGCGGATCGTGCGGCCATCGAACGAGGCGATGGTGACGGGTTGTTTGCGGGCCGTACGCGAATCGTCAGTCACAAAAACAAAGCCTTCGTTTCCGTTGGCGTCCAGCACGGCTTCATAGGGAACGCTCCAGGAGGTGACCGACACACCGGAGTGGATCACCGCCGAACCAAACATGCCGGCCGCCAGCTTCACGCCATCGTTTTCCACTTTCAGTTCCAGGGTAAAGGCGCCGGTCTGCGGATCGGAGGTCTCCGACCTTCTCAACACGGTTCCCTTAAATGTCTTTTCCGGGAAGGCATCGATCTGCACGGTGGTCTTGTCACCATTCTTTACTTCCGCCCACTGTTTATCGCTCACCCCAACCTTGAGGATCCAGTCGCCTTTCGCTGCTCCGTTCGTCACCAGCACCGGGTTGCCGGTGCTCACCACCTGGCCCGCGTTCACAAACTTGCGCAACACAAAGCCGTTGGCCGGCGCATGGATCTCGGCAAAGGTCCGGTTGAACGTGACGGCTTCCAGTTGTTGCTTGGCGATGTCGAGACCGGTCTGCACATTTTGCAGCTGCTCCAGGGTGGCCACGCTGTCGCGATACAAGTTGGTGATGCGCTGAAGATCACGTTGTGCTTTTTCATAGCTGAAGCGGGCTTGGGCCACTTGGGCATTCAGTTCGGTGAGGTCGAGCGTGGCAAGGAGTTGTCCTTTCTTTACCGCTTCACCTTCTTTCACCAACACGGCCCCGATCACGCCGCCGCTTTTGAAACTCAGCGTGGTCTCGTCGTCGGTAGTAAGCTGACCGCTAGCCTTGATGTCGGTGAGGTTTGTCGATTTTTCCAGTGACATAACTTTCACCGGCACGGGCTCGGAGGCATTGGGGATAGCTTTGCGTTCGCCTTTGCTGTCGGTGCAAGCTTGCAGCACAACGGCCGTCAACAGGATGGCACCGGCGAACAGGAAATTCTTTTGGATAGTGTTCATAGGGATTCGGATTGATATTTTTTTAGAAAGTATAAGAAGCGGTCTCGCGCTCCAGCCGGGCTTCGGCCGTGAGCATTTCAAACAATCTTAGGTTTTGCTGAAGCAGCGATGAGGTCAGCTGGTTGCGGGCGTCCAGAAATTCGATCAGCGTATTGATCCCTTGCTGATAACCCTTTTCCACCAAATTGAAATAGCTCTGCGCCGACTTCAACTGCTCACGCGACGCGGCATAGTTTTGTATGGTGGTTTGCCAATCGTTCTTGGCCACGTCGGCCGCGAGCTGAAGTTGTTCCGTGGTGCGCGTCAGGTTCAACTCTGTTTTGCGCATCTCCAATGTATTCTGGCGAATGCTGATGTTGTTCCGGAAACCCTGAAACAAAGGGAGCGACAGTTGCACACCGACGAGATAATATTTCGACTTGTCGTTGAACTTCCAATCCGCGGCTTGCGAACCCAGGTCCAGGAAAGCATTCACTTTCGGTACACGGGTCAGTCGGTTCAGGCGAATGGCGGCGGCGTTGATGTCGCGCGACGTTTTGATCATTTTCAATTCCTCGCGGGAAGTGATGTCGGTGGATGCCGAATCAAGGACCGTGGCATCGGCCAGATCATAGGAGACCTCAATCTCCCGGTCCAACGGCTTGTTCAATAAAAAATTAAAATACTTGCGGGCGTTGACCACGCGGTTCTCGGCACTGTTCAGGTCGGCCTTCACGCGTTCGGCTTCACTCTTGCTGCGCAGGTAGTTTGCGGGCAAACTCTTGCCGTTGCGCAGCAGGGATTCATTCACTTCCACATTCTTATTGACCAACCCAAGCCCGCTCTCATAGATCTTCACCGCGGCCACGGCGGCCAGGTAGCTGAAGTAGGCCGACTTGATGTCCAGCACCAGCTGTCTTTTATACAGCTCCACTTCATATTGCTTCAGCACAACCTGCTGGCTTTGGATGGACCGGTTCACATACAAATCGGTATTCACCAACGGCAGCGACGTGCGCACCCGCGCATCATAGAAATTGTGCGGAAAAAAATTCTGGTTCACGTTCTCGATCTGCGGGAACTTGTCGCCTTGCGTGAGTTGGTTCAGCGAGGCATACACGGGATTCAACAAGTCGCCTACCGGGATGGCAATACTTCTTCCTCCCTCACCCGATGTGTAGTCGCCCAGGAGATTTACAGAAGGAAAAAAGTAACTGCGGGCGATCTGCAGGGATTGTTGTGCCTGCTGCAGCGTGATGTCTTTTTGCTGCAACACCAGGTTGTCTTTCAACCCTTCGGAGACATAGCCGTCCAAAACGGTTTGCGCCGTTAAGGCCGTCGAAAGCGTGGTCAGCACGATCGCAAGGCCGTATCGGATCAGTTGGAGAGGTAGATTAGTTTTCATTGAACATTTAGTTTACACTGTTAATTATTATGGCAAAATTTTTTAAGACGGAGAAATGGTGTGCATACGGTTCAGGATCTCGTTGACCATGTCACAAGCTCTCATGGCCAAATTAGGCTGGTTCAACTCGCTGACGACGGAACAGCGGTTCCGGATCTCCAGCGAACAAATGCCATGCACCATCGACCACGTTGTGAAGGCCAGCACCTCGGCATTCATGCCCTTGAAATAACCTTTCGCGATACACTCTTCTATAGTATTCACCAAAAAGCCAAAGGCGCGGTCGCCCTCCTCCCAATCCAACTCCTCCTTCTTTTCTTTTTCCAGCGCATTCATGGGCGACCGGATAATGAACATCAGGTCATAAAACTCCCCATTCTCCAGGGCAAAGGTCACGTAGGCCTTGCTGATGGCCTTCAGGCGCTCAAAAGGATCTTCCACATGTCCCAGGGCCCGGAAATATTGATTGAGCAGTACAAATCCCTCACGGTGGAGGGCATAGAAAATGTCATCCTTATCCTTAAAATAGAGATAGATCGTCGTGGGGGAGTATTCAATGCGCTCGGCAATGTTGCGGATGGAGGTTTCCTCGTAGCCACGTTCCATGAACAACGCCTTGGCGGTTTGCAGGATCTTGGCTTTCAATTCCTCTTTTTGACGCTCTTTACGGTTTGATATGGTCATTGCATTGCTGATATTTTACTTAACGGTGTTAAGTTACAGAATGTTTTAGAATTCTTAAAAATTTTTTTGATCGTAAAAAGTAGGGAAACGCCCCGAAAGTGGCCAAATGGCCTAGTTGACGCGCATTTTGAGCTTTTTGCCCAGGTCGTCGACGGTGGCTTTGAAATTGGGATCGGTTTTCATCATGTCCTCAACAGATTCCAGGGCGTGGATCACCGTGCTGTGGTCGCGGCCGCCAAAGTTTTCGCCGATGAGGGCCAACGTGAGTTGGGTGTAGCGCTTGCAAAAATACATGGCCACCTGGCGGGGGATCACGATCTCGCGCTTCTTTACCTTGCCTTTCATGGCATCCAGGTCCACCTTAAATGACTCAGCAACAGTCTTTTGTATAAAATCTACGCTAACGTCCGATTGGATCTCCTTAATGATGTTCTTCAACACTTCCTTCGCCAATTCCAGGTCGATCTCTTTTTTGAGTAGGGTGGCGTGGAAAATAAGGGAGTTCAGCACCCCTTCCATGTCGCGCAAGTTGGTGTCGACGCTGTAGGCGAGGTATTCCGACACTTCGGTAGGAATTTGAATTCCATCGGCTTGCATCTTGCGGTTGATGATGGCGAGCTTGGTCTCGAAATCGGGTTCCTGGAGGTCGGCCGTCAATCCCCATTTGAACCGGGAGAGCAGGCGTTCCTGGAAGCCTTTCATGTCGCGGGGCGGGCAATCGCTGGTCATAATGATCTGCTTGCCCGATTGGTGCAACTGATTGAAAATATGGAAAAACATCTCCTGTGTCTTCTCACGGCCGGCAAGGAATTGCACGTCGTCGAGAATGAGGAGGTCTACTTGCTGATAGAAGTTCTGGAAATCCTGCAGCTTATGATTTTGCAGGGCGTTGAGGAACTGGTTGGTGAAATCGCTTTGATCGACATACAACACCACTTTGTTGGGCATGTTGTTTTTGATCTCGTTCCCGATGGCTTGCACCAGGTGTGTCTTTCCCACACCGACGCCACCATATAGCATCAGCGGGTTGAACGATGTGATACCCGGTTTCTTCGCCACAGCGACCCCGGCCGATCGCGCCAGACGGTTACAATCGCCTTCAACAAAATTGTCGAAGCTATACGCTGCATTGAGTCGCGAGTTGACGGTGTGCGGATTTAAGGCTTTGATGGAGAACGGCGAATAGTCGTCGGATCCAAAACCATTCACAGCACTGCGGCGGTTGCCTGCGCCATTGGCGGGATAATTGACCGATACAGCAGGCGCCTGTTGATTGCCACTGTCGACCACCACGGAGTACTCCAGCCGGCCGGTAGGTCCCAGCACGGTGTGTATGGCACGCTTCAGCACGGGCACATAGTTGTCCTCCAGCCATTCGTAGAAAAATTGGGAAGGAACTTGTATCGTCAGCACATCGCCGTCAACCCGCAAGGGAGCAATCGGCCTGAACCAGGTATTAAAGTTCTCCTCTCCTACATTTTCCCGAATCACTTCAAGACAATCGTTCCATACTGTACCGCAGCTAACTTCCATGGTTGATCTCCAAATTCAGTGTGATTTCAGACTCCGTTTGAGAAAGGGAGACAAAGATGTAAAAAAATGGATTAACAAAACAAGCCGGCCTAACCTTGATTTTTCAGAAAAAAATGTGATTGGAAAAATTTGAAAATTAAACACCACCAGTTCGGAAAACTTGACTAAAATTGGATTATAATAAAGAACCCGCATGTCTGAATCCGCCATCCACAGCCTGTTACGGCAGTCTTTTCCCATTTCGAATAAAGCCGATTGGTTGCGGACCGCTGCTGCAGAGATCGACGGAAAAGATCCCGCTGAAATATTGGCCTGGAAGCTTGACGGCCTAACTTTTTCTCCGTATTACGACCGCGCTGACACAACATCACTACAGTATCTCAAAAATTTTGAACTACCGCCATCGCCGCACGCACACGCTGGTGCACGCTTTTGGGAAAACCTGCCTCAGCTTGTCGTTACCGATGAAAAGAAAGACAATGCAACCCTCCTGCATCAATTAAATAACGGTGCCGACGGCATCATCCTAGATCTGCGAAATCGCCAAACGGTTGATATCGCCGGTCTATTGGATCAAGTGGACTGGCGCTTTTGCAACGTCTCTTTTTTCGTGACGGATGCTATCCTGGAAAACTTGTTGGCGACCTATGTTCAGAAAAAAAATTATGAGCCGCATTCCCTTTCCGGGACAGTATGGTGGAATGATCTCCCTGAAAAAAATATTCCCAAGCTTTCGTCGCTCGCGCACCTCACCCATTTCAGGCGCTGGGGCATCGTAGCCGACGCTGCGTCGCCTGTAGAGGAAATTGCGAACGTCTTAACAAAAGCCGCCCGCGTGATGGACGCGCTCACGGAAGAAGGCGTTGAAAAAGAAATGGCCTGGCGCAACCTCGCTTTGTCCATACCAGTCGACACCGATTTTTTTTGTTCGATTGCAAAACTGAAAGCGTTGCGGTTGTTGTGGTTTCAATTGGCGCACGCGTTTGGCATTCCTCCCACCGAGAGCATGGGGCTGCAGCTTCATGTGCGTTCCACGCCGTGGATCAACGAGAAATTTCAACCCCACGGCAACCTGTTGAAAGCCACCACCGCCGCTATGGCAGCCGTGATGGGGGGCTGCAACGCACTGACCATCCACGCCGAAGATGCCACCAACATCACGATGACACGCATGGCCCGCAACGTCTCTTCGATCTTGCGCGAAGAATCGCACCTCGATAAAGTGGCCGATCCGTTGGCCGGCACTTATGCCGTGCAGGACATGACACACGCCCTGGCGCACGCTGCGTGGGCATTGCTTCAACAAAATCTGCAACAGCCATGAAGCCCGATTTCTCACGCATCCCCGCCAACGCCTTCGTGCTTCCTCCCGCACCGGACAACACCCGCACCGGTTCATGGAGCAGTCCTGAAAAAATTGCAATCCCCGCACGCTACACGTCAGCCGATCTCAACGGTGCGCCACACCTGGATTTCTCCGCGGGCATACCGCCCTTTCTTCGCGGACCGTATGCTACCATGTATACGACCAAGCCCTGGACCATCCGCCAATACGCCGGTTTCTCCACCGCGAAAGATTCCAACGCATTTTACCGGCGCAACATTGCCGCCGGACAACGCGGTCTTTCGGTGGCGTTCGATCTGGCCACACACCGCGGCTACGATTCCGATCACCCCCGCGTATCGGGCGACGTAGGCAAAGCTGGGGTGGCCATTGATTCTGTGCTGGACATGAAGATCCTGTTCGATCAGATCCCGCTCGACAAGATGTCGGTGTCCATGACCATGAACGGCGCCGTCATTCCGATCATGGCCTTCTACATCGTTGCCGCGGAAGAACAAGGCGTGAAGCCCGCACAACTCAGCGGCACCATTCAGAACGATATCCTGAAAGAATTTATGGTGCGCAACACCTACATCTATCCGCCGGCCCACTCCATGCGCATCGTGGCCGACATCTTCCGCTATACTTCGCAACACATGCCGAAGTTCAATTCCATCAGCATCAGCGGCTATCACATGCACGAAGCCGGTGCACCGGCCGACGTGGAGCTGGCGTATACGCTGGCCGATGGATTGGAATATATCCGCGCCGGTTTAGCGGCCGGCATTGCGATCGACGATTTTGCACCGCGTCTTTCTTTCTTCTGGGGCATCGGCATGAACTTCTTCATGGAAGTCGCCAAGATGCGCGCCGCCCGGATGTTGTGGTCGAAGCTGGTGCAACAGTTCAACCCCAAAAATCCGAAGTCGATGGCCTTGCGCACGCATTGTCAAACGTCGGGCTGGAGCCTCACCGAACAAGATCCCTACAACAACGTGACGCGCACGTGCATCGAAGCGATGGCGGCCGTGATGGGGGGCACACAGTCGCTGCACACCAATTCGTTGGATGAAGCCATCGCGTTGCCCACTGATTTTTCGGCACGCATTGCGCGCAACACACAATTGTACCTGGAAAAAGAAACCGGGATCACCCACCTCGTCGATCCGATGGCTGGCTCGTATTACGTGGAAAGTCTCACCGCACAACTGACCACCCGTGCCTGGCAATTGATGGAGGAAGTGGAAAAACTTGGCGGGATGACAAAAGCGATCGAGAGCGGTGTTCCGAAAATGCGGATCGAACAAGCCGCCGCCGCCAAGCAAGCACGCATCGATTCAGGGAAAGATGTCATTGTAGGCGTAAACAAATATGCCACCGACGAAAAGCCCGACTTCGATATTCTGGAGGTGGATAACACCGCCGTGCGCCAGGAACAACTTGAACGGTTGGTCCAGTTGAAAGCCGAACGCAACACCGCCGCCGTAGAGACCGCGCTGCAAGCGTTGTCCGACGCCGCAGCCAACGGCACGGGTAATCTCTTGGCGCTGGCCGTGGATGCAGCACGCCTGCGCGCCACGTTGGGAGAAATATCGACGGCCATGGAAAAATCGTTTGGTCGCTACAAAGCCACCATCCGTTCGATTTCGGGTGTATATTCGGGTGAGATGAAGGATCAAAAGATTTTTGAAGAAGTGCGCGAACTCGCCGACCGCTTTGCCGACCGCGACGGCCGCCGGCCCCGCATCCTGGTAGCCAAGATGGGTCAGGATGGTCACGATCGCGGGGCCAAAGTGATCGCCACCAGTTTTGCCGACCTCGGCTTTGATGTAGACATCGGCCCGCTGTTTCAAACGCCGGAAGAAGTGGCCATGCAAGCCGCCGAAAACGACGTGCATGTCGTGGGGGCCTCCAGCCTGGCCGGTGGTCACAAAACGCTGGTCCCGGCGCTCATCACAGCGTTAAAAAAAATCGGACGACCCGACATCATGGTCATCGCCGGTGGTGTGATTCCCGCACAGGACCATCCCTTCCTCCACGAGGCGGGCGTCTCATTTGTTTTTGGACCGGGGACCGTGATCACCACCGCCGCCCGCGACATCCTGGAACGCCTCATGCCGGAGTAGCATGACCCTTTTGGGTCAGCCGCCAAAGCGCCTTCCCCCACTGTCGAAAATTCATTACATTAGTAGTCCAATTCAAATACTTGCTCCATGAAACTTGCCAGGTTGCTCCTGTTAGTGGTGATATGTGTCGTTGCCGCTGAGCCCTTGTTTTCCCAAAACAAAAAGTTTGACAAAAGCCTTAAAAAGGTCGATGCCAGCTATGCCTCCGGAAGTTTTGCAAAAGCTGCCAGCGGGCTCGAAAAACTAAAGAAATCCATCGTGGCAAAGATGGGACAACAAAATGCCTACATGCCCGGCTTGCTGCTGCGCGAAGCCCGCATCAACCTCGCCTCGGGCATGCTCA
>CBIHQM010000239.1:0-10439 GCA_966211885.1 uncultured Chryseolinea sp.
TCCCGGTCGTTATAAACAAATATCGTGGGTGCATTGTATTGCGGCACGCCGTCCTGGATGAGTTCCGTGCTGATGATGTTGTTCAGGGAGAGCACTTCTTCAAAGCCTCCCACATAGGCAAACACCATGTTTTGTTTGGCGGGATTGTGTTTGTTGTCGTAGGTGTAGTTGTAGGTGGAATACAATTGTCTTTTGTCGTCGTACACGAGATAGCGGTCGTTGCGGGTCACGTTGCCGGCCTGCCATTGGTATTCAAACTCGAAGTGAAAGGTTGCCGGCTGGCCCGCATTGTCTTTTGCAGGACTGAGTGTCTTGAGGATGACGTTGCCTGCATCGTCGTAGGTATAGGTGTTGGTGGAGTAAACTTCTTTTTGTCCCGATGCCGGGAAGCGGTATTCTATTTCTGAAACCCGATTGCCTTTGTCGTCATATGTCAACTCGATCCGGCTGGCCACGACATCACTGCTGATCACCTCGACGGAGACGAGGCGGTCGCCGTCGTAGTTGAATTTTGTGTAGGTCTTGGTATCAGAGCTTATTTTAAAAGTGCTCAGCCGGTCGTTGTCGTAAGTATAATATTGCGAGTAGTTGGAGCCGGCAATTTCGATGAGTTGGTTTTTCATTGGCGCATTGTCATGACAACTAAAACAGATCAGACAAATGCTGAGAGCAAGAAAAATGAGATGGGGGAATCTTTTTGTCATACGAGTATCCCTAAACTTGTGGGATGTTGTGGTTTGCGAGCGTGGGGAGGATTGGGGTGCTCTATACAAATATAAACCATTTTGGTACTTATCAAAGGGGGGAATCAGGCGACAGAAGGCCAGCAGCAAGTAGACAGTAGTCAGTAGTTGAAAGTCATATGTCTGGAAAATGTTTCTCGTCATAAGACTTGGCTACTGGCTTCTGAATACCTGAATATCGAGGATTGAAGGCTGAATGATTACCCCTATTGGTCATTGAATCCCGAGTATTGAATACCCGCTACCGGTCACCTAAGATTGAAATTCTGGCTACTGACTACTCGATACTGGATACTTACTCCTGGATTCTGACTTCTCCCTCTAGGGGAAATAAGACATTCTTTGTAGAATAAATTCTACTGGCCCCATCAAACAATCCCTGTACTCGAATTTACAAACGGTGTTACAGGGTCCACGGAGCCGTTTGCATTTTCCTTTTTTTCCTGGCATCATAATGCCTGTAGGCTGGACATACATTCATTTAAACCACTGATATTATGTCAACAAAAACAGGAAAAACCACCGCCAAAAAAGGAAATGCATCGCAGTCGCAGGAAGACATCGATTCATCGTTGTTGAAATTCTTCACCGATGAGATCAAAGACATCTATTGGGCCGAGAAGCACCTGACGAAGGCGCTGCCTAAAATGCAAAAAGCGGCTACCTCCGAAGAACTTCAAGAAGCCTTTGCCACTCACCTGGAACAAACCCAGGAACATGTTGTGAGATTGGAAAAAGTATTTGAGCTTCTTGACGAAAAAGTCCAGGCAAAAAAGTGCGAGGCTATGGAGGGTCTTTTAAAAGAAGGAGACAGCATCGTTGAGGACACGGAAGATGGCACCGCCACCCGGGATGTGGGGCTTATTTTAGCGGCTCAAAAAGTAGAGCACTATGAAATTGCTACGTATGGAGCGCTAACGCAATTGGCGAAGACGCTCGGTCGTGAGGATATCGCAAATATTTTGGGCGAAACCTTGGGAGAAGAAAAAGAGACCGATGAGCTTTTAACGGAGATTGCGGAGAACGATGTGAATTATGAAGCGAGTAAGGAAGAGGCTTAGGCTTCTTCTTTGCCCCTGACTCTAACGGAATACTGCTGAGGCTTGCGCGTTGCGTTTTGGAGTGGGCTGCAAAGCTTCAGGATTTTGCCGGATTTCGTTTTACTTAGGGCGAAGCATAACCGGTGATAGTGCGCTCGGAATTCGGGATGTCTTGAATTGCGGGCGCATTTCTTTTAGATAATTTGTGCCTGCGACATGACGGCTAAATCAGGAGCCAGGAGTTAGTGTCAAAAAAATGTTTTCAACAACAGACTTGGCGATTGACTTCTAAAATATTGAATGCTGAGTATTGAAATTCTGCCTGCTAAATGCTGCTGCTACTAACTCCTGAATACCGAGCCTTGAATTCTGGCTCCTGGCTCCTGGCTTCTGATTTCACGCCACCATCGTCACCGCCGACTGCAACGTCTTCTTCGCCTTCACCTGGTATTCCTTCGGCGTTAGCTTCACGATCTTTTTGAATTGCTTATAAAACGTAGACGGATTATTGAACCCGCACGAGAAACAAATCTCCTCAATGTCGTGATTGCCGAATTCGATGAGGAGTTTACAGGCGTTGGCGATGCGGATTTCGTTGAGGTATTGGAAATAGCTTTTGCCGGTGTTGAGTTTGAAGTAGCGGCAGAAAGAGGTTTCGGTGAAGTTGAGCAGGTTCGAAACTTGTTCGAGGGAGATGGTTTCCTGGAAATGTTCCTGGGTGTAGTCGAACACTTTGTTGATCTTTTCGAGATCGGACTCTCCCATCGCGTCGTGGGTAAATTGAATGGAGTTGAGGCAATCGAAGCGTTCTTTGCTCAACAGGTCCAGGGCCTTTAGCACGGAAACAACCGGGACGATGCTTTTGCCGGTGGTGATGGCGGTGAACACGGGCAAGAACTTTTCTTTGTCGACTTTAAATTTCAGCCCCCTGCTGCTTCGCTTGAGCAGGTCTTCGACGGATTTGAATTCGCGGCTGTAGAAAAAGCGCTTACCCAGAAAATCCTGGTCAAATTGCAGACAGATGAGATTGGCTTCTTCGGAAGTTTGGATGAGGGCGTGGGGCAGGTTTTTGCCGATCATGAACAGGTCGCCTTCGCCAAAGGAATTCACATAGTTGCCGGCCATGATGGTGCCGGTGCCGTTCAGGCAAAACAAAATTTCGATCTCGGCGTGGAAATGGAACGGCAGATTACACCCCGTAATCGCATTGATCAAAAAGGATTTCCCCGGGTGTTGGAGAAATATTTCTTGTGGTTTGCTGGTGGACTTCGCTTTCATACGCACTTAACCCATTCGATTTTACAACGATTGCATTGCAAAAGAAAGCCTTTCATATAAAATTGCAAAGAATTGGATAAAATAGCGGAGGAGTGTGAAAAAATGGCACAATACAAACTTGCCGTTAACCCCTACCTTGAATTGGCGTGAACGTGAAGAATCATAAGCCCCTGCTGAAACTACGCTATGCAAAAAATTTCTGAGAATGACATTTCAAGGTACGAAGAACGAATTCGCAACATACTTTCCACCAAGAAGGCAACCCTGGGATTCGATGGTTTTATAGACTCGATTGTCAAGGTAATACGTCAAAGGAGTTCGCCATCGGACACCTATTTTGAGTCCAGTCGCGATTTCGCACAGTATATCCTGGAGAAAAAAAACAAAAATTTCTCCATCGAACTAAAGGAGCAAACGCTGAAACTTGGTGGCAACATGCCCATCATGGCCAATGCCCTGGCCCGCCTGGGACCGCAACTATCTTGTATCGGCGCCTTGGGTATGCCCAAGATCCATCCCGCATTTCACAAGCTGCCCCAGAACTGCACGCTCTACAGCATTGCGGAACCAGGGATCAGCACCGCACTGGAATTCCTGGACAACAAGATCATGATGGCCGACATGAAGGAAGTGGACAGTGTGGACTGGAGCCTGCTCAAAGAAATCATCGGTACGAAAGAACTGATCGAGCTTTTCTCGCACCGCGATCTTTTCTGTTTGCTCAACTGGAGTGAACTCCTGTTTTCGACCAGCATCTGGAAAGGGTTGCTGGAAGAGGTGCTGCCCTTCACCGCAACAACCACCCCTCCCATTGGTTTCTTCGATCTCTCGGACTGTTCGCGCCGGGACGATAAAGAAATTGCGGAGGCCCTGAGCTTGTTAAAAGCTTTCTCAAAATACTGGCGCGTCACCCTGGGTCTCAACCTGAACGAAGCCGATAGAGTTTATGACGTTCTGGTCAAGAACCGCAACCAGGCATTGGACGTTTGGGAGAAAGGCCAGCATATTTACGAATCACTGGGCATCCAAAACCTGGTGATCCACTGCGCTTCGAAAGCCGTTGCCTGGGACGATCAGGGAAAACATTCCTGGTCAAATACCCTGATCAGCACACCCAAAGTGCTGACCGGTGCGGGCGACAATTTTAACGCCGGCTTCTGCCTGGGATTACTGCTGGGTTTGGGAGGGACGGAGTGTCTGGAACTGGCGCACACGGTGTCCAAATATTATCTCCTGAATGGAGAAAGTCCAACGCTTCAACAATTGAATACCATACTAAACCGGCCCCTTTTGGTGGGCGAAATTCACTAGAAAAAAAAATAACCCGGATCGATGGTCCGGGTTATTTTTTGATCCGTCTTATTTGTTTTAAGGAAGTTCCACGATGCTGGTGGCCTCCACACCTTCGCGCAAACGCTCGACGTACCACTCCACAAATTTCGCTACTTCCAGTTCCACCGGTGCATACGGCCCGGGCTGATAGCGGCTGGACTCAATACCGTTGAAATTATTTTCGCAAAGCTTCCAATCTTGTTCGCCGGTGATCTTCCAGAATTCGGTCAATCGTTCGATGTTATAATCTTTTCCTTCTTCTGCTTTTCCGTCGACCAGCCAAGTGAGATCGATGCGGCATTGCGAAGCGCTCTCAGCGGTGATGCGCATGGTCCATACATAATCGCCCACGGCATCCATCCAGAAGTTGGGATAGCATACCAGTCCTACGACGCCAGCATCATAATCTTTGTGCGCACCCATGGGAATGGCGACTGCTTTTCCGTCGAGGCTGTAACTTTCCACGCCGTCGCGAAGGGGATAGCGGGTGGCAAAATGGAACGTGTCGGTTTGAAAGTCGACGCCTTCTGTCACCAGTCCTTTGTTTTTCCACGAAGCACGGCGTTCCACCAGGATGTCGTCGATGGATTCGCGGAGGTTGGCGCCTACTACGGCTTTGCAATATTCTGGGTGTGCGGGACCTCAATGATAACACTCGCGGAAATTTTCTGCGATCAGTTTCCAGTTTGTGCGGATGGTATAACTTTTTTTGAAGGCTACTTTTGATTGATCAATTTGATAAGGCTTTACATACGGCGCCAGGTCTTTCACTACGGAATCAAAATCTACGGGATCTTCGGCCAATGAAATAAAGATCAATCCTTCGATGAGGCGGATGTGTACGGGGTGCAGACCATAGGATGCCCGGTCGAAGTCGTCGGGCATGAGGCGTGCTTTGAACAAGCTGCCATCGGTGTTGTAGACCCATTGGTGATAGGGGCACATCAGTTTTGGGGCGTGTCCTTTTTCGTCTTGGCAGATCGTGGAACCGCGGTGGCGGCACGTATTAAAATGGGCATGCACTTTTCCTTCGCGTCCGCGGATGATGATCACCGAGTCGTGACCGACGGCATAGGTGATGTAGTCCCCTTCCTTTGGAATTTCGGCGGTGACGCCCGCAAAGAGCCAGTATTTTTTCCAGATCAATTCGCGGTCGAGGTGAAAGATGTCTTCGCTGGTATAAAAAGCTTGTTCCAGGCTGTGACCCGGAAGATAGTTGTTCAATAGATTCACAATTTCAGCAGCTTTCATAGGTCTCTATTTTAAGTATGCTCCGAAGGAACGGGATCGCAGAACCCGTCATACGTCAAAATTAATGGGTCCCGGCTGTCAAATTCTCTACTTCCTTTGCCAATGGTTACAGTATTTTCGCCAGAAAAGCAATTTTCCCCCCAAACGTTTGCCGAAGTTCATGTTGTTTGCAAGTTTTGTTTACACCGGGTCGCGGCTGACCCGGATTTGAACCAGACACTAAACACTATTTAACATGAGCAGTTCGGATAAAATTTCGCGTAAAAAATTCATCTACCAAGCAGGACTATTAGGAGCCGCTGCTTCCCTTTCGCCCCTGGTATCGCCGGCAAAGAATTCCGTTCAGCAAAAGAAAATCAAGGTAGCGATCATTGGCTGTGGCAGTGTTTCCACCCAATACCTCCCCCACCTTTCCAAATCGCCGTACGTTGAATTGGTGAGCACGTGCGACATCATTCCGGAACGCGCCGTGAATGCTGCGAAAAAGTATTCGATCCCCAACAATTTCCCCTCCATCGAAAAATTGCTGGCCGGTCCTGCATTCGACCTGATGGTGAACCTCACCAACATGCAGGAACACGGACGCCTGAACAAGCTGGCGATCAACGCCGGCAAAAATGTTTGGAGCGAGAAGCCCATGGCCACTACCTACCAGGAAGGAAAAGAATTGCTGGAGCTGGCCAAGAAAAAAGGCGTTCGCATCTGGGGTGCCCCTGCGGTAGTGATGAGTCCTCAATTTGCATTCATGGCCAAGGCCATCAATGAAGGCAAGTTGGGCAGAGTTTCTGCAGCCCATGCCCACTATGGTCACCTCGGTCCGGATTGGTCTGCTTTCTTTTATGAAAAGAACGGCGGCAGCATGCCCGACCTGGGGGTGTATAACATGGTAACGCTGACCGGTTTGCTCGGTCCCGTAAAATCAGTTGTCGCCATGTTGAACATCATCACGCCCGAGCGCAAAGTGAGCAATCGCCCCAACCCCATCAAGGTGGAAGAAGAAGACAACTCGATGGTGTTGATGGAACACGCCAGCGGTGCCCTCTCGCACGTGCAAAGTGGTTTCAATTATTTTGATCCCTATGGTCACGCTGGAAAAGGACAAGACAAACCCACCGTTTCCATTTTGGGAACCGAAGGCAACCTGCAAATGATCGGCTACGATTGGGCGCCTTTCGGCGTAGACATGGCCACAAAAGATAACGAAGCCACCCAACGCATGGCCACCGACACGGGCACCTACGTTTGGCAACAAGGCGCTTCCGCGATCTGCGAAGCGATGGCCACCGGCAAAGAGCCGATCATCACCGCACCGCATGCCCTTCACGTGTTGGAGATCATTGAAGCCGCGCGTCAGTCGCAAGCCACCGGACGACGCATTACGCTGCAGTCGACCTTCAATTATCCCGTCATTAGTTAATGTAAATATTGCCCATCTATCCACTAAAGTTCTTCCTCGCTTGAGGGAGAACTTTTTGCTTTCATCCCGATGCAAACTTTTATCGCTTCCAATCCAGAAGAATTTGCGCAACAGACGGCAGATTTTTTATTTCAACGCATCGTCCAGAAACCCGATTTTATCGTAGCGCTGGCCGCGGGCGAAACACCGTTGCTTCCCTATACCCGGCTCGTAGAAAAACTGATCTACGAACGCGTGGACATCTCGCGCTGCACCTTTATCGGCCTGGACGAATGGGTGGGCATTCCACCCGACAATCCCGGGAGTTGTGCTTACTTTTTGCGCAACGTTGTCCTGGATCCCCTGAAGATCAAAAGCGACCGGTTCAAACTTTTCGATTCCCAGGCAGCGGACCTGCAGCAGGAATGCCGCAACATGGACGCGTTCATTCTTTCGCGCGGGGTGCTCGACGCCATTGTCGTGGGCATCGGCATGAACGGCCACATCGGTTTTAATGAACCGGGAGTGTCCGCAAAAAAATATTCGCACGTGATCGATCTCGACGCCAACACAAAAAACGTTGGACAAAAATATTTTACGGAACACACCACCCTTTCAAAAGGTATTACCTTGGGGCTGCAAACCTTACTGGACGCTAAACAAGCCATCCTCCTGGCCAACGGCGCCCGTAAAGCATCGATCATGAGAAAAGCGTTGGAAGGGCCTCTCTCCATCGAGGTGCCGGCCTCCATTATGCAACAACACGCAAACGGGTTTATCTTTATGGACGAAGCAGCAGCAGGGGAATTAACCATGAAACAAAACGGGGCGTAGCAATTTATGCGGCTTACAGAGGTCAACCGTTTACGGCTACTTTATTTTCTCATCCTGAGCTGCACCGCTTCATGGCTCCCTTTGTTTGCCGACAACCTGAAGTCGCGCGGTCTTTCGGGGATCCAGATTGGGATCATCCTCAGCGTGACGCCCATCAGCATGTTCCTCGTCCAACCGTTTGTGGGCATGCTGGCCGACCGGTGGGGTTTTCGAAGGAGCATGATGGTCTATAGCCTCATGGCCACGATCGCTTTCTTTTTGCTGCAACTCGATGCCTCGTTTGGCATGCTGGTGGTGATGACGGTTTTTATGTCCGTTTTCTACAACGGCCTGCAGCCCGTCATGGACAGCCTCACCTTGCAACTCACCCAACGCGACCCCACGTTTAGCTATGGCAGCGTACGATTGGCAGGCGCGGCGGGATGGGCGGTTACAGGGATTGTGATCGGCTACTTCATCGACGCCTTGGATACGCGGGTGATCTTTATGTATTCGGGTGCTTCTTTATTGCTGGTCTTCTTCCTGTCGACGACGATCCCGCACGAATACACAAAAGAAAAATCAACCGAAGAATTTTCATTTGCATCGGCGCTTCGCGAGATCATCACGCCGTCGTTGCTGGTTATTTTGATGGCCTTCTTCCTGGTGTCGGCCGCGGCGACCACGATCTGGAATTTTTATTCGATCTACATGAAGGAGAATGGCGCCTCCGCTTCGCTGGTTGGGTTTGGGCTGTCGTTGCAGGGTTTGTGCGAGATCCCATTCTTTTATTTTAGCGACGCCATCATTCGTCGCATAGGCCTTCGCAATACGCTGTTGCTCACGACGGCCGCCACGGCGCTCCGGTTGTTGTTGTACAGCCTCGTGAACGTGCCGGAAATGGCGTTGCCAATAGAAATTCTGCATGGCCTTTCGTGGTCGTTATTCTGGGTAGCGGGCGTGGAATATACCAACCGGCTGGTGGCCGTGCGATGGAGGGCTACGGGACAATCGCTTTTGTATGCGGCTTATTTTGGCATCGGCCAGATCACTGGAAATTTCTGGACCGGATTTTTATACGATCAACACATGCCGATCGCTTCCATTTTCTTTTTAAACTTTTTTGTGGTGGCCCTCATCGTGGTGCTCCTGGCGTTTACGGTGAAGTCCGTCCAGCGCACAGCGACCTCCTGACGGATCAGAAGAATTTGTCCTTGTGTTCTTTCCTGAATTTCAGCGGCGAAACGCCCGTCACTTTTTGAAATTGCTGATAAAAATTGGAGACATTCTTAAATCCGCTGTCGACGCTGATCTGGTCCACATTGAGTTGTGTTTCCGTCAGCATTTTGTGGGCGTGTTCAATGCGGATCTCGTTGAGGAACTGGATCGCGGTTTTATTGGTCCGGTCCTTGAAGTAGCGGCAAAAAGCGTTGACCGACATGTTGGCCACGCTGGCCACGTCTTCCAGTTTGATGTCGTTTTTAAAGTTGATCAGTAAGTAGTCCAGCACGCTGTCGAGCCGGTGCAGGTCGGAGGCATCCAGTTTTTGTTTGTAGTGTTCCGAACAGAGGTAGGAGAAGTCCGTGCTCTCCGAGAGAATTTGCAGGATATCCATAAACAAAAAGAACTGCTCGGTGCCTTTCAGCGTGAGCGCTTCCTGGAATTTGGACACCATTAGTTTTTTTGTGGCCGCTCCAAATTTTATTCCTTTCTGCGAACGCATCAACAAGCTTCTCACTTTGTCCATTTCCGGAACCGAAAAGAATTCCTTCCCGAACGAATCGTGTGTAAAAACAATATAGATGGCCTCAGCCAGGCTGAATTGATTGCCTTTGAAATGGGTGTCGTCGCTTTTCCACACGTGGGCCAGGTTGGGGCCCAGCATCACCAGGTCGGTTGCCTCGAAGCGTTCCACGCTGTCGCCGACAAAGCGGGTGCCCTGTCCTTGCGTGACCAGCATGATCTCGAGCTCGGGATGAAAGTGCCACGGCACTACGAAATAAGGACGAACCACTTTGACCACGTCGAACGACCGGTTTTCGGGAAATTGGATCTTTATAAATCTGGGAACCTTCATGAGGGGTTTAATTTCCTAAAAACTTCTGATACCACAGCGATAACGCCCCCGCAAACCATTGAAAAATGATAAGATTCAGAAAGAAATGGAAAAATTCCACTACTGAAAGCCCGCCGGGTAGAGGGAAATTATGGAGGATTTAGTACCACTTTATTAAACACCGATCTTATGTTAAAATTCTATCACATTTTTAAAAGCATGCTTTGTTTGCTGATCCTGCTTTCTCCGGGCTGGACGCTCGCGCAAGAGCGGACCATTACCGGGAAAGTCATGTCAGCAGACGACAATATGCAGCTTCCGGGGGCCAACATTTTGGTCAAGGGCTCATCTTCTGGAACGGTTACGGATTCCGATGGTCAGTTTAGTCTGGCGATCGGAGAAAATACCACGCTGGTGGTTTCCTTTGTTGGATACGTGAGCCAGGAAGTTGTGATCACCAACCAAACGAACATCACCGTCAGCCTCATCCCCGACGCAACGTCACTGGCGGAGGTTGTCGTGGTGGGTTA
>CBIHQM010000240.1:0-10353 GCA_966211885.1 uncultured Chryseolinea sp.
ATATTTAATAGCAACCAGGCGCAAAAGTAGGAGTGAGGTTTTAAATAAAAAAAACAGGCGGTCTCAAAAAGGCAGTCTCTTTTTTGTAACCCCAGGCTTTAGACTTGTCTATGCACATATTTTTCGAAGTAAAGCACAAATGAATGAATAACCCCGGCCTTTAGGCCGGGGAATACCAACGAAGATATCAGCGGGCTTTAGCCCTGACTTTCCGACTAACGAGTAACGGACACATACATATATCTTCATCCACCATCCTCCACGTATCCCCGGCATGGTCAGTCCGCCAGCCGGCGGACGGGATGATGTATTGCCTTAACCCTGGCCTAAAGGCCAGGGTTATTCATTCACTTGCGCCAGTCTTCAAAGATGTGTGCATAGACTAGGGATACTAACCGATAAGGCAGATGGAATATGCGCGTGACTTCTTAACTTACAGAACGAAGACTTTATTCAACAAAGATTTCTCCCCCGAGGAGGGCTCACGGTATTAACTGAATTTGTATGAAGCAAGATTACACCATACCATCCCAAACCCGCATCGGCCACGTCCATTTAAAGGTTTCCAGCATCGAACGGGCCCTGGCGTTTTACTGCGATCTCCTGGGTTTTGAATTGACCACGACCTATGGCGACCAGGCGGCATTTATTTCCGCCGGTGGATACCATCATCACATCGGCTTGAACACCTGGTTCAGCAAGAACGCCCCACCGTCAAAAAGGGATGGTGTCGGACTTTTCCATACGGCGATTGTTTACCCGACAAGAAAGGATCTGGCGATGATCTACGACCGGCTGAGAAAGGCCAGCTACCCACTGACGGGCGCCAGCGATCACGGGGTATCGGAGGCGCTCTATTTAAATGACCCGGACAACAATGGCGTGGAACTCTATTGGGACCGCCCCAAGGAACGCTGGACCTACCATGCCGATGGAACGATCGTCATGTTCACCAATCCCCTTGATCTGGCGGATTTGTTGAAGGCACTCGACTAACCTTCCGTTGGTTTCTGTAAATGGGGTAACCGATTGATTTTGGATGGGCCGCCGGTTAAGGAACAATGACCAGCGGCACCGTCATGTGTTCCATCAGATCATCGAAGGTGTCCTTGTTCTGGGAGCACATATTTTTATCCATAACCAAAAATCCAATTTCACTTTTCCGTGTGTGATCTTCGATCCGGTCGGCCACGAAGCCGACCTCGATTTTGAAATCGTATTTTATGCCGGACGGCTTCAGCCAATCGTTTTCGAAGGCTGCGAACTTTTGTAGCGCCTCTTCCTCCATTTTTTTCTTCCAGACCACCACTTCGCCGGTCATATTTTTGGTGAGCCGGTAGGTATACAGGATGGTCAGGTCGCTGCCTTGCGTTTTCGAAAATTGGACCGCCCATTTGAGTGCCTGCCGGGAGGCTTCCGAGAAGTCGATGGTGCAAAGTATGCCCTTGGTCATAGGATGTTAAAATGAAAATTCTCCCTGCAACCTACGGTGTTCCGGGGCAGAATTTTTGGATGAAAGTCAAGGAAAAAACTGATTTTTGTCATGCATCATAGTCTATACGACCTTAACTTGCGCTTATGGGTACACCACAGACCGGCCTTATCACCAACGAGGCATTTCGTGAGATTTTTCAGAGCATGTCGGAAGGCATTATCATGGTCGACACCCAGGGCAAGATCGTGGTGGCCAACCCGGTAGCGGAACAGTTATTCGGATACGCTACCGATGAGCTCACCGGGTTGACCATGGAGGAATTGTTGCCAGCGCGCTACCGGAGTGGGCACGTAAATTTCAGAAGTGCCTTCAATTCCAACCCTTTCCCCAGGCGAATGGGGGCAGGCCGAGACCTGACGGCTTTGCGGCGGGATGGGTCCGAGTTCCCGGTGGAGATTTCCCTGAGCTTTACCAAAGTGAAATCCGAGTTGCTGGTCATGGCCTTCATCAGCGATATTTCCATGCGCAAAAAAACGGAAGACGCACTGAAGCGAAGCGAGGAGCAACTGATCGTCTATGCCGTCGAATTGGAAAAGAAAGTGGAGATGAGAACAGAAGCCCTGAACAATTCCATTTTGAAATTGGAGGAAGAAGTGATCGAAAGAAAGAAGGCGGAGGAAGAAGTGCGGAAATCGCTGGAGAAAGAACGGGAGTTGAATGAGTTGAAGACCAAATTCGTTTCCATTGCCTCCCACGAATTTCGCACGCCGTTGAGCACGGTGCTGAGTTCGGCTTCCCTCATCGATCAATATAACGCGCGGGGCGAGTCGGACAAGATCAACAAGCACGTGCAGCGCATCAAGTCGTCGGTGAACCAGCTGACGGGAATTTTGAATGATTTCCTCTCGCTGGGAAAATTGGAAGAAGGCAAGGTGGACGTGGTGAACGAGACGATCCAACCGCGGGAATTTTTGGACGAGATCAAGGAGGAGACGAACGGGATACTGAAAGAAGGACAGCATATTATCCTGGATTGTAAAATGGAAGCCTCCGAAATAGTGTGCGACGCCCGGATCCTTCGAAACATTTTGTTCAACCTGATCACCAACGCCAGCAAGTATTCCGACGTGAACAAGTCCATCTACATCACTTGCCGGGACCAACCGGGGGCCGTGCGCTTTGAAGTACAGGACGAAGGGATCGGCATACCGGAGGAAGACCAGAAACACATGTTCGAACGTTTTTTCCGGGCCAGCAATTCCGGCAATGTGCAAGGCACCGGATTGGGGTTGAACATTGTGAAGCGATACATCGACTTGTTGCAAGGCACGATTTCCTTCTCCAGCGAATACAATAAAGGAACGCTCTTTAAAGTGACCATCCCAACCTCGACGAACCCCCTATCGAAATGAAAAAGATCCTCTTGATTGAAGACAACCCCGATGTCAGGGAAAACACATCCGAGATCCTTGTGCTGGCCGGCTACGACGTGAAGACCGCACCCAATGGCAAGGTGGGCGTTGAGCTGGCGCAAAAAGAGAAACCGGACCTGATCGTCTGCGACATCATGATGCCGGAATTGGATGGCTATGGTGTGTTGCACATTCTCAATAAAAAGGAAGACACCGCCAGCATCCCCTTTATTTTCCTGACGGCAAAGACCGAAAAGATCGACATCCGAAAGGGCATGAACCTCGGCGCCGACGACTACCTGACAAAACCTTTTGATGACACCGACCTGTTGAACGCCATCGAAGCCCGGCTCCGGAAAAGCGCCATGCAACGGGCGCTATACGAATCGAATGCCGAAGGGCTGGACCAGTTTATAAAGGATGCCCGCCAGGTCCTGAACATGAAAGACCTGGGCAAGGACAAGAAGACCAAAGCGTTCAAAAAGAAAAGCGAGATCTTTGCCGAGGGCGACACGCCCTTGAACGTGTATTATGTCAAGTCCGGCAATGTCAAAATATTCAAGGGGCATCCGGATGGCAAAGAGCTCATCACCGCGCTGGTCAATGCCGACGATTTTTTTGGTTTTGAACCGATACTGGAAGGCACGCTCTACCAGGAGTCGGCCATTGCCATGCAAGACACGGAGCTGACGGTGATCCCCAAACAAGACTTTCTTGCGCTGCTGCAAAGTCCTGACGTTTCGGCCAGCTTCATTTCGTTGCTCTGCAAAAAGGTGGCGGAGAAAGAAAAACAACTCGTGAACCTGGCCTACAATTCTGTGCGCCAACGTACGGCCGATGCGTTGCTCACCGCCCTTCAACTCAAGGACAGCAAGGAGAACATTCAGATCTCTCGCGACGACCTGGCCAAGATGGTGGGCACGGCGGCAGAGTCCGTCATCCGGGTGTTGTCGGATTTTAAGGATGAAGGATTGATCGAGATCGAGGGAGGTAAGATCAAGATCAAGTCGCAGTCAAAACTCGAGAAGGTAGTGCGTTGGAACGTTGCCCGCTAGCGGCACAACACGATGTCGATCATTTCGCCGTTGTGGTGACTGGCCTCGATGCCGGCGTGGATAAAGATCCTGGCGATGAGGATCACCCCGGCAAGGATCATGAGGCTTGTCGTGGCCGTTTGGATGCTCAAGTTGAATTTCTTTATTCCCAACAAGATCACAGGGGCAAGCCCGAGCATGACGGGCAGGGTGCCGGCCCCAAACAACAACATAAAATTAAATCCATCCACAGGACCGTTCAGCATCATGCAATAGCCGAGCGCCAGCAAGGTCATGCCGCAGGGAAGAAAGCCGTTCAACATCCCCATCAAAAAGATCGCGGGAGAACTCTTCCGGGCTAAGAAGAAAGCAAATTTTGATTTGACCCACGCGGTGATCATGCTGGCGCCCTTCATCAGGACAGGGATGTTGAAGCGGTCTATCCGCAGAATAGCCGCCAGGATGAGGATGATCCCAAAAGTGATGGACAATATATTCTGATACCGGGCCACCGGGAAAAATGAACCGGCGCTGCTGGCCGCCGCTCCCAGCAAACCATAGGTGAGGATCCGGCCACCGTTATACAAGACTCTGTTCAGGGCCACCGCCGGGGTTAGGTTGGTCACGGCCATGAGCAACGGACTGCACATGCCGGCGCAGTGCAGGCTCCCTGTTAATCCGATCAGGAGTGCCGTATACCACATATCAAAGGTAGAGTATGGTTTCGTAGTAGAATTCTTTATTGTGCATGGTCCAGGTCATGCGGGCGATATATTTTCCTTTCTTCAATTTTCCAACGGAAAAGACTTGATCGGGTCCGGTCGTTTGCTGCAGGGAGAAAGTTTTGTCTTGTGTGGCGTCGCCTGGAGAATAGAGGTTGAGGCGACCTTTTTCAAGCTGGGAGAATCCGGCGAAGGTGATCTTCAAGGACCGGTCCTCACCAACTTGAATTTCAGGTCTATCGATTAAAGCTTCCGTGTTTCGCTTGCGCTCCATCTGGGCCTGGAAGTCCAGTTCCTCCTGGTAATAGTTTTTTGATACTAAGCTGATTTCCTGCCGCACACAGACTGTCACCAGCACACCAATGAAGGCCGCGAACAAGACGAACGCTAAGACGATGGATTTACCCCAGTTCATACGATTTTGGTTTTTTGTTAATCACGTTGTTCATCTTTCAACCGGCTGTTCATATCCGATGATTTTGTGACCGGGCCAATAAATTTTACCTTGATGGTCTCGATGCGTTTTCCGTTCTCATAAATGCCCAACCGCACAACGGTGCGGGCGCTCACGACATCTTTTTCCGGGATCTTGATGAAGAAAATGTTTTTGACCATGCCCTCGGCCTTGATAACAATTTCTTTGCCGTCGGCCTTCACCAGCACAGCCGTGGCGGGCGATTCGACGCGGGTCTCCAGATGGATGTCGTCGAAGGTCTTGTTCAGGAATTCAACGTTGTAGAGGTTGGTGATGAAGCCGTCGGGAGTTTTTTGATAGAGGGTGCCCGGTACTTTCAGGACCGTGGTTTTTACATCGGAGCGCGTGGCCAGCGTGAAGCTCAGGATCCCGACAAGGATCAGGAGCACAAATGAATAGCCGATCACGCGGGGTGTAAAAAGTTTTTGTACGCCCTCTTTGATGGAGGTGTACGACGCATAACGGATCAGTCCTTTGGGTTTCCCGATCTTTATCATCACATCGTCGCAGGCGTCGATGCAGGCGGTGCAGTTGATACACTCGAGCTGCGTGCCATTGCGGATATCGATGCCTGTGGGGCACACGTGGACGCACAATTTACAATCGATGCAGTCGCCTTTGGGTGCGGTTGGTGCGGTGGTTTTCTTGATGTGTCCGCGGGGTTCACCCCGGATCCAGTCGTAGGCCACCACGATGGAGTCTTTCACCAATAGCACACCCTGCAGCCGGCCATAAGGGCAAACCGCGATGCAGGCCTGCTCGCGGAACTTGGCATACACGCCATAAAAGATGGCAGTGAAAACAACGAGCGCGATGAAGCCGGAGAGATTTTCAGCGGGCGAGTGTGTAATGATCTTATACGTTTCCGGAACACCGATCATATACGCCATCACGGTGTGGGCGATGAGAAGGGAGATGATGATAAAGATCGCATGTTTGGAAATTTTCTTGAATGCCTTGTTCATGTTCCACGGCTGCTGGTCCAGTCGGCGCTGCGCGGGGGCATCGCCTTCGATCCAGTATTCTATTTTGCGGAACACCATTTCCATGAAGAGCGTTTGCGGGCAAAGCCATCCGCACCAGATGCGGCCAAAGACCACGGTGAACAAAATAATGAAAACAAAAAACGTGATCAGCGTGACGGCCAGCAGCACAAAATCCTGGGGCCAGAACGGTTGGCCAAAGATCACAAACCGTCGCTCAAAGAAATTCAGCAGGAGCAGGGGCTTGCCGTTGAGGGTGATGAACGGGCCGCCAAATAAAAGTCCCAGCAGCACCACCGTGACCACGATGCGCCACGTATGCAACGGACCCGATGGTTTTTTGGGATAGATCCAAATGCGTTTTCCCTTTTCGTCTACCGTGGCAATGTTGTCGCGGAACTCTTCTTCATACTGGTAAAGGTCGAGGCCTTCGGTTTTCATGTTGTTTTTTGTTTATCGGGCTGCACTCACGTTCAGGCTGTCGGTTTTGGGTGATGCATCGGGCTTGGCCAACGCTCCCTGTGGTGCCTTGGGTTCGGGAGGGTTGGTGCCATGCAGGCTGAGGACAAAAAAGGTGACGTCGCGCACTTCGGAAGGGCTGAGGGCTTTTCCCCAGGCCGGCATGCCCTTCTCAACGAAACCGCCGTTCACCGTGGTGTAGACATTTTTGATGCCGTTGCCGTGCAGCCAATAGTCGTCGGTCAGGTTCGGACCGATGGTGTTTCCTCCGCCGTCTTTCCGGTGACAGGAGACGCAGTTGTCCTGAAACACTTTTTGTCCTTTCCCGATGATGGCCGCGTCGGCGGTGTATTCCAATTTATCGACGTCGATCACCGCCTGAGGCTGCGACGCCAGCAATTTCTGCTTTGCTATTTCGGCCATGGCCACCTCATTCTGGTATTCGTCGTGCGACAAGGGGAGACTGGACGAGATGTGAAACACGACGAAGTATACCACAGACCAGGCAATGGTGGCATAGAAAAGCCATTTCCACCAGGGCGGCAAGTGATTGTCCAATTCACGGATGCCATCAAAGCTGTGTCCCAGGTCGATGTCCTGTTCGCGTTCGACGGGTACCGAGTCGTTTAGCTTCTGGGTTAGGGTGGACCACCACGACGGCCGGGGGGTGTAGGCCACACCCATCGCTTTGGCTTTGGCCTTTTCCGTTTGCTCGATCAACGTATGAAAGGCCCGCAGCATCATGATGGAAACGGTGACCACTAACAAGAACACGATGAAGACAAGGGCTGCCGTCACGTAGATCGGTGTTGCCGGGTTGTTCACGGGGTCGTCCCAAAATGTTTTCGAGGTAGGTTCTTGTGCCTGTGCCGCCATGAATGCCAGGAGGCCAGCGAGAAGAAATGTTGTCTTTTTCATGATACCGGGGTTTCGGATGGTGTAGCCGTGGGTTCGGTGGATTCGAGCGGCATCTCGCTCATTTTTCGGATCATCTTTTTGTCGGCCGTAAACACCCACCACAACAGGCAGAGGAAGAAGACAAAGAAGATGACAAACGATATGACCGGCCAGATGGCGATGTTATCGATGCTTTGAAGAACATTCTTATACATAGGAAATCAGTTTTTAGGGGTTTCGCTAACCAACGTCGGATTTGCCGTCTCCACTTTGATGTCCTTGCCCAGCCGTTGCAGGTAGGCGATGACGGCGATGATCTCGGCGTCGTCGGCTACTTCGATGCCATCGGTTTTCAGTGTGCCGGCGATGGCGTTGGCTTGTTGTTCCAATTCATCATTGGCTTTCTCTTCATAGCCCGTTTCATAGGGCACACCGATGGTTCGCATGGCGGAAAATTTTCCCGGGGTCAGCTCCTTTTGAATCGACTGCTCGAACAGCCAGGGATAGGCCGGCATGATCGATCCGGTAGACACGGCGTCGGGTGCCAGCAAGTGGTTGTAGTGCCACGTGTTGGAATACTTGCCGTTGAGACGGGCCAGGTCCGGTCCCGTGCGCTTCGAACCCCACAGGAACGGGTGGTCATAAACAAACTCTCCTGCCTTCGAATACTCGCCATAACGCTCCGTCTCCGAACGGAAGGGGCGCACCATTTGAGTATGACAATTCACGCACCCCTCGCGGATATAAATATCACGCCCGTGAAGTTCCAATGGCGTGTAGGGTTTAACGCTGGTGATGGTCGGTACATTGGATTTTATGAGGAACGTGGGGATCATTTCAATTACCCCACCAATGAGAATGGCGACCAGGGTGAGTACCGTAAAAATGACGGGCTTGTGTTCCAGCAACCGGTGATGCCATCCACCGCTGGTAGCTATATACGCTTTCTCGAGCGGAGCGGCTTCGGCATCTTCGTTGGCGATGAAGCTTCCGGCATTGGCGGTCTTGATCAGGTTATAGGTCATGATGATCGCACCGGTCAGGTACAACGCACCACCGGTAGCGCGCAAGGCATGCAGCGGCAAGATGGCCATCGTTGTTTCCAGGAAATTTTTATAGACGAGGAAACCTTCGGCGTTGAACTCTTTCCACATCAGGCTTTGAACTACGCCCGATACATACATGGGAAGTGCATAGAAAATGATGCCGAGGGTTCCCAGCCAGAAGTGTGTGTTGGCCAGCCGCGTGGAATACAGCTTGGTGTTCCACATGCGCGGTGTGATCCAATACAGTATGGAAAAGATAATAAAGCCGATCCATCCTAAACAACACACCTCCACGTGGGAGACGATCCAGTCCGTGAAGTGCGCAATGGCGTTCACATTCTTTAACGACAGCAGCGGGCCTTCCAAGGTGGCCATACCATAGGCGGTGACGGCCACCACCATAAATTTCAAAACGGGATCTTCACGCACGCGGTCCCAGGCTCCTCGCAGCGTGAGCAATCCGTTCAACATCCCACCCCACGACGGGGCGATGAGCATGATGGAAAAGACAACGCCCAGCGATTGCGCCCAATCCGGCAGGGAGGTATACAGCAAATGGTGAGGGCCCGCCCAGATGTAAATGAAGATGAGCGACCAGAAGTGGATGATCGAAAGACGATACGAATATACGGGCCGGTTAGCCGCTTTGGGCAGGAAGTAATACATCATGCCCAGGTAAGGGGTGGTGAGAAAGAAAGCCACGGCATTGTGACCATACCACCATTGCACCAGTGCATCCTGCACACCGGCATACCATGAATAGCTCTTGAAAAAAGTGACGGGGATCTCGAAGGAATTCACCACGTGCAACACGGCCACCGTGATGAACGTGGCGATGTAGAACCAGATGGCCACATACATGTGCCGCTCCCGGCGTTTGATGATGGTGCCGATCATGTTCCAACCAAACACCACCCATATGATCGTAATGGCGATGTCGATCGGCCACTCCAGTTCGGCGTATTCCTTTGAGGTGGAGTAGCCGAGCGGCAGGGTGATGGCCGCGGCCAGGATGATGAGTTGCCATCCCCAAAAGTGGATCCAGCTGAGCTTGTCGCTGAACATCCGGGTCTTGAGCAGGCGCTGCATGGAGTAGTAAATTCCAGCAAACATCGCATTGCCCACAAACGCAAAGATGATGGCGTTGGTGTGCAACGGCCGGATCCGGCCAAACGTGGTATACTGCAGGTCAAAGTTGAAGACCGGGTACACCAGTTGTATCGCGGCCGTTAGCCCAACGAGCATGCCCACGAGTCCGAACACAACGGTGGCGATCATGAATGCCTTCACGATCTTGTTGTCGTAGCTGAATCTTTCTATTTGCATAAGCATTTATCGGTTTTACCTGAATTATTTTTCCGTTATAAAAGTATCGGCCCGTAGAATGCTCAGGGGTGACGATTGCCATGGGAAAACCTGATTTTTGTCAGGTGACGACGGGGAGCCTAGCCAGTATCTTTACTGAAACCAGTTATTGTATTTATGGACACCTTTATCAGCGATCTTTCCCGCAAGGAATTTCCGGTAAGTGAGAAAATCTCCGCGAAGACCATTCAATCGCCCATCCTGTCGGTGATGCAGGCGCAGTATCCCCAATTCAAGGCGGGCGATCATTGCGCGTTGACGGAGCTGAACATGTACCGCCAGAAGTATATTGCCGGCTACCTGGCCAAGGAAGTTGGTGAGTTGTCGGTGTTGGAGGCCACGGTGCTGGAGGCATTAAAGAACAAAGACACCCTGACCGACAAATTGAATGAGGATGAGCCTTTGACGACGGGTCAGAAGATGGCCGACCGGATCGCGGCGTTCGGGGGCAGTTGGAAGTTTATCATCACCTTCTTTGTGTTCCTGGGCGGCTGGATTGTTTTGAATGCTTTTTGGTTTCAAAAT
>CBIHQM010000241.1:0-10299 GCA_966211885.1 uncultured Chryseolinea sp.
CATGAATTTTGCGGAACCCATGCCGGATATTCTAACAAAAGGATATTTTTGTGATTCGTGGAATTGAAAGTGAGGCCTGATTTACTGATTATTGATGCAAACTGATACAAAAGCCATTGACTTAGTAATGCTCGTTGATGATAATGACACTGATAACTTTATCAGTAAGCGTATCATCGAGATTACCAAGTTTGCCAAGCGCGTGGAAGTAAAAGGTTCCGGCAAAACCGCGTTGGACTACCTGCGCGAAAACCAGACCAATGCTGAAAATCTACCCAGCCTGATCTTCCTGGATATCAACATGCCCATCGTGGATGGCTTTGTTTTTCTCTACGAGTTTGAGAAGTTCAACGAAGTGGTGAGAAACAAATGCAAGGTCATCATCCTCTCCAGCTCCGACAACAAACGCGACATCGACAAGATCGTGAACAACAATCACGTGATCAAGTTCATCACCAAGCCCCTCACGGAAGTGGCCCTCGACGAGATCAAGCTAAACAATATCTGATTTTTCGTTGTTTGGGTTTTTAACGGTACTTAGTAGTTTTGTTAAAAACCCACTGTTATGAAAAAGACCCATACCCTCCTCACTCTCCTTGTTGCTTTTTTCTTACTGATCATCGCCCCGGGTTTGCAGGCTCAAGTTGTGAAGCCTGATTCGCTCACACACTGGAAGAGGAAGTTGTTGTTCAACATCAACGTAAACCAAGCTTCGTTTTCGTCCAACTGGAAGGCTGGGGGTACAAACTCCATCGGCTTGAACGCCCGCTTCAATTATAAGCTCACCTACAAACACGGCCGGAACGGATGGGAGAACGAGATCGATCTGCTCTACGGTTTTGTGAACAACGCAGGTCAAGGCTATCGCAAGACCGTGGACCGCATTTTTATCGACACCAAGTACGGTTACGAACTGAGCAAGAACTGGGGATTGTTCTCATCGCTCAACTTCATTTCACAGTTTGCTCCCGGATACAAATATGAGAAAGACGCCAACGGCGTGGAGCAAAGTATTTTGATCTCCGATTTTCTGGCCCCCGGCTACATTACGTCAGCCTGGGGTTTGGAGTACCATCCCGTGGATTATTTTAAAGTGCGCATGTCACCGTTTGCCCCCAGGCTTACGATTGCGCACGACGCTCAGCGGTTTATCCCTGCTGTAGATCCTGTAAAACCCTATGGGGTAACGCCTCCCTCCGAAACCCGGTATGAATGGCTGGCATTTCAGTTGATGGCCGAGTACAACAAAGACATCGCCAAAAATATGAACCTGCAATGGCGCTACATCATGTTCGCCAACTACGAGACCCTGGCCTGGAAAACCATCGACCACCGGCTGGAGCTGTTGCTGAATGCAAAAGTGAATCGGTTCATCCAGGTTGGTTTAGGAGGGATACTGCTCTACGATTACGACCAGGATTCCGGCGCGCAGATCAGCCAGGCGTTCAACCTGGGCTTTGCCTATACCTTCCAGAACTACGAGGAACCGAAATAACGGGATAGTCGTCCCCACTGCCCTATTGGAAAGGCCTGAAATTTTCAGGCCTTTTCTTTTGCTATCGCGATAATTTTAAATTGCATAAAAAACCATCGCCCATGTCAAAAGAAAGCTTCATCGCCGCCATCAACAAGGCGTACACCACAGCGCTTCCCTCCATCTATCTCGGCGCGGGTGTTCTCAACAACGAGATCATCGCCGAAGCCAAAGTGAATTTGCCCCTGCGTATGATGAACCGGCATGGATTGGTGACCGGCGCCACCGGCTCGGGCAAAACACGCACCTTGCAATTGATGGCCGAGCAGCTTTCGGCCGCGGGCGTTTGTGTTTTCATGCCCGATATGAAAGGTGACTTGTCGGGCATGGCGAAGGAAGGTGTGGCCAACGATAAGATCACCGAGCGCGCCAATGCACTGGGCATAAAATATTCACCCTCCGGATTTCCCGTCGAATTGTATTCCCTCACCGGAAAACTCGGTGCACAAATGCGCGCCACTGTCACAGAGTTCGGCCCGACCTTGCTCAGCAAAATCCTGGAACTGAACGATACCCAGACCGGCGTGTTGAACATTCTTTTCAAATATGCGGACGACAAGAATTTGCCCGTCGTGGATTTCAACGATCTTAAGAAAGTCTTGAACTATCTCACGGAAGGTCCGGGCGCCGCGGAGATCAAGAGCGACTACGGAAAAATATCCGGCGCCACGGCCTCAACCATCCTGCGCAAGATCGTGGCCCTGGAGCAACAAGGCGTGGACAGCCTTTTTGGAGAGACCTCGTTCGACGTGGAAGACCTGTTCGAAAAGATCGACGGCCGCGGTGTCATCAGCCTGCTCAACGTGGCCGACATCCAAAACCAACCGGCCATCTTCTCCACGTTCATGCTGTCGCTGCTGGCCGAGCTCTACCAGCGCCTGCCCGAAGCCGGCGACCTGGACAAACCCAAACTCATCTTCTTCCTCGACGAAGCCCACCTGCTCTTCAACGACGCGCCCAAAGCTTTCCTGGACCAGATCGATCAGATCATCCGCTTGATCCGCTCGAAGGGCGTAGGTATATTCTTCTGCACGCAGCTTACGCAAGACGTGCCGCCCTCGGTGCTGGCACAGTTGGGCAACCGGGTGCATCACGTGATCCGTGCCTTCACGCCCAACGATGTGAAAGCTTTAAAAGAAACAGTGAAGACGTTTCCCAAGTCGGAGTACTACGAGATGGAACAACAGTTTACACAGCTGGGTACGGGCCAAGCCTTCATCACGGTGCTCAATGAAAAAGGCATTCCCACCGAAACCGTGGTGACGCATCTGGCGCCGCCGGCATCGGTGATGGGGCCCTTGGGCGAGAGTGAGTATAAAGCACAATTGGAATCGTCTGACATGTATAAAAAATACAAGGAGACCGTCGATCCTCAAAGCGCGTTCGAGATGTTGGATGGACGTATGAAGCAGCATGAAGAGGAGCAGGCAGAGGCGAAGGAGCAGAAGGCCCAGGCGAAGACTTCTTCGCGACGGGAGAAATCTACTTTCGAGGAAGTGATTGCGTCGCCGGTGGCCAAGCAAGTAGGGAGGGAGTTGGTAAGGGGAGTGTTTGGGGTCTTGTTTGGGACAAGTACGCGGCGGAGTTCGAAGAGGAGGGGTGGATTATTTTAAGTGTAAGGCCCCGAAAATTTTTAAACCGCCCTCCTTCGCTAAAGCTTCGGCGGGCAAGCAAGGTTAACGAAAAGGAGTTTGGCTTTGCGCCTCTGTGGTGAAATGTGAATTTCTAAAACTCTACCTGCAACTTATAATACGTCCGTTCTGATCGCTCGCACAAAGGAATAAACTTCGCATAAAACTCCTTCCAATCTTCCTGATGCGTCAGCCTGCACTGCGACGGCTCTGCTTCAGCAAAGGTCTCATACCCCAGCTCCAACACCAGGCTATACGCAGTCCCCGACACATCGGTCAGCAAGCGCGCATGGATTTTCTTGTCGCGCTTCTGCACGCGTTCAAGGTATTCTTTCCACATCGGCACGGCTTCTTTGCTGGCGCCGAACTTGAGGGTGAAGACGTTGCGTTCCACATACATAACAGCAGGAGTTTGAGGTGAGCCAGGATTTTGCGCCGAAACAACAAGAGTGGCCAGGGTCATGCCCAGGCACGCCATAAGGATCCGTTTCATAGGCAAGCGATTTGGGTATAACCAATTTACCTAGAAATCGGGGTCAAGCCCAAGTCTTTCTTTCAGTTCCTTCAGGTTGGGATTCTTTTCCACGAGGTAGTCGAACTTGTCGCGGGGGGTGTACATCATTTTCTTTTCCTCCATTTCGCGCATTTCGCCCACTACCAGGATCGAATAGTTTTGCAGCGTGTCGCGCAGGTGGGTGATGAGTTCGGCTTTGATGTTGTTGAGCATGGTGTCCTGGACGGGACTCAACAAATGGACAATGACCTGGGTGCCGCGGAGTTCGTAGGGCTGTGAAAGGAGCTGGTATTCGGCCTGGAATTTTTTTCGTTGCTCGGCAAAGGTATTCCAGGCGGCCTGCATTTGCTCGGGGGTGAAGGACTGGGTGGCCCGCGATTGCATCTCGACTTGCTGCTGCTCGGTCTGCTCTTGTTTGGGTTCAACCTTGGTGAGACCGGTAAGTTTTACCGTGGTTTTGGGGGCCGTTTTGAAACGGGAGCGCTCGGAGAAATCGGGCTTTTGCGAGAGACCGGGGAACGGCGGCGTCTCCGGCGCGGATGGCTCTTTTGGAGCGGAAGGGGGCGGCGTGGCACTGGTTGGTGTTGCCGGCGTGGGTGTTTCGGCTACAGGAGTGGGGTCAGCTGGAGCCGTTCCGGTTTCTTCCGGCGTTACACTAATTTTTTTTTTAACCCATCCCCAAGGTGGTTCAACTGTTGCAGTTGGAGCACAGCTCCCACGTTTGCCATTTTCATGAGGGCAAGCTCCACGGACAAGCGCTGGTTCTTGCTGCCTTTGTAGTTGATGTCGCACTGGTTGGCGATGTTCAGCCACGTGAGCAGGAGCGACGGGGGTGAGGACTGCGCTTGTTGCGCATATTTCTTTTTCACGCTTTCGGGCACCTCCATCAGGTTGGTGGTGCGTGCGTCTTGCGACACCAGCAGGTTGCGCAGGTGTTCGCTGAGGCCCACGATAAAGTTATGACCGTCAAACCCCTTGCGCAGGATTTCGTCCAGCAACAGCAGGGGTTGGGTGTGATTCTGGGTCAACAGCGCATCGACTACCTGGAAATAATAGTCATAGTCCAGGATGTGGAGGTTGCTGAGGGTGGCGTTGAAGGTGACGCCCTTGCCGGAGGAATAGGTCACCATCAGGTCGAAGATGGAGAGGGCATCCCGGAGGGCGCCGTCGGCTTTCTGCGAGATCAGGTGAAGGGCCTCATCCTCGGCGGGGATGCCTTCGTGTTGCGCGATCTTTTTGAGGTGATGCGCGATGTCGCTGATCTGTATGCGGTTGAAGTCGAAGATCTGGCACCGCGAGAGGATGGTGGGGATCACCTTGTGTTTCTCGGTGGTGGCCAGGATAAAGATGGCATAGGAGGGGGGCTCTTCCAGCGTCTTCAAAAAAGCATTGAAGGCGGCGTTGGAAAGCATGTGCACCTCGTCGATGATATAGACCTTGAATTTTCCAAACTGGGGAGGGTAGCGCACCTGGTCGATCAGGTTGCGGATGTCCTCTACCGAGTTGTTGGAGGCGGCATCCAGCTCAAAGATATTCAGGGAGTTGGTTTCGGCCTTTTCTTCAAACCCGTTGATGAGGCGGGCAACGATGCGGGCACAGGTGGTTTTGCCCACGCCGCGGGGCCCGCAAAACAACAGGGCTTGTGCCAGTTTGTTGTTGTCGATGGCATTTTTGAGCGTAGTGGTGATGTGCTCCTGGCCCACTACTTCGTCAAACCCCGTGGGGCGGTATTTCCGTGCCGATACGACAAAATTCTCCATTGGCCGCAAGATAACAGGAACATTGTAAACTTGACAAGGGCAAAAAAATTTTATGCGGCAAACCAACCGGGGCCCTCTCCGTTACGTAATGGCAAAGGCAACACCCAGGCCTTTCATTCGTTTTAGTCTCGTTGGGTTCGGGTGGAGGTCTCGGTTTTACTGAACAACTGTTCGGGGATGTGCGTGGATTAGAAACAAAAAAATAATATCATAAGGTGCCTGCATTTACGACAGGTTCCGTTGTAGTTTTGGACTGCGGGAACATAGAGCGGCCGCCCCCCAACTGCGTTTTTTAACTGTTCTCACGGCTAGCAGTTTCAACCCTTGTATCGACAGGCGTTTTGGAATGAACGACACCGATTTCCTGAATTTAAATTTTCAAAGCATCGCATCTTCTTATTGTATCTTGGTGTCTAAGGAAAAAAAGGATCGAAAACATAAACCTGTGTAAAGTGAGCCTCTCTATCCGTGTTGTGCCCCTGATAAAAAATATTTTCAGAAAGCCCCTATTCATCCTGGTCGTATGGCTCTCGTTGGCCACGGTGGCGGGCCTCCAGCATTATGCGCTGGGTCACTATAATAACTATCGCATTTTTAAAAATGTGTTTTGGAACAGCGTGGAAGGCAAGAACCTTTACGCGCTTTACCCCGACGAACACAACGACTCCAATCATTACGGGCCCTTCTTCAGCGTGGTGTTTGCACCTTTTGCCCTGATGCCCGATGCGCCCGGGCTTTGTTTATGGATCATGTTCAATGGTGCGGTATTGTTCTATTCCATCCGTCAGCTTCCGCTGAAAGAATCCACCATCATCGCCTTGCTGTGGCTCGTCACCAACGAGCTGTATACCTCCTATTCCAACCAGCAGATCAATCCACTGGTGGCGGCATCGATCATCCTGGCCTATACCTGGATGCGACAGGAGAAAGATTTTTGGGCGGCCGCGGTGATCATGGCCGGCACCTTTATAAAATTGTATAGCATCGCCGGCTTGGCGTTTTTCTTTTTTTCCAAAAACAAAACAAACCTGGTGGCATCGTGCGTGTTTTGGGCGATCGTATGTTTCGCCGCGCCGATGGTCATTTCCGGGCCGGCGTTTGTGGTGCAGTCGTATCGGGATTGGTATGTTTCCATCAAAACCAAAGATGAATTGAATGCGAAGGAGTCGCACCACCAGGACATTTCCCTGTCGGGGGTGGTGCGGCGCGTTTCGGGCCACCGCGACATACCGATGTTGTACTTTTTGATCCCCGGTCTCGTTCTTTTCCTGTTGCCATATCTTAAAACACAATATTACGACGACGCCACGTTCCAGCAACTCATGTTGTGTTCGGTGTTGCTATTCATTTGTTTGTTCAGCAGTAGCACGGAATCGTCTACCTACATTGTTGCTTTCACGGGCGTGTCGCTTTGGTTCCTTTTGCACGAACCACCGCCGGCGAAAATTATTGTAGGTTTGCTGATCTTTGCTTTCGTGTTAACGTCGTTGTCGCCCACCGATCTTGTGCCCCGTCCGGTCAGGGCGTTCATCACGTCGTATTCATTGAAGGCTGTGCCGTGTGTGTTTGTTTGGTTATATTTAATGGCAGAGCTTTTGAAATACAATCCATCGTCGAAATGGAAAAAAACAATCGCATGAACAGGAATCCAATGAATCGACAACTCATCTCGGTGGTGGTGCCCGTTTTCAACGAAGCGGGCAACATCCGGAAGATCTACGCGGAACTCTTGCGCGTGTTCGATACCCTTCCCTACGATCATGAGATCATCTTCGTCGACGACGGAAGCCGCGACAATTCCCTGGAACTCGTGCAAGAGATCGCGTCGGGTCAATCGAACGTGTTCTTCATCGAACTGTCGCGAAACTTCGGACACCAGCATGCGCTGAAAGCAGGCCTGGACGTGGCCCGCGGCCACGGTGTGATCTCGATGGATTGTGATATGCAGCACCCACCGGAAGTCATTCCACAGCTGGTGAACCTGTGGGAAAGGGGATACGACGTAGTCTACACCGTGCGCGAAGAAGATCCCGGCCTTTCCTGGTTCAAGCGCAAGAGCTCATCCTATTTCTACAAACTCCTGAATAAATTGTCGGGCATCGAATTGGAAAAAGGAGCGGCCGACTTCCGCCTCATGGACCGGTCGATGGTGGACGTGTTTATCCGTTTTGGTGAGAGCGACCTTTTCATCCGCGGACTGGTGAAATGGATGGGTTTCAAGCAAACTTCCGTGCGTTACTTTCCCAATGACCGCTATTCCGGAAAAAGCAAATACAGCTTCATGCGTATGCTGGCCCTTGCCTTCAAAGGCATCACCTCGTTCAGCACGAAGCCGCTGGTCATCACGGCCTATCTCGGCATCATATTTTTTCTTATTTCACTGATCTATCTTCCCTACGCCCTCATCAGTTATTTTACGGGCCATGCTGTTTCGGGATGGACCTCGATCATCATGACGGTGATCTTTTTTGGCGGCCTCCAGTTGCTCATGCTGGGTATTATCGGCCTGTATCTCGGCCGCATTGTTGTGCAGGGAAAAGGAAGGCCCCAGTATGTGATCCGGACCACAAACCATCCTGCCGTTGTTAAAACAACCTATGCTTAGACCGCTTCTCTACCTTTCTTTCGACATAGAAGAATTCGACATGCCGTTAGAGTATGGGAAATCCATTTCGTTCGAAGAACAGATCTCTATATCCAAAACAGGTTGTCACCATATCCTCGATCTGCTGAAGAAGCATTCCGCGCGCGCTACCTTTTTTAGTACGGTAGTGTTTGCACAAAATGCCCCTGACGTCATTGAGCGCATCCTCGGCGAAGGACATGAGTTGGCCTCCCATGGTTTTTATCATTCCGATTTTAAGAATGAGCACCTGCTGCAATCGCGGCTGGAGTTGGAGCGCCTGTCGGGAAGAAGCATCGATGGTTTTCGCATGGCGCGGATGATGCCGGTGGAGACGGAAGAGATCATCCGGGCGGGATACCGGTATAACTCGTCGTTGAACCCGGTGTATATCCCCGGTCGCTACAACAACTATTTCAAAAACAGAACGTGGTTTCGCAGCGGGGCATTGTTGGAGATTCCCGCGTCGGCGACCCCCTTTGTGCGGTTCCCGCTTTTTTGGTTGTCGTTTCACAACCTGCCGCAGTGGCTGTATCGCAGCTTATGCGCGATCACGATGCGAAAAGATCACTACCTCAATATCTATTTTCATCCTTGGGAATTCACGGACCTCACCCTGCCGCGCTTCGGCTTCCCCGCGTTTGTGAAACGCAAAACGGGAACAAAGATGATCGAAGCCTTTGATGGCTGGCTATCGTGGTGCAAACGCAAGGGCTATGCGTTTGAAATGCTGCAGAAATTTCCCGCAGGGGATGTGCATGCCGCGAAACTGAAGATTTAGAATCCGCTACCCTTTGATCCAAAGCTCGTCCATGGACACGTTGGGCGGGAAATCAAGAAAAACGCTTTTGTCGATCTTTACTTTCCCTTTGAAGGCGGAAGTGCGTTTGAATTTGTAGGTCGATATTCTGTAGTTGACCGGTGTGGAGCCTGCGGTAGTTTTCTTGTCCAGGAACTGGCTTTCCGATTTTGAGGTGCTGGTCACGATGTTGAGGCCGGAGGCCTCCAGTTTGTCGCGATTCAGCTGAGCGAACTTTGCGTCTTCACTTTCGTTGCGTTGTTCGATGATCAGGTAGCTCTGTCCGTTGTAGTCGACCTGGCGGATCCACAATCCTTCGCGCGCCGTGTCGGGAAGTTTAGGATATACACGCAACGTAAGGCTGTTGGTTTCGTACACGCGGTCGGCGATGGAGAAACGAAACGGCCCGATCTTTACTTTGCCTGTATCGGGCAACACTTGCGATATTTTCAAATTGCCGTAGGCGATCTTGTTCTTGCGCAAGGCCGCAAAGTCGTCGGTAGATTTTTTCTCCTTGGTTTCGATGGCCTCCAGGCTTTCTTTCTTCACCGTGATGATGATCTCCACTTCCTCGCCGGCGCGGGGGGCAGGATTCGCGATCTCTAATATCGAGGTTTGAGCCCAGGCTGATGCACAGCAAAAACACCAGGCATATGTAAGCAGTCGTCTGATCATATTCATACAAGGGATGAATCCCACAGGTGGCATGCCGGAATTCATGACCCGTTTTTTGTGAACGGGAGATAAAAGTAAGAAAACAATAGGCGCCTTACAACGCCCCGGCCGGGTTCTTGCCGGCCTTGCCTTTTCCGGGAAGGTTGGGTTAGGATGGAGTTATGATCCATCCTAAACTGGCAGAATGCCGCAAATCCGGTTCAACCCAGACCGCAACGCCCCGCAAAGTACTCCACGGCTTCGTCGACGATCATGTCCCGGGGGTTGATCTTCGACTTCAGCGTGATGCCTTCCAGGGTCCTGCACCGGCTCAACGCCACGTAGAGTTGCCCGTGGGCGAAGGCCCCGCGCCCCATGTCGATCGCGACGTTGTCGAAGGTCAGGCCCTGACTTTTGTGGATCGTCATCGCCCAAGCCAAACGGATAGGGTATTGCGTGTAGGTGCCCAACACTTCGAAGGTGATGGTGTTCAGTTGCTTGTCCCACGTATAGGCCTTGCGCTCCCAGGTCACGGGCTCGATGCGATGGATGGCCCCATCGGCGAACCGCACCATGATCACCTCGGGCGTGAGTTGGTCAACGATGCCGATGGTGCCGTTCACCCATCGTCCCTGAAGATCGTTCTTCACCATCATCACTTGTGCCCCTTCGCGCAGGCTCAACTGCAGGCTGGCCGGGAAGAGACGTTGATCGAATGCACCGTCCATTTTACCGCGGTATACTTCACCATGTGTCTTCAAGGCCATGAGCTTTTGCAGATTCA
>CBIHQM010000242.1:0-10259 GCA_966211885.1 uncultured Chryseolinea sp.
TCCTTCAATCACTTTCAGGTGATCGAATGGCGGGATGAAAACCATTTCGTTTTCTTCGGTGAAAGCCAGCGCATGGGCCTGGCATTCGTCGAACGTGTCGCCGATGAGGACGATCTCGATGTTGTTGCCGCCAAACATCCTCACTTGATTGATCTTCTGTTTGGGCGTGATGGCGGGCATATAGATGACGCCCTTGATGTCGAGGTATTTGCAAGCAAAGGCCACACCTTGCGCGTGGTTGCCGGCGCTGGCACAGACGACGCCGCGTTTGCGCTGATCGTCGCTCAGGCTTTGAATGAGGTTGTAGGCACCCCGCAGTTTATACGAACGCACCACCTGCAAGTCTTCGCGTTTAATGTAAATCTCGGCTTGAAATTTTTCGGAGAGTTTGCGATGGTATTGCAACGGCGTTTTCAGCGCTACGGCTTTGAGCGCGTAGGCGGCGGCGTTGATGTTGAGCTCGTATGTTTGTGAGGTGGGTTTCATAAGGATAAAATATTAACCGCGAAGGCATCAAAAAGATCCGGTCCGTTTGCGCCTTCGCGGTTAAGGAAAATTAGTTGATCATGCTGGCTTCCACCGTGTTCTTCTCAGGTCTGAGTTGACGTACGGCGGCACCGGCTTGCCAGAGTTCGCTTTCGCGGAGTTCTTTCAGCTCTTCTGCCAGCTTCTCGCGGTAGTCGGGCTTGCTGCACGTTTCGATGGTGCGTTTTGCTTCTGCGCCGGTGGCCACGCTCTTATACAATTCCTGGAATACAGGAAGGGTAGCGGCCTTGAATTTCTTTTTCCAATCCAAAGCACCGCGTTGTGCCGTGGTGGAGCAGTTGGCATACATCCAGTCCATACCGTTCTCGGCGACGAGGGGCATGAGGCTTTGCGTGAGCTCTTCTACGGTTTCGTTGAAGGCTTCGGAAGGCGAGTGACCGTTGGCGCGCAACACTTCGTATTGTGCTTCGAAGATGCCGGCGATGGCACCCATCAACGTTCCACGTTCGCCGCTGAGGTCGGAGTATACTTCTTTCTTGAAATCGGTTTCAAACAGATAGCCCGATCCCACGCCGATGCCCAGCGCGATGGCTTTTTGCTTGGCTTGGCCGGTTGCATCCTGGAACACCGCGTAGCTGGAGTTGATGCCTTTGCCTTGGAGGAACAAACGGCGTACGGAAGTACCCGATCCTTTAGGTGCAGCCAACACTACGTCGATATCTGCAGGAGGGATGATGCCGGTTTGTTCTTTGAAGGTGATGCCAAAGCCGTGCGAGAAATACAAAGTCTTGCCTTTGGTGAGGAAAGGTTTAATGGTGGGCCACAGGGCGATCTGCCCGGCGTCGGAGAGCAGGAACTCGATAACGGTTCCGCGTTGTGCTGCTTCTTCGATCTCGAACAATGTTTTGCCGGGAACCCATCCGTGTTCAACCGCTTTGTCCCATGTTTTGGAACCTTTGCGTTGGCCAACGATAACGTTGAAGCCGTTGTCGCGCAGGTTAAGGGCTTGCGCCGGGCCTTGCACACCGTAGCCTATAATGGCAATTGTCTCGTTCTTCAGTATGTCAAGTGCTTTTTCCATCGGGAATTCTTCACGGGTAACAACCTCTTCGATCGTTCCGCCAAAATTGATCTTTGCCATTTTGATTTATTGTTTAAGTTTTAATTTTTTACGTCTTCAGTTTTTTTGATCCGGGATCGCTTCCGCGTTATACAACTTGTTCGTTGTGCTTGGCGCTCAGTTCGCAATAGAGATCGCTGCCGGGATAGTAGATCGCATACTCCACTTCGATGAGCTTCTCCAGCTGATGCTTCACCTTCTCCATCATGTCGGGCGTGGTGAACAGCAGCAGCACGGCCACCCCCATGCGAAAGTCGCCTTCGACTTCGTGGGCCACCAGTTTTTTGATTCTGATCCTGCGGCGATTCAGGATATTAACGATCCGGTTCAAAACCGAAAAGTTATTATCGGAATGTATTTCAAGGGTGAATTCCTGTTTCATAGTTATCGTGTTGGTCTCTAAAAGGGTGCGGGTGTGTAGGGTCATAGTATTAGATCTTAGGAGCTTCCAAAAGAACATCGGCCACGCCGGCGCCGGCGGGAACCATGGGGAACACGTTGTCTTCTTTGCCGACAACCACTTCCAGGAAAAAAGGCGTCTCCGCGGCGAGCATTTCTTTCAATGCGCCTTGAAGATCTTCGCGGGCCTCCACTTTGCGTGCGGGGATGCTATAGGCTTCGGCGAGTTTCACGAAGTCGGGGTTCTGCATCTCGGTGAACGAATAGCGCTTGCCGTGGAACAGTTGTTGCCATTGGCGCACCATGCCCAGGAAGTTATTGTTCAGCACAATGATCTTCACGGGAATTTTGTATTGCATGATGGTGCCTAATTCTTGCACCGTCATTTGATAGCCACCGTCGCCGATCACGGCCACAACCTGTTTTTCAGGTATGCCGAGTTTGGCACCCATGGCGGCCGGCAGGGCAAAGCCCATCGTGCCGGCGCCGCCGGAGGTGACGTTGGTGCGGGGAGCCTTGTATTGATAATAGCGCGAGGTCGTCATCTGGTGCTGGCCTACGTCGGTCACGACCACCGCTTCTCCTTTTGTGAAGTTGGAGAGGTGGTGGATGACTTCGGCCATGGTGAGCTTTTCGCTGGTGGGGAAAAATTCTTTCTGCACCACCTTCTCATATTCTTCATCGTTCAGCTTCTTGAAGCTGGCGATCCAGTCGGCGTGACGGTTTGCTTTGCACTTGGGCAGCAAGGCGGTCAGCGCTTCTTTGGCATCGGCGTGAACGGCTACATCGGCCTTGATGATCTTGTTGATCTCGGCCTTGTCGATCTCGATGTGAACGACCTTGGCTTGCTTGGCATATTTGCTCACGTTGCCCGTCACGCGGTCGTCGAACCGCATGCCCACGGCGATGAGCACATCGCATTCGTTCGTGTTCAGGTTGGGGCCGTAGTTTCCGTGCATGCCCAGGAAACCGACATAGTTCGGATGATCCGTGGGGAAGGCGCCGAGGCCCAGCAACGTGCTGGCTACGGGAATGCCGGTCTTTTCCGAGAAGGCGATCAGTTCCTTTGTTGCTCCCGACAACAGGATGCCCTGGCCGGCGAGAATGTAGGGACGTTTCGCGTTGTTGATCAATTCCGCGGCCGCGTCTACCTGCGCCGGTTGCAGCACGGGTTTCGGCTTATAGGTGCGGATGCTCTCGCACTTTTTGTATTCCGCTTCCTCGATCATTTCGTTTTGCGCGTTCTTGGTAATGTCGACCAGAACAGGTCCCGGACGTCCGGTGTTGGCGATATAGAAAGCACGCGCTACAGCGGGGGCGATGTCTTTCGCTTCGGTTACCTGGATGTTCCATTTCGTTACCGGGATGGTGGTGTTCACCACGTCGGTTTCCTGGAAAGCATCGGTGCCCAACAGGTGAGCAAACACCTGGCCGGTGATGCAGACGAGGGGTGTGGAGTCGATGAGGGCATCGGCCAGACCGGTCACCAGGTTGGTGGCGCCGGGGCCGGAGGTGGCAAACACTACACCCGCTTTTCCCGACACGCGGGCAAAGCCCTGGGCGGCGTGGATAGCGCCTTGTTCGTGGCGCACGAGTATGTGTGTCAGCCGGTCGGCAAAGTGGTAGAGGGCATCGTATACCGGCATGATCGCTCCGCCGGGATAACCGAAGATGACGTCGGCGCCTTCTTCCACCAGGCTGCGAAGTAACACTTCGGAACCGGTGATCTTTTGTTTGGGTTGGGTTTCTGCCCCAACGGCAAGTTTAGTCTTCGTCAGTAACGCATCCATCTGCAGCAGTTTTTACGTGTTTGGCATACTTCCATAAAATTCCATTCTTGGCGTTCAGCGGTGGAGTTTTCCAGGCCGCTCTGCGTTTGGACAAGGTCGCATCGTCAACCAGCAGGTTGATCGTGTGACCCTGTACATCTATTTCAATCAGATCATTGTCTTCCACGAGGGCGATCACGCCGCCTTCATACGCTTCGGGGGTGATGTGCCCGATGAGGAGGCCGTGTGAGCCGCCGGAAAATCTTCCGTCGGTGATCAGGGCTACGCTCTTGCCGAGACCCACGCCCATGATGGCGGAAGTGGGCTTGAGCATTTCCGGCATGCCCGGTGCGCCTTTGGGGCCCACGTAGCGGATCACCACCACGTCGCCGGGTTTTACCTTACCACTCTGGATGCCATCCACCAAAGCAAACTCGCCGTTGAATACGCGGGCGGGTCCTTTGAAGCGATCGCCTTCTTTGCCGGTGATCTTGGCTACCGATCCTTTGGCCGCCAGGTTTCCGTAGAGGATCTGGAGGTGGCCGGTGGCCTTGATGGCTTTTTCGAAGGGCAGGATGATATCCTGTTTTGTGAAATCCAGGTCGGGTATGCTTTCCAGGTTTTCTTTTACTGTCTTTCCCGTCACGGTGATGCAATCGCCGTGGAGGTAGCCCTTCTTCAACAAATATTTCATCACGGCGGGAACGCCACCGATCTTGTGGAGGTCTTCCATCAAATATTTTCCGCTGGGCTTGAGGTCGGCGATGAGCGGTGTTTTGTCGCTGATGCGCTGAAAGTCTTCTTGCGTGATCGACACCCCGGCACACTTGGCCATGGCGATGAGGTGCAACACCGCGTTGGTGGATCCACCCAAAACCATGACTACGGTGATGGCGTTTTCGAAGGCCTTCTTCGTCATGATGTCGCGTGGCTTCAGGTCGCGCTCCAGCAGCAGGCGGATGGCTTTGGCGGCTTCGATGCACTCCGCCGATTTCTCTTTGCTGAGGGCGGGGTTCGACGCCGAGAACGGCAACGACATCCCCATCGCTTCGATGGCCGATGCCATGGTGTTGGCCGTGTACATGCCGCCACATGCTCCTGCACCGGGGCAAGAGTTTTGGATGATGCCCTTGAAATCTTCCGGGGTTATGGTACCCGCCATTTTCTGGCCGAGGGCCTCGAAAGCGGAGATGATGTTCAGTTGTTGTCCTTTCCAGTGGCCGCCGGCGATGGTGCCGCCATAGACCATGATGGAGGGCCGGTTCAAACGGGCCATGGCCATCAATGCGCCGGGCATGTTTTTGTCGCAGCCCGGAACGGCGATGAGGCCGTCGTAGTACTGTGCGCCGCATACCGTTTCGATCGAGTCGGCGATCACTTCGCGGCTCACCAGCGAATAGCGCATGCCTTCGGTGCCGTTGCTCATGCCATCGCTCACGCCGATGGTGTGGAAGATGAGGCCCACCAGGTCTCGGCTCCACACGGCGGTCTTCACTTCTTCGGCCAGCTTGTTGAGGTGCATGTTGCAGGTGTTGCCGTCATAGCCCGTGCTCACAATGCCCACCTGGGCCTTCTTCAAATCTTCTTCCGTCAATCCGATCCCATACAGCATGGCTTGCGCCGCGGGCAGTGTGGGATCTTGTGTGAGGGTCTTGCTATACTTATTCAGTTCCAAAATGTATCTGCGTTTAATCGTAAAAATCTTTTTAAAACGGGTCGAGTGAAGTTATCGGTGGGGACAACTTCACCTCCCCGAACATCTATCTGGTTGTAGTTAGATGATGACGTAGCTGAAGGACTTCTCCAACACCTGGCATTTGTAGGCCTCCTGCACGGTGGCGCCGAGGCTTTCATACCATTCTTTGCGGAACGGCTTGGCGTCGATGGATTCGATGCCGGCGATCTCCGCAGCGGTGCCGCAGAGGAAGGCGCTGTCGGCGCTTTCCAGTTCTTCGGGGCTGATATTTCTTTCCTTCACGGGGATGTCCAGTTCGCGGCAGATGTTGAGCACGGTTTGCCGTGTGATGCCGGGCAGGATGTGTCCCACGGGAGGGGTATACAATACGCCGTTCTTTTCCAGGAAGAAGTTTGCGCCGGGCGCTTCGGCCACGTTGCCGTTCATGTCGAGCATGAGGGCTTCGTCGTAGCCGCGTACTTTGGCTTCGCTGGTGGCGAGGATCGAGTTCACGTAGTGGCCGGTCACCTTGGCTTCCATTTTCAGGGAGTTGGGGTTCGGGCGCTGGTAGGAGGAAACACAAAGCTTCAGCAGCTTGTCGCCATGGTATTTGTCCCATTCCCAGGCGCACATCATCAGGAACACATCCTGGGGTTGGGTGAGGGTCATGTTGGGTCCGCAATACACGAGGGGGCGGATGTAGCTGTCGGAGAGGTTGTTTCTTTCGAGGAGTTGGTAAGCGATTTGAACCAGTTCTTCGGTTTCGTACTGAAAGGGGATGCCCACGAGCGCGCAGCTTTTGCGCAGGCGTTCGAAGTGCTCGAAGGCCTTAAAGATCTTGACGCCATTCAATGACTGGTAAGCACGGATGCCCTCGAATGCACCGAAGCCGTAATGCAGCGTTTGGCTGTAGAGGTCGGTGTGAGCATCAACCGCTTTTATGAACTTACCATTCAAGAAAAGGATCGTGTCTTTCGTGTAATACATATAACAATTGTTAGTTTGTTTTAGCCTGTATAAAACAAAACCGCCCCGAGGCTATCGGGGCGGTTCGTGAGTTTTTAGTTCGTTATGCTATATCACCATCGCCCCTGCGGGTTTGACCACGATCACGACGATTAGGAGCAACAAAAACAGGGAAGCCATGGACCGGGAAAGGTTCATGCTGCGTTCTGATATTGTTGTTGAATTCGACATATAATTCTGTGCGAGTACAATGGTCACAAATTATCGACTAAGGTTCAAGTGATTTGCCGAAAATATTTGAAATTTCGTCAATAACGAATGTTAGCTACTCCGTACGGGTGTTAGTTAACCCTTCGCTTTTGCCTGTGGAAACCGTTGTTTTTTCGATGTACGGAAGGGTGACTTTTTGTTGTTTTGGAGCGGCGTTGTGTTTGAAAAAGTTTCACCGAAACGCAACTACATTCCTCCCTGTTTTGAGGTGCGTTTGAACCTGTTTTCTATGAAATAAAATCTGGCCATCGCTATTTCTTTGCGCGGCGTGATAAATAAAAATGCCACAACAACATTGTCGCTACGGTTCGATAGGGCTGCCAGTTCAGAGCAATCTCCAAAAGGGCCTCACGGGAGGTATAGGCGGGTAGTTTTTTTAATTGTTTTAACGCATTCACGGCGGCCAGATCTCCGATGGGAAATACATCCACGCGTTGCAAGACAAACATCAGGTAAACATCGATGGTCCAGTTGCCCACGCCTTTCAATTGACTTAACGTCGAGCGTACGTCATCGTTCGGTAGGTTTGCTATCGAGGATAAATCGATACTTCCCTTCAAAATCGCGTCGGCAAGATAGCGCACATACGCTGTCTTTTGACGACTGAAATAACACGCCTTTAATTCTTCGTCGCTTAATGCTAAAACTCCTTCGGGCGTTATCGTTTTTATTCGCTCACGCAACTTATTCAACGTCGCCAACGCCGAAGCCAACGAGACTTGTTGCTCCAGCATGATGTGGACCAGGCTTTCAAATGTATTGGGCCGGGTCCACATTGGCGGATAGCCATAGGTGGCAATGACCGACGTCAGGTCTTTGTCGTTTGTGGCCAGTGTGTCGCAGATGGTGTGAAAATTCTCGGAGGAAAACGTAGTCATGAGAGGATCAGTGAAGTCAACAAATCAAAAAGAAATACGGGAGGGATGCAAGCCCGAAGGATTCACCAGAGCGTTGGATTTCTTCTGGAGTCTTCCAATTGCAATAAGATCGACTTGTTCTGAAGTCCACCACCAAATCCAACCAACTTGCCGGAGGCGCCGATCACCCGGTGGCAGGGTGCAATGATGGGGATCGGATTTTTGTTTGCTGCGCCGCCAACAGCCCGTACGGCATCGGGGATGCCGATTTGTTTTGCGATCTGTCCGTATGTTCGGGTCTCGCCAAAGGGAATCGTCAGCATAGCGTGCCAGACCTTTTTTTGGAATTCTGTTCCGATGAAATCCAGTTCGAGGGTGAAGGTGGTTCTCTTTTTTTCGAAGTATTCCGTGAGTTGCTTTTCAGCTTCCAGGAGTATGGGATGATCGTTGCTTTCGATGCTGGTGGCGACCACGGGTGTGTGATCGGACTCACCATAATCCCAAAGTACGGCGGTCAGACCTTTGTCGCTGGCGATGAGTTTTAATTCGCCCACGGGAGATCGCATCATTTTGTGATAGTACACCATACTTTTTTTTCCTCCCGGAAGAGGTTGTTTATGCATTTGGCAGATCTTGTTCTGGAGGCTTTTCGCGCTTTGTCTCCTCATTCGCCGTTTTTTTCTTTTCGTTCTCCTCGAATTTCTTCAGCGCTTCTTCCCACATATAATCTCCACACTCATCGTTTACGAACGGGAGATCATCCGGCGGTGTTTCATCTTTTTTTGGTTCTTGTGGCCTCATGTTGCGAAGGGTTGAATTTTAAACCGTCATCTAGGATTGAAAGGTGAGTAGTTGAGAAATTTCCAATGAAAGGGCGTGGCATCTGAAATATCGTTCATCGTGATCAGGTCGAATTCAACATGATGCTGGTCGCCATCGATAACCAATTTTGCCATGCCGGTTAATTGGAGAATTCTATTGCCTGTAAAATCAATAAACAATAATCCGCAGTGCGGGTTCACTTGTAGATTTCCGAGCGTGTTATACAAGTTGTTGCCCGGGTAATCTGGCCATCGTATTTTTTTGTTATTGACGATTTCAACAAACCCCGGCATTCCACCACGGTGAGAACAGTCGGCACCTTGCCCAGGCGCGTAGGTTGAAATGAAAAAGGTGTCGGCGCCGCTGATAATTTCAAGATGTCCGGGGTTCAGGGACGAAATCCCCGGTGTGCTGTGGATGGAATGATCTTGCGATCGTATGGGCGTTCGCGATTGAATATACTTTGGGCAATTGAAATAGCTTTGCGCGATGTCCAGTTGAAACCCCGTTGGTGTTTTTTGGATTTTTCCATTTATCCGGAGACGCGCTCTGGCCTGGAGGTTTATGAACAATAAACCTACGTTGTCGTTTTCTTTCACATTGGCAAAGAAGGTTTTTTCTTCGTCAGGGGAAAGTAAAATGCTGGTTGGCGTGAGGACGGTTACGAAACCTTTGGGGCCGGTAAGAAACGACGTCCAAACCTGCCCCTGCCCATCGATGGATGTGGCCAGGACAAAATCAAATGCAGGGAGAAAGCGCATGGCAACGGGAGGTAATTGATCCGTGATCATGCCCCGAAGGGAGCCCGCCGCTTCCGAGACCCCCAGGAGGTGTTGGACCTCCAATTCCCCGCTGTGAAATACTTCGGTCATTTTTTTGATTTTTACGAAAGGTCTATGAAAATCGTCAACAGGAAGACATGAAACAGAGGCTATTCGTTCCATCGCCAAAGCCTAAAAGAGATTCCATGGATAAAATGAACTTGTTAAATGCGACATTGTCAGGGTCGCGACACGGCAATCGTTCGCGGCAACTTGAATGGACCGAAATAGTCCACTTAATCCCGAATACGAACAGGGCCGTAAACTCTAGATATGCCAAACGGCGCAGTTTAACATCTTTTGATTGGCATAGCGATTGACCTGATGCCCTGAAATAACCCCCAAACCCATGCGACCAATTTTTATTGTTCTTCTGATCTTCCCGGTCCTCCAATCCGTATCTCAATCCACACCAAAAAGCACCGCCCAATATTTAAACCAGGTGCCCCCGGGCATGACGCCCAAAGTTTTTGCCCCGGATGTTGTTTCGCTCAAGACCGACTACGAGTTCGGGTCGGTGTTTTCAAATAGCGGGAATGAATTTTACTATGCCGTGAATGTAGGCCCCATTGCAGAGATTCGCTCCATCGTGCGCACAGGCGACACGTGGTCGAAACCAAAAACAGTGATCACCAGCGACAAATACAGTCACAACGATCCCTTCCTCTCGCCTGATGATAAAAAGCTTTATTTCATTTCCGACCGACCCTTGGATGGTCAAGGCGATAAGAAGGATTATGATATCTGGTATATTGAAAAAACGGGGAACGGTTGGTCCGCGCCAAAGAATGCAGGCCCGGCGATCAACTCGGATCAGAATGAATATTACGTTTCGTTAACGAAGTCTGGAACGATGTACTATGCTTCCAATGGCAAGGGCGGCGAAAATAATAACTTTGATATTTTTTCAGCCAAAGCGACCAAAGCGGGCTTTCAGGAAGCCGTGAGGCAAAGCGACCAGGTCAATACGTTGGCTTACGAGGCGGATGTCTTCGTAGCGCCCGATGAATCGTCTCTGATCTTCTGTGCGGCAAGACCCGGTGGCGCTGGCCGCGGCGCGCTGTGCGGCAGTTT
>CBIHQM010000243.1:0-10247 GCA_966211885.1 uncultured Chryseolinea sp.
TTTTCAAAACATGCGGAAGTACTTCGTCATGTCGCAGGCACAAGTTTTTTAAAAACCTACGCCAGCAGTTCAAGACATCCCGAATTTCGAAAGCACTGAAACTGGATAAGTTACGCACGAACAAAAACGAAATCCGGTAAACACCGAATGCGTCGCGCCCCATTCAAATGCATCACCACACAGATTCAACGAGCCATCCGCGGGGTTCCTTGGTTAAGTGCGGAGATCGAGGAAACTTGTGCCTGCGGAACGACGTGCTTTTCAAAACGTGCCGAAGTACTTCGTCTGTCGCAAGCGCGACCGGTCAAATTGCGTCCTTTTACTTTAACCTTGTGGCGGTTTCGGATGCTGTTCGTGCTTTTTGAATTGGCTGAACAAATTATCGAAGGCGAGCACGACATAGAAGGTATTAACGTAATCAAACTCATTGCCGGAACTGCGTTGCTGGATCACGAACAGGTAACCCGGTGTGATCTTGATGTTCTTGGCGATCCCGTAGCTGAACCCGGCATAGAGCCGGTTCTGATCAAAGACATTGGGATTGTGGCGCACGGCCTTGCCAAATTGCAACATCACTTCATCGTAGACAATGAGGCTCAGGTTTTTGCCTTTGAGCCAGGAGGCTTTGATGGGTTTTTCGAGCCGCGCCATGTAGCGGAAGCGCCAGTTGGGCTCGTAGTCGCCCGTGTTGGTGAGGTCGCGTACGCGGTACTCCATCGAGTAGCGGTTGCTGTAGTTGAAGAAGCGGAATTTTTGTTCGTGTTCGAGGCGCACCGTGTAGCGGAATTCTTTTACCGGCGGGCGCTCCAAATCGGATGGCTTGGTATAGAGCGTGTACGTCTCGAAATAGCCGAAGGGCGAGAGGGATACTTTCAGGTTGTCGCTGACGTGGTAGTTGAACCAAAGCCAGTAGCTATTGTACTGTGGCGCCTGAAAGATATTGGACGACTCATCCGCATTCTGGCTGCGGTGCTGGAACCAGAGTTCGGTCCTCAGGCGGTCGGTGATTTTATCCCCCAGCGCGATCCTCCCCCAAAAGACATTGTGGTGGTAGATGGTTTGCGAATATCCTGTGGAGATACAGAGGGTCAAAAAAACGAGTGTTATCACTCGCAAAATGGTGGTCACGGAATGCTAAGCCTGTTTATTTGACCAAAGTAGTGGTTTCATGACGCCTAACAAAACGCCGGAAAACAGGGATGCGCTATAGCGTCACAAACCCGTTTGATTTCAAAGATTGCGTCAAAATAGATCGGCATGGAAATGATTTTTTGCTTGACCACAGTTGTATAAACATCAATTTCGCACATTCGCTATCGCCGGCATTTCTCACCCATATCCATCCATTTTGTTAGAATACCTGGAAGTCCCAACGCGGGAGCCGGTGACAGTTCACCGGTATTTGAAACGCTTTTTTCAGGTTTTTGTCATTTCCTGCGGTCACTATCCAACCAAAACTTGTACACATTTCACATTTTTTTCTCAAATCTTACAACCGCATGTCTATGCGCTATTTTGCCGGAAGGCGCCCGTAGCCGTCGGCTATTTTTGCTTCGCTTTAATCTTAAAATCACATGATCGTTTTTGGCCACAACTCCTTTTTACTCAATGCTTGCAAGCCTTCGCAGTTGGGTCTTCCCCCCGAACTTGACAAGCAATTCACCATCGAGCGCCGCCAGCGGTATTTTCATCTTTTCTGGATCCCCTTTTTCGGGATCGGCAAAATATGGGCGCTCCGTAAACCCGGCGACAGCAACTTATACAAACCCACGACGGAGCTGGAGAACGTTTTGAACGCGTTGCCCTTCCAGGAGAAGACGCCGTGGTATACGTTCGCGCTCTTCTTTATAATCCTTGCCGGAGGAATCATCTTTTCGATCTCCGAAAAAGTCAATAGCTACCAGCGAGGCAAAAGCCAGGAGCGCTACATGGCCGACAAAAATGAAGGCCTCGCCAAAGCCATCGCTTCGCCACGTCCGTTTCAATATTACGACATGCTGGATAAGGCCAGCAACAGTCCTTTTTATCTTAAAGTGGTTAGCAGCGATCAGAACTCCATTCTCTTTTTGTTTCGGAACGACCAGAACTTCAAATACGACAACTTTGATTTGAGGCTGCTTGAAATGTTTTCCAGCGACACCTTACATCGTTCCGACACGGTGCGGGTGAAGAAGGCCGACTTGTTGAAAACCCTGTACACAGACAATGAATATAATGCTGACGGTTTCGAAATCATTCCCGGTAAGGGGAAGGCCGTGCTCAGCGAAATGCATGAATTCCCCAACCCGGTACTCAAAACCGTGAGCTCCGCTTACCAGGAAGGAAAATTTCTTGCGGTCGTGCAAAACATCGGCGAAGCCGGGGTCTACGAAGGGATCGATGTGCAGTCGACAAACGTTGCCTTCCTGGATGATGTCGCTTTTCCCAAGGAAGTAAAGGCGAGAGAGTATATTGTCCTCACCGGAACGTACACCGGCGAAGAGCCCACGCTATCGGCCAACGTGAACTTCAAAACAGCAAAAGCCGATTCTGTAAAATTCGATTTCCATATATACGGTTCCAGTGTCAGTCTTAACCCTTCCAGACAATGAGCTTAGGCAGGATCATTTTTACATCGCTTAGCGTTCTCATCCCCGTAACGTTTTATGCGCTCATCCCCGTTGATGTTTACGAACGTCACGATATGTTTTACAGCTTTGCGGCGGGCGTCCTGTTTTTTGGCGCCCTGTTTCTGGCCCTTGGCGATTTCCAATCAATCTACGATCTGACTTCCAAACCTGAACCCGGCGAAGAGGTTCCGGCCCTGCGCAAGCTTTCTCCTTTTGCTGTATTGCCAGCCTTTGTGCTGGTGTTTGTATTGGTCTTTCACCAATCGTCGCGAAAGGATGATGAATTAGCGGCCTATGGCCGGCTCACCAAAGGCAAGATCGTAGGCGGCAAAGCCACCACGACCACGCGAAGATTCCAAAGTAATACCACGTATAGCATCAACGTGATATACGCAGACAGTCTCGACCGCCAGCACAAATTTGAAGAAAGCGTGAGCGGCTCCGACTTTAACGATCTTTATGAAGGCGCCATTGTGGATGTGGTCTACTCCAAAAAGCATCCGGCATTGGCCAAGGTGGTGACGGATGTGAAGGACTTGAAAGCTTATGTAAATGTCCCTTCCGACACCCTCAGAATCGGCCACCTCATCGCCATCCTGGAAGGCAATGTGCCGAAGGACTCCATGGTCAGCTATTTGAACTCCATCAACTATGAATGGACCGGGGAGGAAAGCGGCTATTTCTTCTCGAACGAAAAACTAAAGATCGCCATAAAGCTTTTTGAAGACAACAGCGAGCTGGCCTACGTGGAGGAGTACAACATGATGGCGGTGGGAAGAAGCGAGTTCGAAAGTAATCTTGCCAAAGCCGGTTTCAAGAAAAAGGCTTCTACGGTGAACGGCGAGTCTCAAGAATTCTATTATAACGACAAGTATATCATTTCAGAAGAAACCAAAAGGGCCGAACGCAATTCCAACGAGATGTTCAAAATCGATGCCTATCGGATCTTCCATGTTGTGCGGAGTGATGAGGAAGGTAGCTGACGCTGATCTCATTTATTCAATAAAAAAAGAGGCAGTCTCAAAAGGACAGCCTTTTCTTTTTTGATTGAATCTGCTAATGCTGATTCGAGTTATGCAGCCCATTTTATAAGTACACACGCGGCTTGACCGATCCCCTGCATGGGGAAACCCCTTCAGGGTTCAACACCCCTTCAAAGTCCTGTATCCGTCAGTTCCACTGACGGCCATTGTTCGAAAAGCCTTTCAGGCTTCAATACACAACTCATTCCCTGACAAATCATCCGATTAAGGGACAACCATCAAAGGCAAAACCATTTCCAAGCTCCGAGAGCGTTCAAGCTTCAATACAAAACTCATCCACTTACAAACTCATCTACTCAAGGAATAATCATCAAGGGCAAAACCATTTCTAGCCCAAAGGGCTTTCCGAACAATGGCCCCCGGTGCGCCTCGATATTTTATCGAGCGTACCGGGGGACAATTGCGATGTTCGTCAAAAACCCTGAAAGGGTTACCCTATATGTTGCCGGCGATCATCAAGCTATCATCTATGGTGCCACAATGTTAATTATAGCGACGATGCTTTTGTATTAAACAGTAACCTTAGTCGTCTCACGCACTATTGCTGGGCTAGAAAAAGAAATAGACACTTGTATATTTTGGAACAGTCTCTTTTTTCGGCTATGCTACGTTCTTATTCGGGCTGCGTCACATCTTTCGATCGCAGCATGTCCCAGATGCGGGAGGAGGCGCCGTGATAGAATCCGACTTCCATTTCGAAGTCCTTGGGATTTTTGAACGTACCAAAAATAATGTCGAACAAGGGAAGGTCTGAGTAGTTGTAGCGATGAATGCCGCGGGCGTGGTGATAGCTGTGGCTCTCGGGGCGCTGAACGATATAGCCCAGCCATTGGGGTGTTTTGATATTGGCGTGCTGGAAGATGCCGAGGAAATTTGTGCCCAGTACCATGACCGTGGTGGCCTGCGCCGAAAGGCCCGCCACGAGGCCGAAGCATATACTGCCCAGGACAGCCCAGCCCATCATGTCGAACGGGCTAAAGTAAAAGGCGCCATAGGTATCGAGCCGTTCGGCGCTGTGATGCATTTGGTGGAAGGTCTTCCACAGAAAGTCGGAACGGTGCAGGGAATAGTGCCAAACAAAAACGCCAAACTCATAGAGGAGCACACCCACGACTCCGCCCGCAACAGCCCCCAAGCCGGTGAGATCAAAAAATCTATAGGGTTCCAGGTAAGGGGTGATGAACATTGGCAGGTAGCTGGTGAAATAGAAGAAGCAAATAAAAACGATGATTCCCCGCAGCTTCCAATATTTCACATGCGGAAGTTTTCTTCCGGGGAAAACCGCTTCCCAGATCATAAGGGCGGCATACATAGACAACAACATCAGGGAAACAGGGTCCAGTAAAATTTCGACGGGGGTTGGCATAATGACTTTTATTTTTACAACTGGAAGGCGTAAGTTTTGAACTTACATTGGGAGGGCACGGAAAAAACTTGAATTTATTTTCCGGAAAACGTCCACGGCACTTCTTTTTCCGGGGTGTAGCGACAGAAAAGACCTGTTCGGATCGAGCGGGACAGATGTTTACCGAGGGCTGGGTGAGCGCTCGCGATCTTTTGTATCGCATTGCGGATACGCCAGGTAACGGCCGAACGGGCCTTCTCTATGGAATCATGACTTTTGCGGATGCGTCCTTTGATGCCGATCGATGCCGACAAGTGCTCGACCAGGTGTTCATACTCGCGTCTTAGCCTGGCGCGTTGCTCGTGATCGTTGTTGTTTTCTGTAAGACTGATCTCTTCCTGAAGCTCCTGGATCCGTTGCTGATACGACCGGCGCGCCTTTTCATCGAACACGAACTCGGGCGTTGTGGCAAATCCACTTCCCATGAGGGCCGTGCAATGAAACTCTTTTCCCGGGTGCTTCAGCATTGTGGCCAGGTCCTGGAATCCCTTTGCCGCCGCGAGGCGAATGGTGTGGCCTTCATACGTGATTTGCCAAAGACCATGCTCTTCAAAAAAACTATTTTTGAGAACGGTGGGCACTACTTTCTGGAACACCCGCGAAGAAAAGGACACCTCGCTCCCACTGATAAATTTCCAGAACGGCTCCATGCGCGAGCGGCCTTTATAGGGATTCACGTTGATGACCCATTGCAACGCCTGCTGCGGATCGACCTCGGCGCCGTGAACTATTTTCTTTTGAAATTCGCTGAGGAAGGTTTGCCAACTCTGGTACATTTTTTCGAGATCGCCTACAGCGTAGTAGGCCGCGGCCATCATGTTCGGAAAATCCACCCACGGCGCCTTCTGGGTCGATCCCAGGGCAATGCACCGCTGGAAGTCGCCTTGTTCTAATGCAATGTGGGCGTGTACGTGGCGGTGCAGTTCGGCGTACAGCGGGTTTCGCTGGATGACTTTGTCGAACAAGCTGGCGGCCTCGTCGGCATGGCCCAGAAAAACCAGACAGGAAGCAATCTGGATCAGCGTGTCGGCGTCGTTGCCGTTGAGGCGGAGGGCGCGGCGCAAATAGTGTTCGGCGGTTTCGTATTCGCCTTCATAAAGGTGCACCCGTCCCAGCACGAGGGCGGCCACATAATTTTGTTCATCCAGTTCGATGGCTTTTTGTGCCCAGTCATAGGCGCCTTTGTGCGACATGTCCCAGCGGTCCCACAGCTGGCAGCTCCATTCGTTAAAATAGGTGAGCGACATGCCGGAATAGGCCAGAGAGTAGAGCGGATCGATCGCGATGGCGTGTTCAAAGTGCTGCCGGGCATAACCGTCGGCTTCCACGGTCCCCTTTTTTATTTCCTCCATGCCCATGAGCCAATGCTCGTAGGCCGAGAGTTGAAGCGGGTCCTTCTTGCGGATCCGCGCCAGGACGTCGGTGTTCAATTGCATCTGGAGTGTGGACACGATCGCCGTCAACACATCTTCCTCGAGGGCCACGATGGAATCCTGGTCACCTTCATAGCGCTCGGCCCAGACCACCTGCCCGGTGGTGTTGTTGAGCAGTTGTGCATTGATGCGCAAGGTATCGGCCTGAAAACGGAAGGATCCCTTGATGGTATAATCCGATTGATCGCCCGGGATCTGGCCCGACTCCCCGCCGACGATCCCGAACTGGCGAAAGCGCGAAAGTTCGGTGAGCAAATCGGTGTAGAATGTCTTGGAGAAAATATCCTGGCCGTCGGCTTTGGTCAGGCTCTCGAAGGGAAAAATAGTAACGGTTATCTCCTGGTCTTTGTACATATCGCAGAGCTGGGTTAGGCTGGCGCGCGCCATCACCATTCGTCTTTCCCTACGATCCTCGCGTCACATGGTTATTCAAAGATAGTAACCAAATTGTTTCTATCCGCAAGCTTTTGGCCGGCCGCGTCAGCCCAATCCAGCCGGGCGGAGGACCGGCGTTATCCCTGCACAAAATGAATTTGCCATTAAACTTTGCGCCCTTTGCGTCTTTGCGGTTTGAAATATTTTCGCAAATTGAACCTCCTAATCCAAATGTTGACCCCGCAATGGTGCGCCCGGCTTGTGTCTTTTTCTTGTTCTGGATGGCAACTTCCGCCTGGGCCACCTCCCCCACAGACAGCCTGCGCAATGCTTTGCAAAACACCACCAACGCGGAAGAGCGCCTGCGGATCACGATCGCCTTGGCCGACAAACTCTATAACAGCGATCCCCTCCAGGCCCTGGAATACGCGGACGAATCGATCCAACTCGCCAAAAAACTAAACTCCGACTCCTCCCTGGTCAGCGCCTATTCCTCGCAGGCAAAGACGTTTCTGCACCTGGGAAACTACTCACGGGCGTTGGAGGTCTATCAATCCGTGATACAACTCGCCGAAAAAATGGGCGACCGCTATTGGCAGGCGGTGGCCTATGGCAACACCGGCAGCATTTATTATTATCAGCGAGACCACGCCAAAGCCTTGAAATACTACCTGCAGGCGTTGGATCATTTTGCCGCCATGAACGCGACCCACGACAGCAAGCGGATGCTGCGCAAAGCAAACCTGCTCAACAACATCGGCATCGTCTACGACGAGACCAAGGAATATGAAAAGGCCACGCGCTATTACGCCGAAGCCCTGGCGTTGAGCCGGGAAATGAAAGACTACGAGATCATGGCCGACGTGCTGAACAACCAGGGCACGGAGGCACGCGACCAAGGCAACAATGCGCTCGCCTTTCAACGCTACAACGAGGCCCTGGAGGTTCGAAAAGCAAACCATGACCTGTTGGGCATGGCACGCTCCAGCCACAACCTGGGAAATTTTTATCTCGACCACATGAACGACGATGCCGTTGCCGAACGCTATCTGAAGGACGCCATCGCCATTGGCCAACGTATTTCGGCATGGCAGACAGTGAGCTCGGCATCGGGACTGCTCTATGGATTGTATAAGGACCAGAACCGTCACAAAGAAGCATTGGAGGCCTTGGAGTTAAGCCATCGCATGAGCGACAGCCTCTTCAACGAACAAAGCACGCGCAAGATCGCGCAGCTGGAAATGCAGTTCGAGTTCGACCGCAAGCAAAGTCAACTGCAGGCACAACAGAAAGAGAAGGAGCTTTACCTTTGGTCGGGCGCTGCGGTGCTGGTGTTGCTGCTGGTCATCGTGTCGCTGCTGTTTGTGTTGCAACGCAATAAAACGCGGCGCTCGGAACTGGAGCAGGCGCACCTGAAGCTGGAGAAGATCAACCTGCAGAATGACCTGGTGCTAAAAGACAAAGAACTGGCCACGAACATCATGTACCTGCTCAACAAGAACGAGTTGATCAACACCATTTCGGAAAAGGTGCTGGACATCAAGCAGCAGGTGGGCCCGGAATTGCAGGGGCCTTTGCAAAAGGTGGTGCTCGACCTGCAATCGAACCTGCAACCTGAACTGTGGCAGGAATTTGAAGTCCGTTTCCAGCAAGTGCACGAGCATTTCTACAAAAGCCTGCACGAAAAATTCCCCGACCTCAGCCCCCACGAAGTGCGCCTTTGCGCTTTTTTGAAGCTGAACATGACGACAAAAGAGATTTCGGCCATCACCCACCAGAACGCCAAATCCATTGACGTTGCCCGCACGCGGTTGCGCAAGAAACTAAACCTGACCGGCACCGAACACAACCTGGTGACCTTCCTGTCGCAGATCGACAAGGCCGGGTAAAATTCCGGATGAGCCCACCGGACCCTCAAAATTCCCCTGATTTCGATGTTGTAGTGATTTTGTTAGGATGAAAAACGCCCTGTTGTAGTGATTTTGTAGCAACAGGTCTTCATTTTCTTTTCAAACCGTTATTCGTACTTGCTCCTACCTAAACCAACGCCACCGGACCGATGACCAAACGGAGCAAGACCAAAATTCCCGAAGAGCCCCTTCGCACCACCCAGGGCTCTGACGATGAGAAGATCCATAACCTCATCAAACAACGCAAGCTACAGCAGGACGCGCTCACGAAGATCATGAAAGCCATGGACCGGCTCACGGGAGGCGACAAAAAGAAACGATAGAACTCATTACCCTAAACTTAGTATCCGAACGCATTAACCTAAACCCTATACCTAAACCTCATTACCCTAAACTCATTACCCTAAACTCATTACCCTAGACTCATTAACCTAAACTCCTAACCTAAACCTATGACAGATTATTTACGAACCATGAAGAGAAGGATTCTCCTGTTGGGAATGCTCCTGTTCTGTACCACCGCAGGGTGGTCGCAGGTGTACCAGCAGAGTGTCCGCCAGGGCATGGTGAAGGTCAAGCTCACTCCCGAGATGGCCTCCACCCTGAGCCAGTCGCGTCTGCGGCCCGGCACCACCCTGAGCACAGGCATTCAACCGCTTGACGTCGCGGCGCAACGCACCGGCGCAAAAAATATGTACCGGTTGTTTCCCTACAATGCGAAGATCGAATCGAAGCTGCACAAACACGGACTAGACCTGTGGTATGTGGTGGAGATCGACGAAAAATCAAATCCCAAGGACGCCGTAGCCGTGTACAAAAAAGTGAGCGGCATCGCGCTGGCAGAAGTGGATCATCAGAAAGTGGTGAGCCCTTTCCAGGTGCAGGAAGCCAAAGGCAACCCCGTGTCGCCCATGGACGCCATGCCTTTCAACGACCCCTACCTGCCCTCGCAGTGGCATTATCACAACACCGGCCAGAGCGGGTATAGCGTGGGTTGCGATGTGAACCTGTTTGAAGCCTGGAAGGTCACGGCCGGCAAACGCGACGTGATCGTATCCATTCACGACCAGGGCGTCGACATTGCGCACAAAGACTTGGCAGACAACGTCTGGACCAACACAGCCGAAGCCAACGGCGCACCCAACGTGGACGACGACGGCAACGGCTACATCGACGACATCCACGGCTGGAACTTCGACAGCAACACAGGCCAGATCGATGCGCAGCTCCACGGCACGCACGTGGCCGGTACGATTGCGGCGGTGAACAACAACGGCTTCGCGGTCTCCGGCGTGGCGGGTGGAACGGGAAATAAAGACGGCGCGCTGGTGATGTCGTTACAGACATTAGGTGGCGGCAGCTTTGAGAGCTCTTATGTATATGCCGCGGCCAACGGTGCGGTGATCTCGCAAAACAGCTGGGGCTATACCAGCCCGGATTCCTATGATCAGTCGGTGCTTGACGCCATTGAT
>CBIHQM010000244.1:0-10223 GCA_966211885.1 uncultured Chryseolinea sp.
GTCGAAGGCGCGGAATTTCTTGTCGCGGGTGCCGGCGATAAAGACCAGGCCACCGCCCGTCACCATGGGTCCGCCCCAGCTGTCGGTGCCCGTGAGTGAGCCTCCGGGGGTTTGTGCCTCCGGGAAGTTTCCAAGCGTGATCTTCCAGGCATATTCGCCCGTGTTTAGGTTGATCGCGTTCAGTGTTCCCCAAGGTGGTTTGATGGCCGGGTAGCCATCGGGGCCCTCAAAGTCGCTGTAGGCCGTAAGGTTGAGGTAGACCGACGTCGTATCCTGGGGAAGGGCCGATTGTTTGGGGAATTCGTTTTTCTTGATCTCGAACAGAAACGCGATGATCTCCTCTTCATGCCCTTTCACCACGGACGCAAACGGGGGCATCCGTCCGCCACCGGTCTTGATCTTGTTCAATACGGCCTCCTGCGAAAGACGCTCACCGATATTGCGCAGCGATGGAAAGTTAGGTTCGCGTCCCTTGCGGTCAGCCCCGTGACACGTGCTGCAATAGTTCATATACAACGTCCTCCCCAAACCAAAGAACGACCCGCCGGGCGACGACTCGCTTTTCTTTATTTTTTTGATCTGTGCGATCTCTGGCGACTCGTTTGAATTCACGTATAGCCATCCCGTGGAGGGATCGTAGGCTGCCCCGCCCCACTCGGAGCCACCGCGGCTGCCGGGGAACATGAACGTGCCCCGCAAGTCCGGCGGCGTGAACATGCCGTCGTAGCGCAGGCTTCTGAAAAGGGCGAGCGCCGAGTCGCGGGCCTGGGGTGAGCGGTCGGTGAGATCGGCTTCCGTCAGGACCTGGCGCGCATAGGGTGCGGGTTTGGTGGGGAAGGGTTGCGTGGGCCACGTCTCTTCGCCGGGTATCGTGGAGACCGGTACTTTGCGCTCCTCGATGGGAAAGATGGGTTCACCGGTCTCGCGGTTCAGGACATACACAAAGCCGGTCTTGGAAGTTTGGGCAATGGCGTCGATGGATTTTCCATCTTTCTCGATCGTCACCAGGTTGGGAGGGGCGGGGAGGTCATAGTCCCACAGGTCGTGATGCACGGTCTGAAAGTGCCAAAGGCGTTTGCCCGTTTTGGCCTCGAGGGCGACGATGCAATTGCCAAAGAGGTTTTGCCCCTTGCGGTCGGCGCCATAGTAATCATACGTGGGCGATCCCAGGGGAAGAAAGACGATGCCACGCTTTTCGTCGAGGCTCATCCCACCCCAGTTGTTTGCGCCGCCCACATATTTCCAGGCATCGGGGGGCCACGTTTCATAGCCCGCCTCGCCGGGATGCGGAATGGTGTGAAAGGTCCACACCAGCGCGCCGGTGCGAATGTTGAACGCGCGCACATAGCCGGGAGCGGCACCATACAATTCGGAAACCTCCGAGCCCAGGATGAGCAGGTCGCCAAACACAATGCCCGGCGATGTGGGCACGACCCAACCCTCGGGCTGGTCGTCGGGCATTAAGTTCAAACTTACTTTGCCGTTCTCTCCAAACGAAGGGATGGGTTTGCCTGTGACAGCATCCAAGGCCAGCAGGAATTTCCCGGCGGTGAGGAGAATGCGTTTGTCGTCGCCGTCTTCCCAGTAGGTCACGCCGCGGTACATGCCGCCGCCCCGCGCGCCATCAAAAGGGTCGAACGACCACAGCTTCTTTCCGGTGGCCGCCTCCAACGCATAGACCCAGTGTCGCACGGAGGTGGCATAGAGCACGTCGTTCACGATAATGGGATTACATTCCGCTTTCCCAAAATGCGCGCCTTCGGGGGCATCGTTGGGCATAAATGTCCAGGCGGGTTTAAGATCTTTTACATTGTCGCGGTTGATCTGTGTCAACGCGGAGTAGCTGCTGCTACCGGCGTCGGCTTTGTAGACCGACCATGTGGTGTGTTGCTCCTCCCGGGAGCATGCCCCGAGCGTTGCCATCGCGGCCATCGCCAGCCATCGCGTGGTGAACAACGTGAGAAGGCGAGGGGGGCCGGGGGGGTAATGTCTTTTCATGCTTTGGACAATTTGGGGTAGGTGTGTCCAAATTAAAAGAATCCTGCATAGGGTCAAACCGTTTTTACCGGCAATGGTCGCGCTTTTCTTTTAGCATCGAATTAAAATGCTGATATTGGTAAAGCCTAATCCCGCCTTTTATGGGTGACTCCCGTGCCATTGAGTACTTTTTCCTGAGAACCTTGTTGCGAATTTCGCTGGCGGGGGCATCTCTTATTTTGCTCAGCGATATCATTTTTTACATGCAAGACACCTTGTCGATCATCATCGATGTGATCATCGTAGGCGCCTGTGGCTTGTCCTATTTGCTGATGCACAGAAGTTATACGACCTCGGTGCTCATCACGACGGGGTTCACCTTGTCGTCGATGATCTGGCAATGTATGGCGGTGCCGATGAACACCACCACATCGATGGCCATCATCCTGATCGTGGGATTTATCTTTTCGGTGCTACTGCGCGGTGTGCTCATGTGGGCGATGCATGGGCTGGCGTGCGCGTCTATTGCGGGGATCTTTATTCTCCAAATGCAAAAACCGGAGCTGCGAGTGGCAAAGGAGCCATCGGAAGTGCTCACCATGGGCATTACGTATCTCGTATTATATTTTATACTCACCTATATCACCTGGATGCTGAAGTCACGCTACGACACCGTTAACCGGGCGCTGCACAACGCGAACCAGGAGTTGGTGGAGAAAGCCAACGAGATCGAAGCGCAGAATGAAGAGTTGCTGCAGGGGCAGGAGAACCTCAATGAAATGAATCGCAACCTGGAACAACTGGTGATGGACCGCACCGCCAAAGTGCACGCGCAAAATGAGATGTTGCTAAAGTATACCTACACGAATGCTCACCATCTGCGCGGACCGGTAGCACGCCTGTTGGGCCTGGTGAACCTTTACCGCATGGACCAGGACAACGCCTCATTCTTTTTTGAGAAAGTGGAAGACCAGGCAAAAGAGATCGATGACGTGGTGCGGCAGATTAACCAGGAATTGGGTTCGGTTTAGGATGCTCTATGTGTGCGGGAAACTTCAAGGACGAAACGCTGCGTCTGCCACTGGCGCGTCGATCACCACCCGGTCCACAACAACCGTCAGGATCGTTTGACCTCCCGCTTCGCTTTCCGACCGGAAAGGAACTTTGATACCGTTCACATCGCGATAGTCGCTGAACCGGGTATTCAACAGCGCGCCCCCCAACTCAACGTTTTTGGAGACGGCCGTTTTCTGGATCAGCAGGAATGAGGTGGCATCAAAATAAAACGTTTCCTTCGCACCCGACTTGAGCGTGAGGGCGACTTTGTAGCAAAGGACATGTCCCACGCTATCTTTTCCCTCCAATTGCACCTGGTGCCCCTTGGTTTTATAATTGATCAGGTTGCCGGTCAGTTCCACGTCGGCTTCGTTGGCCATGGCTTTGGCGGGGTCGCCTTGCAGTAGGGTTGGGGTGGTCTCGTCTTTGAAGACGTCGATCTTCCATCCGCCCTTTCCATCGAAACCCTGGGCGTAGTATTTGCCATTGGAGGTTACTTTAAAAGCATAGTGATCCGGGGCTTTGGCATACGACGTAAAAGGAAATTGCAAACCGCCATAATCATATAGCCCGGAGGTGGTAAGGGTTTTGATTTTTTCCCAGCGTTTCGTTCCGCCAATGGCTTTTGTGTAGCGTTGAATGACCTCGTCGGCCGTTTGTGCCTGGAGGGAAGGGATGGTCAGGATAAATAGAAAAAAGCAAAAGGTGGCGGCGCGCATAAGTAAGGAAATGGGGTAAGGGTTAGTGAGGGTGGAGTGATTCAATTCAGGAGTTTTTTTACTTTTTTGATCAGGTCCTTGGCGTCGACGGGCTTCACGATAAATTCGTTGATGCCTTGTTTCAGCGCCAGCTTGATCACCTCTTCTTCGCCATCGGACGACAGCATGATGATGGGCGTTTTGCGCTGCTGGTCTTCGCGCACCCATTTCAGGATCTCGTCGCCATTGCGGTAGGGCATATGGATGTCGGTGATGATCAGGTCGAAGTCGTTGGCGGACTGGAGTTGCACAAAAGCCTGCTTCCCATCCTTGGCCAGCACCACTTCGAATTTTTCCTGTTCCAATGCGAGTTGGACTACTTTCAAAACAACTGCATCATCTTCACAGACCAGAATTTTCATACGTACCAGCGGTTAATTTTTTCCGGCGTCAAGATAGCAGGATTCGGGTGGAGTTACAATCGGTTTTGCATCCGCCAATTTGTTGGAAAATAGAATAGAAAAGCGCATTCAATCGATTACTTGCCAGGCGCGTGTCCGCGAGTGTGTTCAAAGCACACACCCGAAGGGATGACGCGGTTTCAGCGTCGTTGCGCCCGCTGATTTCACGTTCACCCAAAACAGGTTCTTGATTTGTGTGTAAACTTTTTGTTACCTTTTCGTTGCCGAGCAGGTTTTTTTGCAACCTGCAGAACCTGATGAACCACCTTTCAAACGATACGACGCCCGAAAAACTGCTGGGTTCCGATACCGGAAATGTGAACATCGCGTCTATTCTTTTTAAAACAGGAACAAGCCAGGCGGAGATCGATGCCGTAGTGTGGACCTTGCTGAAGCAGGGCCATCGCAGTGCGTTGGATTATATTTTCGAGAAGTACGTTCGGCTCCTGTATGCATATGGTGCCACGCTCTGCAAAGACGGCGCGCTGGTGGAAGACAGCATCCAGGATGTTTTTGTTGAGCTCTGGAACCGGCGCGAACAACTCTCCCAAACCGACAACATTAAATTCTACCTGCTGAAATGTCTCCGGCGCCGCATCGTGCGGGTGCTTTCGGATGTCCATCGCGAGCAAACCCACCAGACGCTCGCCTCCGTGGAGGACGACGGCCTCTACACGTCCATCGAAACCGACATCATTCAACTACAGACCGCATCCGAACAGCAACAACAGCTCACGGAAGCATTGGGCAAACTCAGCAAACGGCAACGCGAGGCGGTGTACCTGAAATTTTATGAGCGCATGACGTACGAACAACTGTCGGAAGTGCTGGAAATCGATCTGAAATCCGCCTACAAGCTCATCGGCAAAGCCATCGAAGCCCTTCGCAAAGAGGTTCGTTTTATTTCCTGAAAATATTTTTTAAAAAAGAAGGGGTACTCGCAAGGGGTTGTGCTTTTATGGGTAACACAGCGCCTGAACCTCCATGAACTACAGCACCTACTCGGCCGACGATTTTATAAAGGACGAATACTTTCAACGTTGGGTCTTCAGCCCGGACGCGGAGACCGAAGCGTTCTGGCAAGCCTTTCAGGCGCAACATCCTGACCAGCAGCAACCCCTGACCGAAGCCCGCCGGTTTCTCCTGGTCTTCCATGTAAAAGAAAAAGATGTGTTGGAGTCGCGTATCAGTCATCTCAAACGCAGAATTGACCTGGCGCTGGATCAACCCGAACGGCAGGAGCCGCGACCAGCCGAAACCAGGACCGCGCCACGAAGAACGGGCAACATGAAGGCCTACGCCATCGCCGCCAGCCTCAGCGCTCTCGTCGCTTGTGCTTTCCTTTTCTTGTGGGTCCGCAACGACAAGGACGCTCCCGACACCTACACCACCAACGCGGTAACACAAAAAGGCCAGCGTTCCCTCATCACGCTGAAAGACGGAACCAAAGTTTGGCTGAACACCGACAGCCGCCTCACCTATCCCTCGAGCTTTGAAGGCCAACGCGTCCGCGAAGTGACGCTCGAGGGCGAAGCGTTCTTCGACGTGGCCGAAAACAAAGCCCAACCCTTCATTGTGCACACCGCCGAAATCAACGTGAAAGTGCTCGGTACGGCCTTCAATGTGCGCTCCTATCAGAAAGATCAGAACGTGGAAACGACCCTGGTGCGGGGCAAGGTGAACATCGAGTCCACCGGCAAGCAAGCCAAGGCGGTGACGTTGTTGCCCAACCAGCGCGTGGTGTTTGAGAAGACCTCGCGGCAGTTGCTGTTGGAGAACCGGGTGAACACTGAAAAATATACGGCCTGGCGCGAGGGCAAACTCATTTTTGAAGATCAGCCCCTGTCGGAGATCGTGCAGGCGTTGGAGCGCTGGTATAACGTGACCATTCACGTGGAAGACACCGGCTCGCTGGGCTGCCGCTTTTCGGCCAACGTGGACAACAAGTCTTTGGAAGAAGTGCTGGAGCTGTTCAAGGCTTCGGAAAATATTGACTATCGCCGCGAGGGCGACCAGGTATCGATCCTGGGGAAACTATGCGCTGAATGAACATCCTAAACCGAAAAAATCAGATGAGCACATAACCTCCCAAAAATAAAAAGAGTCGGAAAGTGTTGGAGCACTTCCCGACCTTATGTCACGCGCCTCCAGGAGACGCATGGCCGGATAATAAAATGGAACACTTTATTAAACCTAATGTCAAAGTTATGAAAAAAACTTTACGCCATTACTTTGGGCGATCCAGAGAGCAGCGTACGCACACCCTAACGAAAAGCGCCATGCTAGCATTGATTTTCGCATCCCTCAGTATGTTGCCGCTGCAGGCCCGCGACACCGCCCGGGTAGGGGATAAGATCAGCGTCTCTTTCCAGGAAACTTCGCTGAAGGAAGCCTTCTCGATCCTGGAATCGAAGACACCCTACCGGTTCTTTTACAACCACAAAGTGGTGGACACGTCGCGCAAAGTGACGCTGGCCTTCAGCAACTCCACCATCCACACCGTGCTGGCGGAGCTTTTCAAGAACAGCAACATCACCTACAAGATCAAAGGCGACCAGATCGTCCTGAAAAAGAAACGGGAAATCGCCTCCGCCGGCACCACCTCCTTCTCCACCCTGGATGAGGATGACGCGGGCGACGGAACCCTTCCCGTGGCAGATGACGCCATCGCCATGATCAGCACAGTGACCTTTGCCGTCGCCGGCAGCGTCATCGACGAGAACGGCCAGCCCATGCCTGGAGTGAACGTGATCGAAAAAGGCACGACAAACGGAACGTCAACCGACAAGGATGGCGCTTATAAAATTTCCGTGCAAGATGAGAACTCCACGCTGGTGATCTCTTTCATCGGCTATGCCGCCCAGGAAATTCCCATCAACGGCCGCGCCCTGATCAACGTCAACATGGCCCCCGACCTGCACGCGTTGCAAGAGGTGGTCGTCGTGGGCTATGGTACCCAACGCAAGAGCGACCTCACCGGTGCAGTCTCCAGCGTGAAAGCAGACGACATCAAGAAGATGCCCATCGCCACCGTGGACCAGGCCTTGCAAGGCCGGGCCTCCGGCGTGACAGTGACATCAAATTCCGGTTCGCCGGGAACACCCGTGCAAATCCGGGTGCGCGGTGTGGGCACGATCAACAACTCGTCGCCGCTCTTTGTGGTAGACGGCTACCCGGTGGATAACATCAGCTTCCTCAACGCCTCCGACATCGCGTCCATGGAAGTGTTGAAGGATGCATCGGCCACGGCCATCTATGGTTCACGCGGTGCAAACGGCGTGATCCTCATCACCACCCGCAGCGGAAAGAAAAGCGATAACACGGTCATTGCATTCGATTCGTATATCGGCTTCTCAAAAATGTGGCGCAAGCCTGGGTTGCTCAATGCCTCGCAGTGGGGCATGCTCAACACCGAAGCGCAGACCAATGCCGGCAACCCCATCATCTACCCCGAGCTGGCAAACTACCAGACGCTCGGAAAAGGAACGGACTGGATCGACGAGGTGACCCGTACGGCCGTTACCCGCAATAACAACCTATCCATATCCGGCGGCACCGAGAAGGTCACGTATTTTATCAGCGCCAACAATTATAAACAGGAAGGTATAGTGAACAAGACGGATTTTGAGCGTACGTCGGTGCGCCTCAACACGTCCGTGAAAGCGAAACCCTGGTTCACCGTGGGCGAAAACCTGACATTGGAATCGTCGACACAACGCAAAGTGAACGAAGACGACGAGTGGTCGTCCGCATTGATCGAAGCCAGCAACATCGACCCCGTCACCAAGGTGCACAATCCGGACGGCACTTTTGCAGCCACGAAATACATGGACACCAGCAATCCCGTCGCGGCGATCAATTACACGAATGCCTATGCCAAGCAATTCAACGTCGTGGGCAACGTGTTTGGGGAAGTTAATTTTTCCAAGTCGCTGCAATTCCGCTCTAACCTGGGCGTCACGTATCTGTTTGGCAAGGATCAGAATTTTGTGCCCGTCTATACGGTTTCCACTTCGCAGCGGAACGAGATCAGCACGCTACAGAACTCTTCCACCAATGGCACCACATGGACCTGGTCCAACTATTTTACCTACAACAAATCGTTTGGGCAGCACGATCTTTCTGTACTGGCCGGTACGGAGGCTTATAACACGCACGTGGAATATTTCGATACCCGCGTCACCAACCTCATCGACGACAACGGCCAGTTCCGTTACATCGACAATGCCCTGAACATCTATGCCACGTCCACCGGCAAGCCCACCGATATGAAGCGCATCGCGTCCTTGTTCGGCCGGATCAATTATAGTTTCGCCGACAAGTATTTGTTCACGGCGAACATCCGCCGCGATGGGTCGTCCAACTTTGTGAACAAACGTTATGGCGTGTTTCCCTCGTTCTCGGCCGGTTGGCAGATCGGTAAAGAAAATTTCATGACCAACATCGCTTTCCTCAGTAGCCTGAAGTTGCGCGCCGGATGGGGTAGCATTGGCAACGAGAAGATTCCCGCGTTTGGTTATTTGAACCCGGGCAAACTGGGACAATCGTACCCTTTCAACAACACGATCACCAACGGGATCACGTTCCCCAACGTGGCCAACCCAGACCTGCATTGGGAGACGACCAACACGACCAACATCGGTATCGACGGCGCGTTGTTTAACGACAACCTGACGTTCACGGCCGAGTACTACATCAAGCGTACGAAAGATATGCTCGTGGCCATTCCGCCGCCCAGCCATACCGGTATCCAGGACTTCCCGTATCAGAACGTGGGGGTTATGGAGAACAAAGGTTTTGAGTTGGACCTGAACTACACCAGCAACGCCATCGGCAAGTTCAGTTACAAAGTAGGTGGCAACTTCTCGATGTTCCGCAACAAGGTGGTGAACCTCGGCGGCCTGGATCAGATCGAAGATGCTCCTTTGCGCAACCAGGGCAATGTGTCGGTCACCAAAGTGGGAAGTCCTGTAGCGCAGTTCCAAGGCTATAAGACTGACGGACTCTTTCAGAATGAAGCGGAAGTATTGGCCCACGTAGACAACGACGGCAACCTGCTTCAACCCGATGCCGCCCCCGGCGACATTCGTTATGCGAAGGGTGCAGATGGACAACTCTTCTTCGGGACCATTGGCAATCCCTTGCCGAAATTCACCTACGGCTTCAACGCGCAACTCAACTACGGTGCGTTCGACCTTAGCATTTTCATCCAGGGTGTGTATGGTAACGACGTGTTCAACGGAACAAAAGTTTACACCGAACGTCCCGATGCTGCTTACAACCTGAGCACGCGCATGCTGAATCGTTGGACGAGCGAAGGCTCCACCAACGACGCGCATTTCCCCCGTTTGAACGCTGCCGATGCCAACAATAACTGGTTCTCCGACCGCTATGTGGAAAAGGGATCGTACATGCGCGTGAAGAACGTGCAGCTGGGCTACACTTTGCCGAAGGCTTTGCTGGAGAAGATGAAGATCCAGACGCTGCGCTTTTATGTGGGGGCCACCAATTTATTTACGGTGACCAACTACACCGGCTTCGATCCTGAGATCGGAACGGGCTACTACGGATCGCTCGACCTGGGCATCGACCGGGCCACGTATCCGCAACCGCGCATCTTTACCGGCGGCTTAAACCTGACCTTCTAACCGATGAACATGAGAACCATGAAAAAGATATTCAGAATATTTCTCGCCTATGCTGCCTGCATCACGGTGACGTCATGCTCGGACAGCTTCCTCGACATCAACGCACCCAGCGTTTCGGAACAAAGTTTCTTCACGACCGAAAACCAGGCCAACCTGGCGCTCACCGGATGCTACGACATCCTGGGTTGGGATGATACCAATTATTTTCCCTTCTGGCTGGGCGACATCCTTGGCCACGACGCTTACAAAGGCGGCGAAGGTCCCGGCGATCAACCGTGGATCGAGCCGTTGCTGAACTTCCAATACAACGCCGGCAACCCGGGCCTGCCCGTTCCCTTTCAGCACTACTACTTTGGCGTGAACCGTTGCAACCGCGTGATCGA
>CBIHQM010000245.1:0-10175 GCA_966211885.1 uncultured Chryseolinea sp.
ACACTTTTCCTATCGGGCGCCGGTTAATTTCCGTTCAATCGCCACAAAATCCCTGAGTGCATGGACCTGAAAACGATCAAAAATCAGGTCACTCCGGAAAAACATGCGCTTTTGTATTTCCAATGTCCTCTTGAACAAAGCCCTGCAGCCGTTGTTGTTATCACGCGACAAATCACCAGCCCCTTGCCGAACAAGGTCAATGGCATGTGATGCGACGATCGTATGACACAGCAGGCCCGCCAGCGTTTTACCATCCTTAAAAAGTCGTTTCGACTTATTGGCAGCTCCAACCCTTTGTTATTGTCGGCTGCCACGGCCTTCTTCACCACGTTTGCGCTTGCGCCCATCCTGATCAATCTTGGCCATTTGCTAAGCCTTTTCTTCAACGAAGAAATCATCTTTCCAAAATTGTTTGCTAAGCTGACCACTGCCTTTGGCAAAAGGGCCACGCATAGTATTGAGCGCATCGTGGAGAATTTCTTATCGCTGGAAACCAGTGTTTGGGTAACGGTGGCTTTAGCGGTGTTCTTCTATTTCGTGGCCACCACCTGGCTGAGCGCCATCCGGCAATCGATCCACCAGTTGTGGAACATCCGGAAGAAACCGCATCAAAAGCTTCAGTATCATGTGAAGGAGCGACTGATCGAAATTGGTTTGATACTTCTCATCGGTGCGTTGTTCCTGATCACGGTAGGGATAGACTACGGGCTCGTGGCCATTCGGGAGGTGTTCAGCGGCGTTGCGCTGCGCGTCTGGTTTTCCATTTTAAATATTTTGCTATCGATCCTGATCATCTCCACGTGGCTTACTTGCGTGTACCGCTTCATGCCCGAAGCGCACGTGGGCTGGCGGGTAGCACTGGCGGGAGGACTGTGCACGGGTGTCCTCTTTGTTTTAGGACGTTATGGCATTACCAAAATCCTGGTAGAAGGAAAATTGGGTGAGCTCTTCGGACCGTCCAGCTCCATTGCCACGATATTGCTGTTCATCTTCTATTGTTCATTCATTTTGTATTTCGGGGCTTCGTTCACCTATGAGTACGCCAATGCTACCGGTCACCCTATCCGCCCGGCGAAATTAGGGGAGAAATACAAAGAGGAAGTGGTAGAGACGGGTACTAAAAAGGCGCCTGTGCACTGACCCTTTCGGGTCAAACAAAAAAAATACAAAAAACAAACCGGGCGATGCCGGGTTAAAAGAAAACTCCCGTCAATCCCCATGCAGGTCAGATCTATATTCTTTGTGGTTGTCATTCTTTGTAGCGGCCGTTTGCTAGCTCAAGAGCGGGACACCCTTGAAAATTCAGTTGAACATCAAAAGTTTCTCACCCTGGTGAATGCCAACCGCGAGCAGAGCTACGTCACCTTTGGCAGTGGCATTGGCAACCTTGAACCCCTCATCTTTGAAGCACGGCTTTCACCCAGCTATTTCTTTACGGGTCAAAAACGCAGTTGGGCCCTTATGCTAAACCCCCAGGTTCAAATTCGCATGCTCGACAAGAAGTCACTGCCCATCCGAAACCCGAGCTACAAGGTGTACATCACCTATTATCACGACATCAAATTCTGGCAGACCAGTTTTCTAAAAAAAATCCTCTATACCAACGCTTTGTGGTATGCGGCCGTGGCCCATCACTCCAACGGGCAGGATGGCGCGTTCTATAGTTCCGACTCCACGCACTCGCCAAACCTGGAGGATGGGAACTTTGCCACAAATTTTTTAGAGTTCGGAGTGTCGTCGTATCACCTGGAAAAGTTGGGCAAGAAAAATTTCTCCATTCGCGAAATAAAATTGTGGGCAGAAATCCATCCACCGAAATGGTCGATCGAAGAAATGAACAGCAGTTACGGATTCTACCGGCTCTATGCCAAGGCCGGCTTTCTCGGTCCCATGCACAAGCGAAAAGATGACGCCGTGAACCGGTGGCTGCAACAATCGAGTGTTGAACTAAAAGTTGGGTGGATCATGGGAGAAATGAATGGCGCCAGCCCGCTTCAGGCTTCCCAGCGGCTTATCGTCGATATAACCTATAAATATTACCCGTCGTGGTTTGACGAGATCGCCTTCTTCCTGCGATTTTACCGCGGCCAGGATTACTACAATATTTACTACATGAACGGCGAGCTCACTCAATTGAGTGTGGGGATCACATCCAACATTATGAACTTTCAGAAGGCGGTGAAATATTTGAAATAACGAATGTAGCCATCCCTGGGCAAGTGTGGATTTCTTACCCACTTGAAAAACGGTCAACCATTGTCATGCGGCGAGCCAGTTGGCATTATCGTCCTGGCACGGATTTTTGGTTTACAACAGTGAATTTGAAAAGATCGGTCATGGCGTTGCTGTCCAAAGCTTCAGCGGAGGATGACATTGCGATGATGGTCATTAAAAAAAACACCCCTGTTCACCTTAAACCCTGCAGTCATGAGTCCCTTCACTTTATTTCACATCAACACGACAACGCTCAACATTCACAGCGCCGCTTTCACTCATAATGGATACATACCCGCAAAATACACATGCGATGGCGCTGGGATCAATCCGCCACTGACACTCGGCGACATACCCGAGAATGTACAAGCCCTGGCGCTCATCGTCGAAGACCCCGATGCACCCCACGGTACGTTCGATCACTGGCTGTTGTGGAACATTGCGCCCACGAACACGATCGAAGAGAACAGCGTCCCCGGCGAAGAAGGATTGAACAGCAAACAACAAATCGGCTACACCGGGCCCTGTCCGCCGCAGGGTGCGCACCACTATCACTTCAGGCTATTTGCCCTCGACACCATCCTCGATCTGCCCGGCGGCGTGGACAAGCATACGCTGCTAAAAGCCATGGACGGCCACGTGATTGGCACGGGCGAATTGATTGGTTTGTATAAACGACAATAATGTAAAATCAAAACTTTTAAAATTATGCCTTGGACAAAATCAGATTATCCCGATTCGATGAAGAACCTCCCGGAAGCCGTGCGCGACAAAGCGATCGACATCGCCAACGCCCTGCTGGAGGAGAAACACATGGACGACGGCATCGCCATCGCCACGGCCATTAGCCGCGCGAAAGACTGGGCTGCCAATCGCGACCAGGAGACCGAGCGCCCCGAAGCGTCAAAGATCACCGACGTGAAGCAACACGGTGAAGACCGCTACGTGGTGCCCCACGAAAAAGAATGGGCCATCAAAGTGGAAGGTGAAGGAAAGGTGGAGAAGGTGTTCCACACCAAAAAAGATGCCGTGCGCCAGGCACGTCGTGAAGCGCGTTCCGTGAACGGTTCGCTCACCATTCAACAAAAGAATGGCAGGGTGGAAAAACGTATTTCGTATAATCCCCGGAAAACGGCTGTGAAGCAAAGTTGATTTGTCGGACCGAACGCTAATCGTGAAGAGGCTGCTCATCGGAGTCGCCTCTTTTTTTTGTTCAGTGCTTAACGTCCTTGCGAAACGACAGTCCTTCGGTCGCGAGCGCTGTGCGCAACTTGGGCAGACTGCTGGGACCCATGCCATGCAGCATCAGTATCTCCCGCTCGCTTTGCGACGAAAGTTGTTTGAGTGTGCTTATCCCCGCGTTTTCAAGGGCACGACGCGCCGGGGCACCGAGCAAGGCAAGAAAGCCACTGTCCGGTTTGCGTTCTTGTTCGCAAACCGGACAGGTTGGGCACTCGCTGCTTTTGTAGTAGGTGTGACCTTGTTTACAAACCCGCAGGTTCATCTTCGAAGGAGGCATTTTTAGGCGTTGGCTTCGGAATATTTTTTAAAGTTGTCGAGAATGGCCTGCCAGCCGCCACGTTGCATCTCGATGGGGTTGACACTTTCGGGTTCGAAGGTTTCGGTAATCAGCGTTTCGGCACCTCTCGATCCAAAGATTATTTTCACTTTGCGGCCATCGGCAATGGTATACTCTACTACTTTATGGGGAACTACGTTAGTGTAGGTGCCTTCGAAATCGAAACTGAAGCTGCCGTCTTTGGCGGCCATGGTGGTTAAGAATTTACCGCCGGTGCGCAGATCATTTTCGGCTTTGGGTGCGTGCCAGTCGTCAGAAGCAGCGCACCATTTTGTGATGTGTTTCGGTTCGAACCAATGCTCCCACACTTTTTCAACGGGGACTTTTACTAATGCTTCAACAGTGATCTGGGTGTTTGTTGCAGTTTCCATGGTTATGTTTTGTTGGTTGCGTTTAATGATACAAACATAACGCACAAAAACTGCCCCGGGGTTGGCAAAAAGCGACTTTTTAGTGGGCCGATTGCGACAAACGCTTATAACAAGCTCGACGGACTATAACCATACAAATTCTTAAACGCAGTAGAGAAATGTGATATATTTTCAAAACCCACTTCATGATAAACATCCGTCGGTCGCTGATTTTTTTGAGCGATCAGAAAATGAGCTTGTTCCAATCTTTTTTTCAGCAGCCACTTTTCGGGAGAGGAACCAAATATCTTTTGAAAGTCGCGCTTGAAGGTGGCCAAACTCCGGCCGGTGAGCGTGGCGAATTGGTTTAGCGAAACATGATAGGTGAAATTCTGGTTCATGAACGCCTCCAGGTCTATTTTGAAAGGCTCGGTGAAATCGAATAAAAAATTCTTCAGTTTCGGGTCCCGTCGCAGCAGGAGTTCGATCGCTTCCTTGGTTTTCAACTCGGCCAATGCAGGCGAGAGTTGGTCGGGCTGGTCGAAGTAGGGCAACAAGGAATCGAAATAACTTTTCAGGAACGGGTCGTGCGACAAGTTGATCATCGTTTCTCCGGTGTAGCGGCCGGGGGCACGAAGATTGTGTTCGGCGCTGTAGCGTTTGAGCGCGTGCTGATCCAAAAAAATGTTAATCGACTTGAACGGCGCACCGTCGGCACCCGGTGCCTTAACGGTTTTGGTGAGCTGATTTTTGCGGATGAGACCGATAGTGCCCTCTCCGAAAATCTGCATGCCTTGATTGGTATAGAAGTGCGATTCACCCGTCACCACGTAGCCCAGCGCATGCTCGACCACCAACTGCTCGTTGCTTCTTTTTTTGTGCTCGACACACGAATAGAGAATGTTTTGCTGGAGCCGATGTATCATAGACCTCCGCCAAGTTACTTAATTTGACTCATGATCATTTTATCCATCATGCGATCGGACAGCAGTTTCCGCGCAATGACCGCCGGCTTGGCCAGGTAGCCACCCACATAACGCGCCTTGGGCCGTTTCGCTTCAATGGCCTTGCGGATCAGTTCGGCAATGACGATCGGCTCGGGATTTTTCTCTTCCGTGGCTTTGAAGGCATCGGCAAATTTATCGGCGAGTGGCTTGTAGGCCGTGTGTCCTGAAACTTTCACAAGACTGTCGAACGCAATCCGGCCCCATTCCGATTTCACACCACCGGGTTCGATGAGGATCACATCGATGCCGAACGGCTTCACCTCGTTGCGCAAGGTGTCACTAAGTCCTTCGAGGGCAAACTTGCTGGCATGATACCACCCTCCCAGCGGTGTGGCGATCTTGCCGCCGATGGAAGAAATGTTCACGATCTTGCCGCTCTGCTGCTCGCGCATTTGGGGCAACACCAGCTGGATGAGGCGTGCCGCGCCAAACAAGTTCACATCGAGTTGATACCGCGCGTCCTTTATCGACACATCCTCCACGGCGCCATAGGACCCAAAGCCCGCATTGTTGATCAACACATCGATGCGTCCTTCGCCGGCGATGACTTGGCGCACGCCATTGGACATCGAGGCATCGTCGGTCACATCCATGGCGAGCAGCTTCACGCCGTAGGTCTGGAGGTCGCTCATTTTGTCTACACGTCGGGCCGCGCCGTATACCGTGTAGCCGTGTTGTGTTAAAAATTTGGCGGTCTCTTTGCCCATTCCGGCAGACGCACCCGTGATGATGACTACTTTCTTCATGATCTTTTTATTTTCTAAAACTTGAGTTGTCTTATTTCTTCGAGGTATTGGCGGTTGCGCTTCATCGAAAACAGTTCTGCGCCTATACCGATGAGGCCAAACAAGAACAGTCCAAGCCCTACCCCCTTCAGGGATTGCTTTTGTACCAATGTGAGTAAAGCTACACCCGTGACGGCCGCCATCGAGAATATCACCAATCCCCCGATGTAGGCCGTGGCCATTACTTTTTCCATGCGGCTCACTTCGGACCGCCGCAGGTCGGTGTTGCTCACGACGGGCATTTCTTTTGTTTGGCTGATCCTGCGGTTGTTATGGACCGCAGTGACGATGGTAGCCACCACGATGAGCGCACCCGTGGCCAACAGTGCATGCCCCAGGCCCCTTTGCAAACTCGCGCTACCGGCAGCGTGCCATAACCATACTGCAGCAGCAATAAAGACAACGCCCAGGACGATACCCCAGATAGCCCCCTGTTTTTCACTTGTATAATATTGAAGGATATATTCTTTCATGACTATCCGATTTGATACTTCAAAAGTCGGCCGCCACGGATTATTATTGTTTTGCCACCAGCTCAAAGTATTTTTCCCACCGGCTCATGCTTTGTATCACCCCGCGGGTTGGGTCATTCCGAAATTTTAAATTCCAATTTTGCAGCTTACACGCATCTTATTACCTTTGCCGCCGTTAAAGTTGAATACTTAACACCATGATCACGAATCGCACATATCAAAACGAAACTGTAGGCAAGGCTTTTATCAAAGCCGTTCTTGCCAGCAGCCACATCGTCTTTATAGTAGACGGGGAGGCCAGCATGTTTCCGGATGAAAGAGGATAGTGATATGGGTTATACCTATATATAAAAAGAGCCTCTCCCATCCGGAGGGGCTTTTTTATTGTCTCCCCGCTATATTTTTTCTTAAACACACATCATCAAAAAGCTTATGACGCTGTCATTGAAATTATTAATCATCGAAATATCACCCTGTCAGAGACATAGGTAACGGCCGCGCCATGTGCATACGAAGCCTCTCATCTCTGATGGGAGGCTTTTTTTTATGATGTAAAATCAACACATTAATTATTCTTTACTGTACTACAAAATGAAAACGAACAGACAAATACGAAATATAGGTATCATGGCCCACGTCGATGCGGGCAAGACCACGGTCACCGAACGCATGCTTTATTATACCGGCATGATCCACAAAATGGGAAGCGTCGATGACGGAAACACGACGATGGACACCGATCCACAGGAAGCAAAACGCGGCATCACTATTTCTTCGGCGGCAATCACCACCTTTTGGGAAAGGAACAACACGTCGTACCAGGTCAACCTGATCGATACGCCCGGCCACGTTGACTTCACGGCGGAAGTAGAACGCTCGCTGCGCGTACTCGACGGCGCCGTGGCCGTGTTCTGCGCCCGGTCCGGTGTGCAACCCCAATCGGAAACCGTGTGGCACCAAGCCGACAAGTATAGCGTGCCGCGCATTGTCATGGTGAACAAGATGGACCGGCAAGGTGCCGACTTCATCCGGGTCGTAAACGAGATCCGTGAGAAGTTTCACGCGGTGGCTGTACCGGTACAACTGCCGCTCGGCGCGGAGGATTCTTTTTGCGGTGTGATCGATCTCATCGGTTGGAGAGCCTTGCAATGGAACAACGCCGATGGAAAATCCTTTGAGGTGACCAACATTCCCGCGGCGATGCTGGATTTGGCTGGCCATTGGAGGCAAAATATGCTGGAGCAATTAGCCCTGGTGGATGAGACGATCTTCTCAAAGTTCACGGCTTCATTGCCGGTGAGCGAAGACGAGATCAGGACGGCTTTGCGAAACGCTACATTGTCGTTGCAGATGACGCCGGTGTTGTGTGGTGCAGCCTTCCGAAACAAGGGTGTGCAACCTTTGCTGGACGCTATCGTGGACTATCTTCCTGCTCCCGCTGATGTTGCCACGATAACCGGAACGGATCCTGAAAATGGTCTTGCCATGGAACGGAACACGGGTCTGGACGCACCCTTGGCAGCCCTTGTGTTCAAGGTCATTGCCGACGACTATGTAGGAAAACTCGTGTTGGTGCGGGTGTATTCCGGTCATTTGGAAAGCGGACAACAAGTTCTCAACAGCCGCACGGGCAAAAAGATGCGCATGAGTCGTTTGCTGAGAGTTCTTTCCGACAGGTTTGAACCCGTTGAAACCCTTCAGGCCGGCGACATCGGCGCATTGGTGGGGTTGAAGGATGCCCGTACAGGCGATACGTTGTCTGATCCGTTACATCCCATGCAACTGGAGCGCATGGATTTCCCCTCGCCGGTGATTGGCTTTGCCATTGAAGCAAAGTCGACGGCCGATTCGGGTAAACTGGGTGAAGCGTTGTCGAAGGTGGTGGAAGAAGATCCAACGTTGAGCGTCGAGGTCGATCCGCAATCTGGACAAACCGTGTTGAAGGGTATGGGCGAGCTTCACTTGGAAGTTGTGCTGGAGAAGCTGGCGTCGCGCTATGATGTGATGGTAAACAAAGGTGAACCGCGCATTGCCTATCGCGAAATGCTGACACAACCCGTTGTGCACCGCGAAGTGTTCAAGAAACAAAATGGCGGCAGTGGCAACTTTGCCGAAATCCATTTTGAATTGATCCCTACCGCAGAGGGTGCGTCGGGGTTGGAGTTTGTGAACGATGTGAAAGGTGGGGCCATTCCACGCGAATTTATTTCTTCGGTGAAGAAAGGTTTCGAAGAGGGCATGCGCAATGGCGTGTTGGCCGGCTACCCGGTCGAGGCCATGAAGGTGCGACTGTTCGACGGCGCAATCCACCAGAAGGACTCGCACGCGCAGGACTTTGAAATGGCTGCGTTGTTGGGCTTCCGGGAAGCCGCCAGAAAAGCGTCTCCCCAACTGCTTGAGCCGCTCATGCGCGTAGACGTGCTGACACCGGAAGCCTATACCGGCGCGGTAACGGGCGACCTGAACCGGCGACGGGCGATCATCCGTGGAATCCATGCCAAGGCAAGTGTTCAATGGATCGATGCGGAAGTTCCGCTGTCGGACCTGTTCGGCTACGTCACAGCGTTGCGAACGCTTTCCTCCGGAAGGGCATCCGCTTCCCTGACGCTGAGCCGGTATCAACCGGTGCCGGGCAACATCGCCGGGAAGATCCTGGCAAAGGAAATGTGATGCTTGATCAACAGGCCTTCGAAAGAAGGCCTGTTTTTTTATCCACCCTGTAGGCCCTTTTCAAATCAATGATTTTTTACAATTTCTCGCTTCGCGCCAGGAATAATTTTACAATAAAAAAATGAAAACGATTCGAATCGCCGCGATCGCGATGGCCTTGTTCACCTGCCTTCCCGTTTTCGCGCAACAACCTTCATCCACTGCCACTAAGGCTTCAAAAACAAAAACTATGAAACAGATCTTCATCGACAAATTCGTAATTCCTGAAAATGCAAAAGCAGAATTCTTTCAACGCATGACCTATAACCGCACCTTCCTGAAAAAGCAACCCGGGTTTATCAGCGACGCGGCCTATGAACGCAACGACGAGCACGGAAACCTGGTCGTGGTCACGGTCGCCATTTGGGAAAGTGAGGACGCCATCGCCAAGGCGAAAGTCGCGGTGCAGGAGGAGTACAAGCGCATCGGGTTTAATATGCCCGCCATGCTGGAGCGCCTAAAGATCACGATCGAACGGGCGACGTACCACGAAATGGGAGAGTAAATAAAAATGGAATACCCCGGATATGCGCACGCAGCACGGGGTATTCCCTATAATATTGTTGTGTTAGATTTTAAATTGAAAGTATGAATCCCCCTGTCCTGCGAAAGCGGGACTTTCTTTTTTAGACCTGCCACCAAAAAATCCATGAAAATATTTGCGTAACCGAAAGGTTTCATTATGTTTGTAACCGATCGGTTACAAATAAAAAAATCATGCGCAGAGACGTATTTCAGGCCATTGCGGACCCCACGCGGCGGCAGATCATCAACATGATCGCCCACAAGCATTTGAACATCGATGCGGTGGCCGAAAATTTTGACGTGAGCCGCCCGGCGATTTCAAAGCACATCAAGATCCTTACGGAGTGCGGGCTGGTGGTGATCCGTCAGCAGGGACGCGAACGCTTCTGTGAGGCGCGCCTGGAAAAATTGAACGAGGTGTCGGATTGGGTAGAGCAGTACCGGAAATTCTGGAATACGAGACTGGATGCCCTGGAAAGTTATCTCACCGAACTACAAGCAAAAAAAACAAAGCGGCCGCGAAAGAAATGACG
>CBIHQM010000246.1:0-10175 GCA_966211885.1 uncultured Chryseolinea sp.
AAGGGAGGTGCGGGATAAGCGCTTACAACAGAATTCATGGAAACGGGGGTGTATGAATTCACAAATATATTCAGCTTCCGCTCATCCATAAAATGGAATCTCCGGATGAATCTTACATTCGGTCCGTATTAACCCCTAGCCGGCACGCTGCTTCGATCGGGGGCGCTCCCTGACAAGTCATTTTAAACCGCCCCGCTTTCGCTAAAGCTTCAGCGGGCACAGAAAGAAGATGCAAAGATTGGCTCTGCGGTTTAAAATGAATTCATCGACACCCTCACTCCGAACGAAGGCTATTCACCGGGTCGGCAAGGGCTGCCTTTACAACCTGGTAGCTGATGGTTACCAACGTCACCCCAACCGCCGTGGCAATGGCAACGAGAAAGACCTGCCACGAAATCACGGTCTTGTAGTCATAGGCCTGAAGCCATTGATCCATAAGCCTCCAGGCAACGGGCACGGCGATGAAGCAGGAAATGATCACGAGCACCATAAAATCCCGGGAGAGCATTTGCCAAAGTTGCCCCACGGTGGCGCCCAGCACTTTGCGGATACCGATCTCCTTGGTGCGCCGCTCGGTGATAAACGAAGCCAGCCCAAACAAGCCCAGACAACTGATGGTGATCGCAAGCGCTGCGAAGACAGATGCCAGTTTTCCAATCCGCTCTTCTGCCGCAAACTTCAGTCCGTACTCCTGGTCGGCAAACCGGTAGTCGAATGGTGCCGCCGGTGAATATTTTTTGAAGACGGCTTCAATTTTTGCCATGGCATCGCCGGTCGTCGCATGGGGATCCAGCCTTAAGTTCAGCACGTTGTATGGCCTTTGGCGGCTATCGATCATGAAGACCGTGGGCATGGCCGTACCAAAAGGCGAGGTCATCACCATGTCGTCCACCACGCCGATGACATGCCACTCTTTCCCGTGCCATTTGATCGTTTCACCGACGGGTTCTTTCAATCCCATCTGCAGAATAGCCGCCTCATTGAAGATAAAGGCTTGCGAGTCCGACGACAGTTCGCGGGTGAAATTCCGGCCGGCAATCACTTTCCAATCCACCACGTCACCATAGTCCTGGTCGATGCCAATGGTTCCGAAGAGGGATTGGGTGTTTGGATCTTTACCAGCCCAATCCAGGTTGTCGGCCGAGGAGTTGATACCGGTTGTGGGTGTCGAGGCCATCGCGACGCCCGTCACGGCGTTTGTTGCCAGCAATTCCCCGCGGAAAGCTTCATAGTGTTGGCGGATCTCGCTCGTGAGTTGGTTGAGGGTTACTAGTCCCTCGCGACTATAGCCAACCGGCCGGTTCTTGGCGAATTGTATTTGATCATAGACCACGAGCGTGCCGATGACCAGCACCACAGACACCGTGAATTGAACGACCACCATCACCTGGCGGGGAACGGAAGCAAAATGACCTGCTTTCAAACTTCCCTTCAACGCACGGATGGGCCGGAATGAAGAGAGATAAAATGCCGGGTAGCTTCCGGCCAACAGGCCGATGACAAAAATAAATCCCGCGACCACCATCCCGAGTTCAGGTTGTGTCCAGGGGATATTCATTTTTTTTCCGGAGAATTCATTGAAGACCGGCAAAGAAAGGGTTGCAAAAAACATGGCAACAACAGCAGCGATGCTGACGACCAGGAACGATTCGCATAAAAATTGACCCACGAGTTGTTGCTTTAAAGAGCCGATCGCTTTCCGGATGCCGACTTCTTTTGCACGCTTCTCGGAGCGGGCTGTGCTCAGGTTCATGAAGTTGATACAGGCCAGCAGAAGCACAAAGCCCCCGATGATACCAAAGAGCCAGACAAATTTCATGCGACCGTTGACGCTTATGCCATTTCTGAATTCATACAAATGCCACCGGCTCATCGGGTTGAGAAAAAGAACCGGCTTCGTGGCGTCGTTGGTATGCGCATAGAGAATGTTCTTTATTTTTTCTGACGACTTCTTGAAGTCGCCTTTTGCCGTGAGTTGTGCAAAAATGTGAAAGGAGCTGCTATACCAGTTGTCGGTGTTTTGCCCGTTGGCAAATAACAATTTTATGGGCGCGATAAAAGCCAGTCCGCTGAAGCTTGAGTTGGCCGGCAGGTCTTTGTAGATTCCCTTCACCTGTTGTGCATTGGCGTAGTCGAGTTGCACGGTTTGCCCGATCGGGTCGGCCGCGCCAAAAAGCGAAGTGGCCAGCGACTCGCTGAGAAAAATTGCTGAGGGATCGCTTAGACCAGTGGTGGTGCCACGGAGCATGTCGAGCGTGATCATGCCGGGAAACGGAGCTTCGGCAAAGCATCCGGTTTGGAGCAGCACTTTTTCTTTATAGGCAACGGTGCGCTCGCCAACCCACGTGGAAGCCACACGCTCAAAATCCTCTCCGTAGGCATCGCGGATCGCGGCGGAGGTTGGCATCGGCAGGGAGGAGAACGTAACGATCGTTCCGTCCATGGAAGCATGCTGCATGACTTGCGCGAGACGATCATAGTTCGCATGCTGCCGGTTCATCGTCAATTCATCATAGATCCAAAGACCGATGAGGCCGGCCACGACCATGCCGATCGCCAGGCCGCCGATGTTGATACCGGAATACACTTTGTCGCGAAGGATATTTCTCCAGGCAACTTTCAGGTAATTTCTAAACATATCGTGCGTTTATTTAAGGGTCTTAGTTAGAGACACTCAAAACGATGGTGAGACAGCCCGATGAAAAATACGGGGAGTGTTTCCAATCGCGAGGCTAGGAATGTCAACAACACATAGCACCAAAATGCATCGACAAGAAATCACAAGTATACCAACAGGTTTCTGATGCACGTGAAGGCCAGCGTCGTGCATTGAATTTAGGAAATTATTCAGGGAATTAGTTAACGGATCACCGGGCAAATTGAAATTGCCCGCTTAGTGCCAGGAGTGGACATCGCGGTCAGGTGTCCGGTGACAGAAAAAAAATGAGGAAGGGTGATGGGGATGAGCTACTTCCCCTCCGGGTGAAGGCCTTGTTGCAGCCTTCACCCGTTAAGGAAAGTTTCGCCGTTCAGGTTAATGACGTTTCGAAAAAAGGTTTTTCCAGAAATTTCACACCGCGTGCTTCATGACTTTGGTCAGCCCTTTTTCTTTTTTCACCTTCGGTGCTTTCGCGAGCTTGGTAGCCTTCCGGTCATTCTTTTTCAGGATGTCCTTCAGCTCTTTCTTCAGCACCTTGGAGGCCTTCGTGATGGCCTTCGTTGTTTTTTTGGAAGGTTGGGAGATCTTCAGATGCTCCAGCACCTGTGATAAAGCCTTATTTACAGATTCCTTTATTTCGGCTTTTTTTGTTTTATCCATGGGTTGGGTTTTTTATGCTTATACAAAGATATTTTATATTAATTAAATGTTAACTGACTTAACATAAACTTAATATTGAGTTAGGATAGTCGTTGAATTCAGGTTGATTTCAGGGTTTTTCCGGATAAGAATTTTTTCGACCGCGTCATTTTTTTTGATATTCAAAAACATGGAGCGGCTCTTTAAATGAATTAACGCTGCAGAAAAAGCAGGTATAATTTATCCTGAAAAGCGTTTCTGTTTTTTGGTATTATCCAGTCTTTACTCAACACCGACACCCTAAAATCCTGCACCACTTTTATTTCCGCGAATCGCAGGCCCGCATCTTGCAAGGCATTCTTTCCGCTCTCATCCGTAACGATATAGGCCGGTTGGTCGAATCGATCAATCGACTTGGCAGGGATGATCTTGCCTAAGGCAAAATCGAGACTATTGGCCTGGCCATAACCCTGCAGGTAAAACACTTTATCGACGGAAATGTTTTGTTCCATCACAATGCGGGCAAGATGGCTGCCGCCTTGCAGAGCAAGAGCCTTTGGATAGAAATTAAAATTCAGCAATGCATAACAAAACGACGTCACCAGCAGCGTAATGAGCGCGATCTGCTCCCCCCTTTGATAGATGCTCACTGCTAAAATGATCATTAAAACGACGATACTTATTTTTTCCAGTGTCCCCTCTACCGGGAAAACATAGGCATTGAGAAAACAAGTCACGATCAGCAAGGCCCCGAGGGCGACGTATTGTAGCGTGCGGATCAGTCTCCTGCGCGCCACAGCATGCGTGACGAGAAATGAACCGGTCAGGAGAGCAAAAAATGGAAATAAGATATTGAGATAGTGCGGCAACTTGAATTGTGATCCGGAGATCAATAAAAATATGATCGCAGAAGTCGCGACCAGAAAAAACGAAGCAGGTTTGACGGCGTCTCGCTTCCCTATTGCGCGACGGTTTTTCCAAAGGTCCTTCACGGCATCCGTAAACGCCAGCAGGGCCACGAGGCTCCAGGGCAGAAATGCCCACAAGAAGGTGTGAACAAAAAAGAAGGGCTCGTTTTGCGCCAATGTGCCCCACGCCGTGCCACTGTAGCGTCCCACGCTTTGTCCAAACAACAAAAAGAGCACGCCCGAATTGCCGGTGGTCTCCCGTATCACTTTTTCCGGGTGCAAGTCGAATTGCAGATACATGCTGTAAAAAACCGGGAGCAACAAGACGGCCGTCGTTGAGACCAACCCAGCCCAGCGCATCTTCGTCAACACACTCCAGCTATTGACTTGATACATATACAACAGACCCGCCAGGGCCGGCATCACGAGGCCGATAGCTCCTTTTGTGGCAAAGCCCACTGCAAGCCCGGTGGCTGCCATAAACATATTCACCAGCCGGTTCGTGTGTATCCATTCGATCAGCTGCCACGTGGCAAAAATGATGGCCGCCGTCAGGATAGCATCCATGCGAACGTCGTTGTTGGCCAGGAAGAACGCATACGACGATGCTAAGATCACTGCGGCAAGCTGCCCCGCCTGCGCATTGAATACGCTTTTCCCCAACCGATAGGTCGCGTAAATACCGGCAACGGAAAACAGAAGCGACGGCAACTTATAGGCCCACGCCGACACGCCGAATATTTTAAAGAACAGCGCTATGCTCCAGAATAAAAAGTGAGGTTTATCCAGGTAGTCCGCATCGCGGAAGATCAACTCAGCATAGTTCCCGGTTTCCACCATGCGCATGGCAATGAGCGCGTGGTGCGCCGAATCGTTGTCCATCAGCGGGATCCACAATCCGCGTAGGTAACTTCCCACCAACAAAACAAAAACCAGTATTTCCGGAACTGAAATTCCTTTCAACCGAAAAGTTTTAAAACGCGTCGTCGCTTCAACCATGTCTCTTAGAATTCTACAACCCGCTGCCTGGGCCAAAAACAAAAAAATCAAGAAATTCAAATTATGGCAGGTTACGAAAATGTTAACTATATCATCCGAAACCAGCCCCGATGCTCTCTGAGATATTATCAACGTCACCCCGTTGGTTTAGTTCACGATCTTGTGAAATTTTCTGGAACGTAAATATCGCAAAGGCTGCCCTGATCCTACAATGGATACCTACATCCAGCATTGTTCATGTGACCAACAGATAGCCACACCGTTAAACTTTTCACAGACCAAACGATGTCGATATGAAGAAGTAGGCACCTCCGCCGGAAGCCAGCGATTCGGGGCCCAAAACTGATTCGTTATCAACGGGTTATTATTACGGTCAACATCTAGAACATTGTAGAATTTAATTCTATTTTTATGTGCTGCTCAGTTAACGTTGACGCCGCTTTCTGTCCTGGAGAATGCCTGATTTAGGATGCTCACCTGTTATATCACCGCGGTTCTAGCTTCCCACATTAAACCAAAACGAAAATGCCACTCAAACACGCCCTCAAACGAGAACTTGAAGTTGCCTTTTCAAAACACGCCCAACCGGTCTGGTTCAGGATCGTGAAATATATTGTCATCGTGACGTTGTTATACTTCTTTTGGGGCAGCCGCTGGCTGTGGATCACATTTCTCATTCTGCTGGGTCCCGCCGTGGCGTTACATTTGTGGTACCGGCATAAAACCGAAGGCTGGACAAAGAGCTATGGGGGATGGGACTATGAGAAAAATAAATCGCGTTTAAAGCATTAAAAAATCACCGGATGGATGTCCGGAATTCAAAACCGTGATTGTCTTTAGGGGATAAGGACTCTTACATCCACCAAAACCAAAGACAATATGAAACGCCTCACCCTAGCCTTGCTCTGCATTTTTGCAGGCCTACACCTTGGCGTTGCCCAGACTGCGGGCAAACCAGACAAAGCATACGAGAAGATCATCAAAGATTATTTTGCCGGATGGGCCAATAAGGACTGGAACCAAGTGTCGGCCCAGCTTGCCGATGGATTTACGTTTACCAGCGCCGCGCCCGATGACCATATTTCGGTGGAGAAATTCAAGGAGAAATGCTGGGTGCAGACGCAACATATTCAAAGATTTGAGTTTCCAAAAATCACTGGCAACGATCGCGAAGCCTTTGCGATTGTTCATGTCATCACCAAAGAGAACAAGGTCATCCGGAATGTTGAGTATTTTAATTTTGCCAACGGGAAAATAAAATCCATCGAAGTGTTTTTTGGAGGGAATGGGCAGGGTTTTCCTACAAATGACAAACAACCTTGATCCTGGCGGTCGCTGCCACCTTGATCCCAAAGCAACCTTTCCTATCTTGGGCGGTCCATGACCATAAAATCCATGACCAACGCCCGGGAAACCTATATCGATAACATCCGCATTGCCTTGACAGTGCTGGTGATCCTGCACCACACCGCCATCACCTACGGCGGACCGGGGGGATGGTATTATTCCGAACCTGCGGACGGTCTGGTGTCGGGGCTATTGCTCACCGTCTTTGTCTCGACGAACCAGGCATTTTTCATGGGATTCTTTTTCCTGTTGTCGTCGTACTTCATCCCAGCGTCCTATGCACGCAAAGGCCGCTCTCGCTTTTTGCCGGACCGGTTGAAGCGATTGGGGATACCAATCATTTTCTATTCGCTGGTCATCACTCCTGTGATGATCTATATGCTCGTGCGGTTAAAGATGAATCAGCCGATCACCTGGTATGATGTGTTTATCGACCGCGATGAATGGGTAAATATCGGTGTGCTCTGGTTTACGGCTGCGTTGTTGCTTTTTACTTTGGTATATGTGATAAGTTCACCGCCCGTCTCGAACAAAGCGGACAAACCAAAATCCCTGCCCGGCAATCTCACCATCTTTCTTTTTGCTTTGGGCCTGGGTCTCGTCTCTTTCGCGGTGCGCATCGTTTTCCCTATCGGCTGGACGCTCGATCCGGTGGGATTTCAGTTTGCTCATTTTCCACAATACATCGCCCTGTTCATCGTGGGGATTCAAGCCTACCGGCATCGCTGGCTCTCGTCGGTCTCCTACTCACAGGGCAAGTTTTGGTTGAGGATTGCCTTGCTACTGATCGTGGTGGGGTTCCCGTGTATCTACTTGCTGAAAGTCGTCACCCATAGCGAGCTCGATGCCTTTCTGGGAGGGTTCACGGTGCAGTCGTTCGCCAATGCCGTGTGGGAACAACTGCTAGGCATAGCGTTGATCATGGCATGGCTGGGCATTGCCCGGCAAAAATGGAATGAACAGGGCACGCTGACAAAAGAATTTTCGAGAAGCGCTTATGCCGTTTATATCATTCATCCGTTGGTGTTGTTGCTGGTTTCGCTGTTATTGAAAGATGTGCACCTGCCATCGCTGGTTAAGTTTGTGATCACGGGTGGAATTTCTGTGAGTTTGAGTTTTGCGGTGGGATCGTTGCTGGTGAGGGTGCCGGGTGTGAGGGATGTTATTTAATAAGAATAAATACGGCCGTACAAATTTTCCTTTTCCGTGGTTTTCCCTCGGGAGCAATCTGCCTTTAGATTGTGATACGTAGCTGATCTTGTTGGTGAAGAACACCAATAAGGGCGAGTGGTATTTAATGAAAATAAAATAAGGTCGACCTGTACAACATTCTACCTCGTCCGCTGGTCTTCTCCTCAAGAACTATCTTTGTCTTGTGTGATTTGGCTGGATCGTATTAAAATCAAAATGGATCGGGTATGGATTTCTTTGATTGTATTTTTAGTAGCGTTGGGTACGGGTGATACCTATGAGGACTAATTGAGCGTGTGACCGGCGGCTAACTTTGTTGGTGAAGAACACCAACAAAGGCGCGGGCGATTATTCATATTTTAACATTTTGGCGGGCGAGAGGAGTGCCGCTTTTAGCGTTTGATAGAATACACACAGAAATGCGATCACTGTGATGAAGGCGCCCGAAATAATGAACATCATGGGACTTGTTGAAACCCGGTAGGGGAAGGATTGGAGCCAGATTTCTGTGGCCCACCAACTCAACGGCCAGGCCAGAAGACAGGCAATTACCACCGGAATCATGAATCCTTGTAATAACAGCACAACAATACCCGCAATGCTCGATCCAAGAACTTTGCGGATCCCGATTTCTTTCGCGCGGGCGGTCGTGACATGGGATGCGAGCCCCAGAAGGCCAAGCGATGCAATGAAAATGGCGAGGCCCGTGAACAAGGTGAAAACTTTTCCGAAGCGGTTGTCTTTGTCGTATTGCCGGTTGTAGAACTGATCGAGGAAGAAATAATCCATGGGTGTTTCCGGGAAGGAAGTTTTCCAGGGCTTTTCGATGGCCGCTAAGATCCGTCCCGCGTCCGACGACTCTACTTTGATCGCATAAAACCGGGCCGCCGGCCGCAGCATAAAGGCCATGGGCAACAATTCACTTTTTAGTGACATCTGGTGATAGTCCTCCACGACGCCAACGATCTCCAGTGTGTCTCCCTGTTGGGAAACTTTTTCGCCAATGGCGTCGGCCGGATTTTTAAAATGCAATGTCTCCGTCAACTTTCTGTTCACCAGAAGCCGCTTTTCATCGCCAGGGTAGTCTTTGTTGAAGTTTCTGCCCGCAATGATCTTCACGCCGAACGCCGCGATGAAGTCATAGTCGATCGCCACATGAGACACCATGGTAAAGTCTGCCGGCCCTTCTGAAAATCGTTTGATCCCTCCCGTCCAATAGATCTCCACCCCTGGGATATTGGTCGATGAAGTGAAACTCTTTACTCCGGGTATCTGGGTGACTTCGTTCCCGAAGACCTCCAGGTGTTGTTGGTACAGGGAGTCGACGTTTCCGGGACCTTTCAGAACAATCGTGTTGTCGATGGAGATACCCAGTTTGCTGGACTTCATATATTCCAATTGCCGGTAGACGAGCACGGCGCCACAAATCAAAAATACCGAGGTGGCAAATTGAAAAACCACCAATGCTTTCCGCAACAAATTTCCCCCCGGCGACTTTACACTTTTCCCCTTCAACACCGCGATGGGCTTAAAGGACGACATCACAAGAGCGGGATAAAAACCCGAAAGGATCACACCGCCAACCACCACGCCTAAGACCTGGATCCAGAAATCGGTCCGGCTGAGAAAATCCATAGGGATCTGCCAACCCGAAAGCTTTGAAAACGCCGGCCAGCAAAACACCACCAAGGCCATTGCCAGGACCAGCGCTACCAGATTCAGCAGGAAGGACTCCACAAAAAACTGGATGATCAATTGCGATCGCAGCGCGCCGATAACCTTCCGGACACCCACCTCGTTCGCCCGGCTAAAGGACCGGGCCGTGGTGAGGTTGATATAATTAATTCCGGCAATGATCAAAATGAAGAAGGCAATGGTTTCCAGCGCTTGAATGGAATCGCCATCGCGCTGATCGTTGGGATTTGCTTCATAAAGTAAATTCGAATAAAGATGGATGTCGGTTAACGGCCTTAGAATGAATTCCTGTTTCCCCTCACCCCAATCGGCTTTTCGTTCCGATAAAAGATAGCTATCCCATTTCGCTTGCAACGCTTTTACGTCGGTGCCGGGTTTTAGTAAAACATACGTATAGAAATCGTACCAGCCCCAGGAAGTTTGATAGTGATCGGAGTAGTGTTCCTTCAGTGTTTCGTAGGACAACAGGAGATCAAACCGGATGTGCGATTTCTCCGGAACATTCGCCATGATTCCCGTCACTTCAAAATTTTCCTCTCCCGCGTAGGTTATGGTTTTTCCCAACGGGTCTTCGTCTCCAAAGTATTTTCTAGCCGCCTGTTCCGACAAAACAATTTTACGGGGACCCTGCAAAGCCGTCTTCTCGTCACCGCGGATCAACCGAAAATCAAACACCTTGAAAAGTGCAGGATCGGCATAGGGCACTTTCTCTTCCTGAAACGAAATGGTTCCCCGTG
>CBIHQM010000247.1:0-10127 GCA_966211885.1 uncultured Chryseolinea sp.
TGTTTGTTGGCAGCGGGTTTTGTGGGTGAAGAACACCAACAAAGGCGGGGGATCGCCCTTGTTGGTGTTCTTCACCAACAAGTATTGTCTGCAAATCACACTGAACTACGACACAACAAAGAGAGTACTCATCTTGCTATCGCGGGTCCGTTGATGCCTCTTACGCTAACTTTGCCAGCCATACCGATAAAGAAATTCCCACCGTTGTTGGTGTCCCACCAACAACATGTCCGCAGCGTACACGCGCTAAAAATTACGGCACGGCAAACGAAATCTCCACCTGCTGTCGCGAGCTGTTGATTCCGAAGAGGTAGCCTTCTCCTTTATACTTTCCAAAGAACTCTACAATCTCCTCCGGCTCTTTCACGCGCACGCGGTTGATCGCGATGATGGTGAAGTTTTCGGGGACGCCGATTTTTTTGAAGATGCTGTTGTCTTTGATCTTGAAGACTTTCACGCCGTATTGTGTGGCTTCCAGTTGTGCGCCGATGGAGGCGTTGGTGAAAATTTTACGCTTGATCGTGTCTGTGGTGCCGTTGAGGTTCACCAGGGTGACGTTCGCGGTGGCCGTTTTGTTGTCGCGGATGTAGGTCAGCGAGATCTTGTCGCCGGGGTAGTGGTAGCTGAGTTCTTCTTCGAACGCGCTTTGGGTGTTCACGTCCGTGTTGTTGATGCGGGTGATGATGTCGCCAGGTTTGAGACCTGCTTTGATGGCGGGACCTGTTTTTTCGATACTCTCCAGGAGCACGCCGTTGAAATTTTTGACCGTCGTGCTTAGATCATATTTGGTGGCGTTCTCAAAATTATATTCGATCACGCGGCCACCGATAAAGCTTTGCTGCACCACGCCATATTTCACGAGATCATCAAACACTTTGCGCGCGATGTCTACCGGCACAGCAAAGGCATAGCCCGTGTAAGACCCGGTGCGGCTGAGGATGGCGGAGTTGATACCCACCAGCTCACCACTCTTGTTCACCAGCGCTCCACCCGAGTTGCCGGGGTTGATGGCGGCGTCGGTTTGGATGAACGATTCGATGGGGAACTTGTCTTCCAGGATGCCAATGCGACGTCCTTTTGCGCTCACGATGCCGGCGGTGACGGTGGAAGCCAACGAAAAAGGATTCCCTACGGCCACCACCCACTCGCCGACTTGCAGATTTTTTGAGCTGCCCAGTGCTATGGCAGGTAAACCGGATTCGTTGATCTTGATCACCGCCAGGTCGGTGGAGGGATTGGTGCCGATGAGTTCGGCGGGGTAAACGCGTTTGTTATAGTTCACTTCGATGCGTTCGGCCGATTCGATCACGTGGTTGTTGGTGATGATGTAGCCATCGGCCGAAAAGATCACGCCCGAGCCGCTGCTCACTTGTGTGCGCCCACCGCCCGTGCCTTCGCCAAAGAACCAGTCCCACGTCGAGTACGTGGCCCCGCGCGAAATGCTGTTGATGTAGACCACGCTTTGGGTAGCCTTGGCCGCCGCTTCGCTAAAGTCGATCGGGGTTACGGCTGTGGTGGGAGAGGTGGAATAGGAAGGAGTGGCTGAGGAGGGGGCAGGGGGAGGTGTATCGTAGCTGACCGTGTTGAATCGTGCTTCCGATTGACGCTGAGCCAGTTCCGGTTTGATAAAACCGATATAAAATAAAAAAGCTCCCCCAAAACCGGCCAGGGCGCCCAATAGGATGATCTTGAATGCGTTTTTCATCTTTTATAAGGAAAGAAAAGTTTACGTCTTTGTCTGATGGATGCGAAAATCAAAAAGTTTCAAATTATTAGCAATAACGTGCCAATTCACGCGGAAGTTTGTCGCCGGCCGGGTATTGAACGGCGGGGGAATTTGAGCGTGTGGTTGAGCGGTCAAATTTATTTAGTTTTGCAAAGTATGGGTATACGATCTCGCCTGGCAAAACCGATTGCCGCTTACATCGCTTCAGAAACCCGGAAATGGTCCCTGGACCCTTTTCGTTCACAGCAACGGGTATTCGATAAACTGATTGCCGAAGGACGCAACACGCAGTTCGGTCGCGATCACGATTTTCAATCGATAAAAAATCACGAAGACTTCCGCAAGCGCGTGCCCATTCGCGACTATGAAGACCTGAAGCCCTACATCGAGCGGGTGCTGCACGGCGAACGCGACGTACTGTGGCCGGGAAAGCCCGCCTACTTTGCCAAAACCTCGGGCACGACGTCGGGGATAAAATATATTCCCATGACCAAAGCATCGGTGGTACACCAGTTCACCAGCTCACGGGATGCGGTTTTGAATTATGTACACGAAACCGGCCGCTCTCAATTTCTGGACGGAGGCCTCATCTTTCTTTCCGGAAGCCCTGTGCTCGACGAAAAGGCGGGGATCAAAACCGGCCGCTTGTCGGGCATCATCAACCACCATGTGCCGGCCTATTTGCGCACCAATCAAAAGCCCAGCTACGAGACCAACTGTATCGACGATTGGGAAGAGAAGCTGGACCGCATCATCGACGAAACCCTGAAGGCCGACATGCGTCTCATTTCGGGCATACCGCCCTGGGCGCAAATGTATTTCGACCGCATCCGGGCCCGCACGGGCAAGAAAATAAAAGACGTATTTCCCAATTTCTCCCTGTTTGTCTATGGCGGGGTGAATTTCGAACCCTATCGCGCCAAGTTGTTCGATTCCATCGGCAAACCGGTAGACAGCATCGAGACCTACCCGGCGTCGGAAGGTTTTATTGCCTACCAGGATTCCCAGCGCGAACCCGGGTTGCTCTTGCTGCTGAACGGCGGCATCTTCTATGAATTTATTCCCACCGAAGAATACTTCAACGAAAAACCGCGTCGTCTCGGCATCGAAGAGGTGGAGGTTGGAAAAAATTACGCCGTCATCATCAACAACAATGCGGGCCTTTGGGGATATTCCATTGGCGATACCGTGAAGTTTGTTTCGAAGAATCCCTATCGCATTGAAGTCACGGGCCGGATCAAACATTTTATTTCCGCTTTCGGCGAACACGTCATCGGCGAGGAAGTGGAGAAAGCCATGAAGTTTACCATGGAAAAATTCCCGGGCGTAGAGTTGATCGAATTCACCGTCGCGCCCGAAGTGACGCCCAGCGAAGGGTTGCCACACCATGAATGGTTCGTCGAGTTTGCCAAGGCTCCCGACAATCTGGAGGCATTCGCGCAGGAACTCGACGATCAATTGCGCAAGCTCAATGTGTATTACGATGATCTCATCTCCGGGAACATCCTGAGCAGACTGCGCATCCGCGACGTGAAAAAAAATGCATTCATCAGCTATATGCGTTCCATGGGCAAACTGGGTGGCCAGAACAAAGTGCCCCGCCTGTCGAACGATCGCAAGATCGCGAACGCGTTGAATGAACTTTAAGATCCACACGACTAATCCGCCTTACGCTTGACCACAGATAAAAAGAGAATTGCAATTTTAGGCTCCACCGGGTCCATCGGCACACAAGCCCTCGACGTGGTGGCGTCCCATCCCGATGTGTTCGAGGTGGAGGTGCTCACGGCGCATCACAATGCCTTGTTGCTGGTGGAGCAGGCGCGCCGTTTCAAGCCCAATGCCGTGGTCATTGTGAATGAGGAGCACTACGAGTTTGTGCGGGAATCATTAAAGACCGAACCCATCAAGGTATATGCCGGCGAAAATGCATTGAGTTCTGTGGTGCAGATGGATACCATCGACCTGGTGCTGACCGCGCTGGTGGGCTATTCGGGGTTGCGCCCCACCATCAAAGCCATCGAAGCCGGCAAGACGCTCGCCCTGGCCAACAAGGAGACGCTGGTGGTGGCGGGTGAACTCGTCACTTCGCTGGCGCGTGAAAAGGGGGTGAACATTTATCCTGTGGATTCGGAGCACTCTGCCATTTTCCAATGCATCGTTGGCGAATTCCATAACAAGATCGAAAAGATCATCCTCACGGCCTCGGGTGGACCTTTCCGGGGAAAGAAGCCCCACGACCTGAAGGGGGTGACCCTGGCGCAGGCCCTGAAGCATCCCAACTGGTCCATGGGTGCGAAAGTCACCATCGATTCGGCTACGCTCATGAACAAGGGGCTGGAGGTGATCGAGGCAAAATGGCTTTTTGGGCTCACCACAGCACAAGTGGAGGTGATCGTGCACCCCCAATCGATCGTCCATTCCCTGGTGCAATTTGAGGACGGGTCCATGAAGGCCCAGATGGGGTTGCCCGATATGCGGCTGCCCATCCAGTTTGCCATGTCGTATCCAGAGCGCCTGAAGTCCGATTTCCCGCGATTCGACTTCCTGAACTACCCCTCGCTGACCTTCGAAAAGCCGGATATGGAAACTTTTCGTAATCTTGCGCTGGCGTTTGAAGCCCTGAACCGGGCCGGGAACATGCCCTGCGTGCTCAACGCTGCCAATGAGGTGGCTGTGGCAGCATTTTTGAAGGAGCGGATAGGATTCCTGGAGATGCCGGACGTAGTGGAACGATGCCTGCAAAAAATGGATTATATAAAGACTCCTGGCTACGAAGATTACGTAAATACTGACAAAGAGACACGAATCCGGGCATCCGAGTTTGTCAATGGCAGGTCTTAACAGGAATAATTAAAGGAATTTAACATACTTAACACGAGGAATACAGAATGGAATGGATGATAAAATTGCCGCAGCTGCTGCTGAGCTTATCGTTTTTGGTGGCCGTGCACGAAATGGGGCACTTGCTGGCGGCGAAATATTTTAAAATGCGCGTGGAGCAATTCTCCATCGGCTTTCCTCCAAAACTTTGGTCGTTCAAGAAAGGCGAAACCGAATACGCCATCAGCGCCATACCGCTGGGTGGCTATGTGAAGATCTCGGGTATGATCGACGAGTCGCTCGACACCGAGGCCATGAAGCTACCACCCCAACCCTGGGAATTCCGCGCCAAACCCGCATGGCAACGCCTCATCGTGATGTTGGGCGGCATCTTTGTGAACGTGGTTGTGGGGATCATCATCTTCATTGGGATCACCTACGTTTATGGCGACACCTATGTACTGAAAAAAGCCGTGAATGATAACGGCGGTTTTTTGGTGGGACCCATCGGCGAAACGCTCGGTCTGAAAACGGGCGACAAGATCGTTGCCATTAACGGCAAGGACTTTGAATATGCAGATGACGTCACCAAGCCCGAAACATTGATCGGCGCAAGCTCCTACACCATCGAACGCGACGGCCAGCGGATTGACATTCCGATCCCTGCCAATTTCATCGAAGAATTCAGCGAAAAAGGAAGCTCCGGAAATTTTGTGACGTTCCGTTTCGCTCCCATCGTGGAATTGGTTGCACCGAAGACCATTGCCGAGAAAGTAGGTCTGAAGAAAGGCGACAGGATCGTGGAGGTGAATGGCGTACCCATTACCTACAAGGACGAGCTTGATCGTGAGATCCGCAACATAAAAACCAATTCGATCGAGTTCAAAGTATCGCGTGATGGCAACATCCTCCCTTTCAAAGAAGCTTTCAATACAGAAAAGCCGATGATCGGGTTCCAGGCACAACGGCCCACCGCGCTCTTCGAAACCGTGACCTATGGTCTGGGCGAATCCATTCCCCTTGGAACGGAGCGCGCTTTCTCGATGCTCTTCACGCAAGTGAAAGCCTTTGGCAAATTGATCACCGGAAAATTGTCCGTCAACAAATCTTTATCGGGTCCGCTGGGCATCATGGATGCTTTTGATGCCGGATGGGATTGGGTGCGTTTCTGGTCACTCACCGGCATGCTCTCCCTCGTCCTGGCGTTCATGAACCTGCTGCCCATCCCAGCCCTGGACGGTGGCCACGTGATGTTCCTCTCCTATGAGATCATCTCCCGCCGCAAACCCTCCGACAAATTCCTGGAGACCGCCCAAAAAGTAGGCATGGTCTTCCTCCTGGCCCTCATGGTCTTCATCTTCGCCAACGACATCATCAAGAAGATCCCCTCATCAAAAGACAAAACCGAAAAGAGCTCCACCTAAAAGCTCAATTCCATAAAAAAAAGAAACCGGCGAGCTTGTAACTCGCCGGTTTCTTTTTTTATGAGGGCTGAATCACCGACATCAAAAATTCTGTCTCCTGAATTCTACCTCCTAGAAATTCTGGCTCCTGGCTCCTGACTTAACGCAGTTCCCCCGGCGCCACCCCATCCATATCTCCATAATCCAAATTCTCCCCCGCCATTCCCCAGATGAAAGTATAGTTGCTCGTTCCCGCTCCACTATGAATCGACCACGGCGGCGAGATCACCGCCTGATGGTTCTTTACAAACAAATGCCGGGTCTCCGTTGGCTCACCCATGAAATGACAAACTACCTGGTTGGGTGGAAGATCAAAATAGAAGTAAGCCTCCATCCGCCGGTCGTGTACGTGTGGCGGCATGGTGTTCCAGACGCTTCCGGTTTTTAATTCGGTAAGTCCCATTTGGAGTTGGCAGGTTTCCAGCACGCTATTCACCAGCAGTTTGCGTATGGTGCGGTGGTTGGATGTTTCGAGACCGCCAATGGTGACGGTCTCTGCTTCTTCTAAGGTGACCTTGCGTTGCGGATAGGTAGTATGCGCAGGGGCGGAGTTGAAATAGTAGAGCGGCTTGTCGGCGCCGGGTTGGAAGGTTACTTCGCGGGTGCCCCGGCCGATGTAGAGCGCTTCTTTGTTCGCGAGCGAATAGTCCATGCCGTCGACGGTCACCGTGCCTTTGCCTCCTACGTTGATGATGCCGATCTCGCGGCGTTGCAGGAAGAAGTCGGCCTTGAGGGCGTTGAACGTTGTGAGTTGGATCGGTGCTGTGGCGGGGTTGGCTCCGCCGATGATCAGGCGGTCGTAGTGCGTGTAGCAAACCCTCAGCTCATTTTCGGGGAAGAGATTCTCCACGAGAAAGGCTTCGCGAAGTTGCTGGGTTTGAAATGTTTTTACGGCGTCGGGATGGATGGCGTAGCGAATTTCGTGTTTCATAAGATCAAGTCGTGAGGGATGCAATATACTGTAAATTTAAAATGATGGTTTTAGCTTCGGAGAATGCGGATGAAAAGCGCTAAGGTGTGGAGCCTGTGCGACCGTACAAAACGGATTCCGGCAGAAAATGAACGATTTGCTTTTCATTATGCGAATAAGTTGATAACATGTAAATCCTTTGCATAAAACCCGTAAGCGCCGAACGTCTCTTCGACATGAAAGAAACTCCTCAAAAAACAAAGTTGAAGCCTTATGTCCTGCTGGCCGCCGGATGCATCGCGATGGCTTCCTGCAGCAAGCCCGGAGCCTCGATCGAACTCGCCAACGAACTGGACCTGGAGCGCACCGAAATGATCTCCCTGAACCTGCATCTGCTGGATTCTTCTCTTTATAAAAATGCGCATCTCCAGATTAAGGATGCGCAAGGAAATATCCTGCCCAACCAGGAGTTGGATGAGGATGGCGACGGAAAGCCGGATGAAATCATTTTTCAGGCCACCCTGAAGCCAAAAGAAACCCAAATCGTGTCTTTTGAAAGGACGGAAAAAACGAGCGACACCACTACAACCCAGCGAACCTACGCCCGGTTTGTGCCCGAACGCATCGACGACTACGCCTGGGAAAACGACCGCGTAGCCTTTCGCACCTATGGTCCCGAAGCGCAGCGCCTCGTCGACGAGAATCAACCGGGGGGAACGCTCTCCAGCGGGATAGATTGCTGGCTGAAGCGTGTTGACTATCCCATCATCAATAAGTGGTATAAAAAGTGCGAGACCGGTGGCACCTATCATCACGACGACGGCGAGGGATTGGACAACTATCACGTGGGCGCCAGCCGAGGGAATGGTGGTATCGGCGTTTGGAAAAATGACTCACTCTACGTTTCGAAAAATTTCACAACCTACAAGCGTCTCGCCAACGGCCCGCTCCGGACGGTCTTCGAACTTACGTACGCACCCTGGAAAGTAGACGACATCACGGTGAATGAAACCAAACGGATCACCATCGACCTGGGCACGCAGATGAGCAAGGTGGAGGTGAGTGTCAGCACGTCGGCGCCGCTTCCCAATGTTACAATCGGTATCACGCTTCACGATAAGAAAGGGGAGACCAAGACCGACTCCATCCACGGCTGGACCAGCTATTGGGAGCCGCTCGACGATTCCTATCTGGGCACGGGTGTGATCATCAATCCACAGGATGTGATCCACTTCCAGGAATTCCGTACGGAGAAAAAAGATCTGAGTCACTTGTATGTGGTGGCGAAGCCCATCGACAGCAAAGTGACCTACTACAATGGTTTTGGGTGGAAGAAAGCCGGTCGCTTCGATACGTTTGAAGAATGGACGGCCTATCTCACGGAGATGTCGCAGCGATTGGCTTCACCGGTAAAAATAAAATACATCAAAAAATAACCATGCCTGTTCTGAAAGCCGATCATGTGCCCGCTGTCCCGGTAAGGGACGGAGTTCAACGAAGGGTGATCCACACCAACGACCTCATGATGGTGGTGATCGACTTTGACAAAGGGCCTTGGCCGGAGCCTGAGCCGCCGCATCATCACGTGCACGAACAAATTACCTATGTCGTCTCCGGTGAGCTTATCTTTTTTTGTGAAGGCGAACCTGATCAGCGATTAAAAGCGGGCGACATGTTCAGCGTGCCATCCGGTAAGCAACATAAGATTCAACTCCTTTCGGAGAAGGGAAGGATCATCGATAGTTTTAATCCCATCAGAAAAGATTTTTTACCAAAATAAAAACACTATGAAACGCATCTGCATTCCGGCACTATGCCTGTTCTTCGTCACCACTTCACTGGTTGCACAAGAAATTCCAAAGGGCTATAAAGAAGTCTACAAGCAAGACTTCAACTCAGAAAAGGCGCTAAAGGATTTTCGTTTCACACAACCCGTCAAGTGGTTGCTGAGCAAAGAAGACAAGGGCATGGCGTTGGAGTTCACCGGCATCAGTGATGGTTATACGCCTCCTTTCCGATCGCCGCACACTATCGGTTTGCTTTCGACGCTCCAGGTGGGAAGCTTTGTGCTCGAGGTGGACATGTTGCAAACGGGACGTGAGTACGGCCACCGCGATATGTGCATCATCTTTGGATTTAATGATCCATCTCATTTCTACTATACACACATCGCCACGGCTATGGATCCTAATGCGCACCAGATCATGTTGGTGAATAACGCGCCGCGTACCAACATCAGTACGTTCACCACGCAAGGTGTGGCTTGGGGGCAAAATGTGTGGCATAAAGTGCGAGTGGAACGGAGCATTGAGGAAGGTACTATCAAAGTGTTCTTCGACGGTACTTTAGTAGAGGAGGCGAAGGACACAACGTTCGGGAAAGGTTATGTTGGCTTTGGGTCGTTTGATGATAGTGGGAAGATTGACAACATTCGCATTTGGGCGAAGGATGTGGAGAAGAAAGGGACAACGGTGTTTGAGGAGAAGAAATAAGGAGGATCAGTTAGCGTCTAGCGTTGGAAAATGTTGTTGGAGAAGAACTCCAACAACGGCGGCGGTTTTTGCGGAAAGAAGTGGAGATAAGCAAACGACAGCTTTAGAAATTAATAAACCATAAAGATCAAAATTAGCGTTGGTAAGTGGCGAACTATGCGTTTGTTGCTGTAGGCAACATATATTCATACAATCCGATCGTTCGCGTGAGGATCAATATCTCAACATTCTCTGAAACTCCCTGTTCCCATATTTGTTCGGCGTCCACAACATGAACAAACCGAATATCTGCTCCAAAGGGGAAGAGAATTGCGGTTTTTTTAAGACCTATTTCTCGTTTGAATGGAATCGTTGGATCCAAGAAGCTGATTCTAAAGATCAAATGGTTTAATCTAATTGAACAAGTGAAGAAATTCTTGGTTAGTTCTCTTGCTTGGTCTATGGAAATTTTGCCCACGTTGATGTCCAGGGCTCCTCTTACTAATATAAACTCTACCCCATCACGACTTTTTGTGATCGTGGTCTCGACCATGAATCCCTCGTCGATATTTCCATTTTTCAGATTTTCCAATATTTTGAATGTTATGAAAGACATATCTGCGGCCGATTTATTCACAAGTAGAAGGGCTTTGATTATTAGCCATCGCGACAAGGTGAGTGCACTCTCTTTGGAAATGTCAGTTGGGATAGAAGGAACCAGAGCATCATTTTGA
>CBIHQM010000248.1:0-10098 GCA_966211885.1 uncultured Chryseolinea sp.
AACGAAAGCGCTCCCTTCAACCTCAACGTGGTGGTGACCGCCGTGAACGATCCCCCCGACATCACCGGCCAAAGTGTGATCAACACCGCGGAAGAAACGCCTGTGACCGTGCAGATCAGCGACCTCACCATTTCCGACCCCGATAATGTTCCCGCCGATTTCTCGGTCATCATTTCACCCGGCAGCGACTACACGGCCAGTGGCAATGTCGTTACGCCAAACCTGAATTTTAATGGGATGCTCACCGTAAACATTCAAGTGAGCGACGGCGTCAACGTCAGCACCTCGTATCCCTTGAAGATCAACGTAACCCCTGTCAACGATACTCCAGTCATCACGGGCCAGAATCCTGTCTCCACTTTGGAGAATGTTCCGTTCACCGTAGCCACCACCGACCTGATCATATCCGACCCCGACGATTCCTATCCCGCAGGCTTCACCACTTCCGTGCTGCCCGGAGCTAACTATCTTGCGGTGGGTAATCTCGTCACGCCGGCGCTTGGCTTTTCCGGAACCCTGATCGTAAAAGTCCAGGTAAGTGATGGTACCGCGTCCAGCAATGTCTTCGACCTGAATGTGACGGTCGGGCCGGTCAACGATCCGCCCGTGATCATCGGGCAAAATGCCGTCTCCATGTTGGAAGACCAGACCCGCACCATGGTGGTGACCGACGTACTCATCCTGGACCTGGACGACACCTATCCCAGCGGCTTCACCCTCACGGTGCTTCCTGGAACAAACTACACGTTCTCAGGCAACGCAGTGACGCCCGCACTGAATTTCAACGGCTCCCTTACGGTAAATGTAAAAGTGAATGACGGTGACGCAGACAGCAGTCCGTTCGGTGTAGCGGTCACGGTAACACCCGTGAACGACCCGCCGAGCATTACGGGGCAAAACGCGGTAACGATCAACGAAAGTCAAGCCAGGACGATCCAGTTTTCGGACTTGCTGGTGAGTGATGTAGACAATTCATACCCGACCGGGTTCACGTTGTCGGTAGCGGCCGGCACAAACTACGCGGTGGCCGGCAACACGATCACGCCAGCTGCTGGATTCTCGGGCACCCTCTCTGTGAATGTCAGCGTCAACGATGGCGCGGCTGGTAGTGGGACGTTCCCTTTGCAGGTGACGGTTGTGCCTGTGAATGATCCCCCGGTCATTTCCGGTCAGAATGTGGTTTCCATGGCGGAAGATCAAAGCCGGCTCATCCAGGTAACGGACGTGCTCATCACCGATCCAGACGATACTTATCCCGGCGGATTTACGCTGACCGTGTTGCCGGGCACCAATTATACCGCTTCCGGGAACACCATCACACCGGTCTTGAACTTCAACGGTACCCTTACGGTTAATGTGAAGGTAAACGACGGCGATGCGGATAGCCCTACGTTTGGTTTGTCCGTTACGGTCACCCCCGTAAACGATGCACCCGTCATCACGGCCCAAGTGGCCGTGTCGACCGCCGAAGATACACCGAAGCTCATCGCGTTGGCCAATGTTACGGTATCCGATCCTGACAACACAACGTTCACCCTGGTGGTCGAAGCAGGCACCAGTTATACTTTTTCCGGCAACACCATCACGCCGGCATTGAATTTTAACGGGACGCTTTCGGTCAATGTACATGTGAGTGACGGTACGGCGGTTAGCGCATCATTTCCGTTACAGGTAACGGTCACGCCGGTGAACGATGTGCCCGTCATCACCGGCCAGGCAGCCCTCTCCACACCGGAAGAGACGGCCTTCACAATTCCAATCACAGCCCTGACGGTGACCGACCCGGACAACGCTTTCCCTACTGGCTTTACGATGACGGCAGGGTCTGGGGCGAACTATACCTTGTCGGGAACTACCGTGACGCCCGCCGCGAATTTTACTGGCATTCTGACTGTAAATGTGCTGGTGAACGATGGCACCGCTAACAGCGCCGTGTTCCCGCTGAAGATCACAGTCACGCCCGTCAACGACCCTCCGGTCATCACGGCGCAGTCGCCGCTCACGGTGGCCGAAGACGGCTCCATTACGCTGCAACTGTCGCAATTCACCGTGACCGACGTGGACAACACGACTGGCTTTTCACTCAGCGTGGGATCGGGATCGAACTATTCCGTGTCCGGCCTGACGGTTACTCCCGCAGCAAATTATAACGGCCCGCTGACCGTGCCCGTCACCGTGAGCGATGGAACAAGTTCCAGTGCCGTCTTCAATGCCAGCATCACCGTGACCCCGGTAAATGACGCGCCACAGATCACAGGTCAGGTGCCGTTGACCATCGCGGAAGTCCAACCCATACCGCTTACACTCTCACAGCTGACGGTGCTGGATCCAGACAACACCTATCCCAACGACTTTACGCTCTTCGTACTGGCGGGAGCCAATTATTCCGTTTCCGGAAATGTGGTGACACCGGCACCCAACTTCAGCGGCACGTTGCAGGTCAAAGTGTTTGTAAGCGACGGTGCAGCAAACAGTCCGTTCTACAATTTGCAGATCTCGGTGAACGCGACGAACGATCCGCCGGTAATCACCGGACAGCAGGCATTAGCCGTCAATGAAGACAATCCCATCACCATCGTGCTGGCCAACGTCACTGTGACCGACCCGGACAATACTACGGCCGATATGACGCTGACCGTATTGGCGGGAACAGGCTATACATTTTCCGGAAATACAGTGACCCCGTCGTTGAACTTCAACGGCACGCTGACCGTCAAAGTCAAAGTGAATGATGGCACGGTGGACAGTGCGCCGTTCAATCTGCAGGTGACCGTGAACCCGGTCAACGATCCGCCCGTGATCAACAGCCAGGGAACGCTTTCCACGAACGAAGACACCCCGCTGACCCTGGTGGTGGCGAACTTTAACATCTCAGATCCCGATAATGCGTCAGGCTTTACTCTTTCGGTTGAGCCTGGTACCAACTATACGCTCTCGGGAACGAATCAAATAGCGCCGGCATCGAATTTCAACGGTGTGCTGACTGTGCCGGTAACCGTGAGCGATGGCACATCGTCCAGTGCCACCTTCAACGCGTCCGTAACCGTGAAACCCGTGAACGACCCGCCGACCATCACCGGCCAGGTGCCTTTGTTTACGATCGAGGATACGCCCCTGATCCTGGACTTTTCAAACCTGACGGTTAGCGATGTAGACAATACCTATCCGACCGGCTTTACGATAATCGCCTCGGCGGGTGCCAATTATACAGTATCAGCAGGCCCGAAGATCACGCCGTCATTGGATTTCAATGGCGTATTGACGGTGAACATACAAGTGTCGGATGGCGCTGCGACCAGTGCAGTTTTTCCGTTGAAGATCACCGTCACCGACGATGCAGATGCCCCGACCATCACAGGCCAAAACCCGGTGACCATAGCCGAAGACGCCACGCGCGTGATTGCCTTCACGGACCTCAAAGTGACCGACGCCGACAGCAACTATCCCGACGACTTTACGCTGACCGTGCTGGCCGGCACCAACTATACCGCGGCACCGGATAATACCATAACCCCTGCGGCAAATTTCTCGGGAACCTTGGCCGTCAACGTGCGGGTGAATGACGGCACGGCCAATAGCAACGTCTTCCCGCTGCAGGTGACCGTGACCCCCGTTAACGATCCGCCAACCTTCGATCCGCTCAACAACATCACCATCGTCGAAGACGCGGCGACACAGACCTTCACCATCCAAAACATCTCCGCCGGCCCGCTCGAAGCCAGTCAGCAACTTTCGTTGACGGTGGTCTCTGACAATACGGCCCTGATACCTCAACCCACCTTCACCTACAACGGGACGGCCACCACGGCAACCGTTGCGTTCAAACCGCTGCCCGATGCTTTCGGCGTGGCCACCATCACGGTGAAGATACTGGACACGGGGTTTGCAGAATATTCAACCACCTTCACCATCACCGTCAGCCCGGTGAACGATGCGCCAACGCTCAACCCGATCGCCTATGGGCCCATTTTGGAAGATGCCGATCTGCAGATCATCCCGCTCGCCGGTATTTCCACAGGGGGAGGAGAGGACCAGGTGCTGACCGTTACGGCATCTACCAACAAACCCGAATTGTTCGAGGTCCTGGAAGTGGTCTACACCAGCCCGCAAGCCACAGGGACGTTGAAAGTAAAAACAAAAGCCAACGCCAACGGCACGGCGCAATTCACAGTTCGTGTGCAAGACGATGGCCCGGGCACACCGGCGCCGAACGTCAACTTTGTCACGCAAGTCTTTAACCTCGCCATCACACCAGTGAATGACCTGCCGGTGTTCACCTCACAGCCCATCGTGCTCACCGAGGCCGGCAAGCCTTACGAATACATCGTGCAAGTGACCGACGTCGAGGGCGACGCCATCACGCTCACGGCACCCACCAAACCGTCGTGGCTCACGTTTACGTTGTTGGGAAATGGCAAAGCAAGGCTGGCAGGCACGCCGCCGCTGACCGCCTCCGGCCCGGTGGACATCAAGCTTCAGGCTAAGGATGGATCAGCAACTATGGTGGACCAGGCCTACAAACTTGTAGTGAATTCGCGCCCGGTGCTAAAACCGTTTGCCGTGAGCACCCCGGAGGATACGCCCTATCCCTTCACGATCGCCCAGTTTGCCGCCGCCTATTCGGATGCCGATGGCAACCCCATTGTCGAGATACAGATCACCCAACTTCCCCAGCGCGGCCGCCTGACCGTGAACAACGCGCCGGTCGCACAAGGCGACAAGATCTCAGCCGGTTTGTTGTCGACCCTGAAATACCTGCCCCAACAAGACTCCACAGGAGCCGACACGCTGCGGTGGATGGCGAGCGATGGATTTCTGTATAGCCTTGCCGATACGCATGTGGCCATCGACGTAAAACCGGAGAACGATCCACCGGTCATCACGTTCCTGGAAACGGATACCCTGAAGTACGAACTTGGCACCGAGGTGCCTGTAGCCTTCTCACCTCAATTCGACGCCTACGATCCCGATAAGGACGACCTCACCGGAGCAGAAATCGGATTCCGCCAGGAGAACTACCGGTTGTTGAACGAAATGCTCCTCTTCACCAACACGGCCAACATCAAAGGCACGTTCAATCCAAACTCCGGCGTGCTGAGCCTCGCCGGCAAAGCAACTGCCAAAGAATATCGGGACGCCATACGCTCCGTCAAATACAATTATATCAATGCGGTGGACATTATCCTGGACTCGCGTACCGTATACGTCACCTTGAGCGATGGCAAGAGCTTTAGCGAAACGAAGGACCGCGTCATTACCTTGATCTACAACTTCCGGGACCTGGACATTCCAACGGCCTTCACACCCAACGGCGACCAGGCAAACGAAACCTGGGTCATCTCTTCGGCCAACGGCACGGACCAATACCAGGATGCCGAGGTGAGCGTGTACAACAAACGGGGCACTTTGTTGTTTCGTACACAGGGGTTTGATACCCATTGGAATGGTACATTCAACGGCGAGGTATTGCCGGTGGACACCTACTTCTATACCATAGACTTGAAATTCAACAAGGTTCGCTATAAAGGGACCGTAACCATTTTACGCTAAGAAGAAATGGGAAGATTTTTACCGATCGCGTTTTTGTGTCTCACGATTTCCATGGCGAGGGCGCAGTACGTGCCCAACAGCAACCAGGGATTTCAGTTCATGTCCATGTTCAATCCCGCCTTTGCGGGCGTGGAAGGATACCAGGACCTGAAGCTGGGCTATCGCTACCAATGGGCCGGCTTTGGAAAAAACGCGCCGAAGTTTATCAACCTTGCCTATACGGTGCGGCTCAAAGAACCGCTGGACCTGAACATGAATTCGACCCGCACGGGAACCGTCGATCCGGAGAAAAAGAACGAGAAGGTGCCCGGCATCAAGAAGAGCATTCAGGCACTGGGCATAAACGTGTTCAACGAAAACATCGGCGTCATGAAACGGCTTGGCGGCGGGGTCACGTATGCGTTTCACTACCCGGTAGGGAAGAAGGCCATGCTGTCTACCGGCCTCAGCGTGCTCATCGACAATACGAAGATCGACGTGAGCAAATTATACCTGGGCATCAATGCTCAGCCAGACCAGTTCTATCAGGACCTGGTGGCCAATGGAGCCAATCATACCAATCTCAATGTTCGTGCCGGCATCATGGTATACGCGCCACGCTATTATTTTGGTGTATCCTATTTGCCGCTGGTGAATTCTGTCCTCAAAACCTCGGAGGCCGCGTTTAGCGATACATTCTATAAGGCCTCCCTTCAAGCCGGCGTATCGTTTCCCGTCAGCCCGGCCGTCGACATCAAGCCGAGTGTGTTGATGTTGATGCAGGAAGACAACACGTTTCTGATCGACTACAATGTGAAAATATACCTGGAGCAGAAACTGTGGTTTGGTGTCACCTATCGCGATATCAAGAGCATTGTGGGCACCGTTGGGTTCAACCTGAATGAAAAGATCGGCGCTTCGTACTCCTATGAAGTATCGTCGGGAGGCATGCAGCAGTTCAGCAGTGGAAGCCACGAACTGGTGATCGCCTTGCGGTTGAACAACACCAAGCGCCTCAGCCAGCAAATTTGGTGATTCAACCTGCGACCCTGGGGTTTTAAGGTGGAACACGTATATTTACGCCCCGTATGATAAAAGATAAAGTGTGGCTGTCTTCTCCTCACATGGGAGAAGCCGAAGCCAGGTTTGTAACAGAGGCCTTTGAGACCAACTGGGTCTCGCCCGTTGGTCCCCATATCCCAGCATTTGAAGAGGCCCTGGCCAAGTATAACAACACCCCCCACTGCGCAGCCCTCAGTTCTGGCACAGCGGCCATCCATCTGGCCCTTATCCTGCTCGATGTAAAACCCGGAGACGAGGTAATCTGTTCAAGTTTTACTTTTTCAGGGTCTTGTAATCCCATTGCTTATCAGGGCGCTACGCCTGTTTTTGTGGATTCTGAGACGTCGACCTGGAACATGGACCCGGCGTTGCTCGAGGAAGCCATTGCCGATCGCCGTCGGAAAACCGGCAGAAAACCCAAGGCCATCATCGCCGTGCACCTCTATGGCACACCAGCCCGTATTGAAGATATTATGACGGTGGCCCGCCGCCACGAGATTCCCGTGATCGAGGACGCAGCCGAGGCCCTGGGGGCGACCTATAAAGGCAAGCGCCTGGGCACATTTGGCGACTTCGGGATCTATTCATTCAATGGGAATAAGATCATCACTACCTCGGGTGGTGGCGCGTTAGTGTCGGAAAACGAAGCCTGGATAAAAAAGGCCCGGTTCCTATCCACGCAGGCGCGTGATCCTGCACCACACTATCAACACAGCGAGATCGGCTACAACTATCGCCTCAGCAACATTTGTGCAGGCATTGGCCGCGGCCAAATGATGGTCCTGGATGAACGCGTGCGCCAACGGAGAGCGAATTTTGAATACTATTCCCGCGAGCTTGGGTCGATTCCTGGATTATATTTTCTGCCCGAGCCGGAACACAGTTTCAGCAACCGCTGGCTGACCACGATGCTGATCGATCCGGCGGGTACCCATGGCGTTACCCGCGAAGACATCCGCCTGGCGCTGGAAGCAGCAAACATCGAAAGCCGTCCGCTGTGGAAGCCGATGCACGCGCAACCGGTGTTCAGAGATGCACCATCCTATGTCAACGGCGTGTCCGACAGACTTTTTGATCAGGGATTGTGCTTGCCTTCGGGATCCAATTTGCCCGCAGCCGACCGGAGCCTGGTGGTGGAGATCATAAAAAAGACATTACAGAAAGCGTAGACCGGGCGTCTACTCCAGAGGCTTGCCCGCCACAGCATCGCTTGAAGCGTCTTTGGGTGGCATGGGTTCCACATCCTCTATGGCCACAGCATCTACAAGCCTGAATTCGCCAATACGTGTGCGGCAAAGTGCCGAGAGGTAGGCGCCGACGTGCAGTGCGTCACCAAAATCGCGGGCCATGCTGCGAATGTAGGTGCCTTTGGTACACACAATCCTAAAATGAACTTCGGGTAACTGTATGCCCGTGATCTCAAATTCCCGGATCTCTACTTCACGGGGTGTCAGTTCGATGGATTTCCCTGCACGGGCAAATTCATACGCTCTTTTTCCGCCTACGCGGATAGCAGAATGTTGAGGAGGCAATTGTTGCAACACACCGGTCAGTGAGTGCGCGGCGGCCTGGATCATTTCCGGGGTGATGCCGCGGATGTCTTTTTGTTCCGACACTTCCGTCTCCAGGTCGTAGGAAGGCGTGGTTTGCCCGATGATGAAGGTGCCGGTGTATTCCTTCTCCTGACCCATGAATTCTTCAATGCGCTTGGTCATTTTGCCCACGCAAATGATGAGCAATCCCGTGGCCAGTGGATCCAGCGTGCCGGCGTGCCCGATCTTTTTGATTTTAAGCTTGTAGCGCAGCTTGTTCACGACATCGAACGAGGTCCACTTCAGCGGCTTGTTCACCAGCAGGATGCGACCCGGGTCGGCGGCTTGCGCGTCCATGATCAAACGACGGTAAGACCAACCCCGAGGTAATACAGGATCAGGATGAGCGCGCCCGCTGCGATGCGGTAATAACCAAAAAGCTTGAAGCCGTGGCGCGTCAGGAAGGTGATGAAAGATTTGATGGCGAGTATGGCTACAATAAAGGCTACGATGTTGCCGATGGCCAACAGCGTGATCTCGTGCGAACCGAAGGTGCCTCCTTCGCCATAGAATTTGTACATTTTATATGCCGTAGCGGCAAACATCGTAGGCACCGCCAGGAAGAAGGAGAATTCGGCCGCCGACTTTTTGTTTAATTTTTGAGTCAAACCGCCAATGATGGTAGCCGCTGAACGGGAAACTCCAGGTACCATGGCGATGGTCTGAAAGAAACCGATCATCAACGCCATGGGAAATGTGACCTCACGGTCGGGTGCGTTTTCGCTTGCGCGGAACAAATTGTCAACAAAGAGGAAAAAAACACCGCCGATGATCAGCATGTACCCCACCACGTCCACGCGTTCCAGCAGGGCATCGATATCGTCATTGAACAAAAATCCTAAAATGGCTGCCGGGAGAAAGGCGACGATCAATTTGACATAAAATAATAGCGTCTCTTGTAGCGTTCGGTCTGCCGGAAAGAATCTTTTCCAATACAAAACGATCACCGAAAGAATGGCGCCGAATTGGATGGCCACGGTAAACATCTTCGTGAACGGGTCGGAGGCAATGCCCATCAGCGAGGAGCCGACGATCATGTGGCCGGTGGAAGAAACGGGTAAGAATTCTGTAAGCCCTTCAATGATGGCCAACAGGATGGCGTGAAAAATGGTCATAGCAGCGACGGGTTGTAGGTTGCCGTTTAGTTTAGGATGGGCGAGGGGCCTGCGAAAACTATTTGGTGGGCTTGTGAAGAATGGCCCAGATCTCGAGGGCAAACCCGCCCATCACAATGATGGGTCCCAGCGTGAGGCCCAGGAAGCCAAAGCCGTGTTGTTGTTTGTCGATGCTCATGACGATAAATCCAATGACCAGCGCAAGCACGCCGGCGATCATGAGTTGATAATTCTTTTTTCCAAAGGGAAGTTTGCTTTCCATGAGTGGTTTCAGTTTTTCAGTATAGTTGGTCCAAAGACATTCTCAGGTAACGACGGATCGAGAAGAACGTGCTGCACACGGCCACGATCATGCCCAGCACCAGCAGGAATCCCAGCAGGGTGAGAAATGAATTTTGACTGTGAAGAATAGACAAATCGGCGATCTTGGACTGCGCATAGTTGGACAAGCTCCACAACAGCCCGGCAGCAATCAATCCGGAAAGCATGCCATAGCCGGCCGCCCGCACGAGAAACGGGCGAAGGATGAACCATTTCTTGGCACCCACCAATTGCATGCTGCGAATTAGAAAGCGCTGCTAAAATAAAGCGATGCGCAAGGTGTTGTTGATCAGCAACACCACGGTGACCAGCAAAACGGCGATGAGCCCGACCAGGATCAACCCGATCTTGGTCACATTGCTGTTCACGGAGTCGATCAGGGCCTCTACATAGAACACCTGGAACACGCCGTTCATTTTTTTGATGTCGCGCTTGATATTATCCATTTACGTGAGCGAGTGATAATTGCGGTAGATGCT
>CBIHQM010000249.1:0-9984 GCA_966211885.1 uncultured Chryseolinea sp.
CAGGCGGCATCGGTGATCAGCAACGTCTTGTGCACCGAGGAAAGGATATACCATTCACCCGTCAACGGATGAAGCGCCAGCGCGGAAGGCTGGAATGCCCGCTTCACTTTGCCGGTCAACGAAGAAACCCCGCTAAGATCGACTTGAAAGGATCCCACCTTCGAACCTGAAGTGTCGGCCAGGTCGAGGGTGTAACCTTGGATGATGTGTTTTTCCTTCCCGCATTTTTTGCAGAGCGTATACAACTTGTCATCCGTCTCCAGGGCGCAGAGGCTTTCGTATTCGCCTTTTGGGAACACGTTCTCCCACTTCCGGGCCTTCACCTTTTTTTGTTTGATGCTGTCGGAGAAAGAGAACAATGTGCCGTCGCTGCGCAGGGTGTAGATCAGGTGTTTGTAGACGGCCACGTCTTCGAAGTCGCCGTTCTTGGCAAACTTGGTGGCGTAGGCTTTCTTCTTGTCGATGGGGAAAAAGAACAAGCGGCCGTCTTCGTCGTTGATGGCCAGCACGGTGTCGGGGTTGCCGTGGTGGAAGGCGATGCCCGAGATCTCGAGCAACGATTCGCGCATAATGATCTTCTCCGGTGTCGAGAAATCGTAGCCGGGCGGGCTGTCGTACCGCTTTAGTTCGCAGGAAAAGAGCAACAGCAAACCGATGGCGGGGAGTAGCCCATATTTCACGGTGGGTATCATTAACGTTAGGTTCCTCAAGGTGTGCGAAGGTACTATGCAGGGTTCAAATCACCAGAAAAAAATTGCCACAAGAAAAGCGACAGGGCGTGTCGTCATGCGTCCCAACGACATTACCCGCGCGCTAAAGCGTCAGTGGGTAAGGGGTAAGCTTGACTTTCAAAAATAAAAACAAAGTTCGCTAATTGAACCTGTACCCGATGTAGAGTCCCGGTCCCTTGGCATAGGTAGGCACAACGGTGAGGTTGCTGTTCTTATTTTTCCAATGATAGCGGTGGGTCAGATAGGCAATGTTCGTGGAGAGTATTCCGATGCCCGCCCCGGCAAACACGTCAGACACCCAGTGGCGGTTGTTCATGATGCGCATAGCGCCCACTGTGGTAGCCATGCCATAGGCGCCAATGGTATACCAGACGCTCTGATCGCCGTATTCCTTTGCCATGAACGTGGCCGTAGCAAAAGCCTGGGCGGTATGGCCTGAAGGAAACGAAAATTCGTCTTTGCCGTCGGGGCGTTCTTCGTGTGTGATCGACTTGAACGAGAAGGTGAGGGCCGCCATGATCATCTCCGATTTCACCAGCAACAGCGTCCTGTTCCGGAAATCGTTTTTCCCTTTCACACCGGCGATGTTCAGGCCATAGACGATCGCCACCGGCGCATGCATGAGGTAGTTGTCTACCTTGCTGTGAAAGTTGGGCATGAGGTTGTTGCGCTCCTCCCGGATCTCGTAGCGGTTGATGATGTTGTCGTTCTTCGCGGTATAGACACCCAACCCGATCAGCAGGGCAGGCACCTTCACGGCATGCAGCAGCCGGTATTCTTTTTTGGCCTTGGGAGCGTCTGCCTGCAGCAGCAGGTCCGGACCCGGTTCACTGGGTTGTGGCTTGATCTGGGCGAGAGCACCCGAGGAAAGACAAAGGGCGGTGACGAGCAGAGAGGAAAACTTCATAACCCCGAAAATAATGGTTTTTAATGGGATTACAAAGGTAGCGCAAACGGCACCGGCCGGCGTAACATTTCGTTCTGAAAAAGCACGAGGGTGGTGTTCGCGCGGCGGTTGCGGCGATCGTCAGAAAGATTAACTCCTGTTCAATTTTTAGGAAATTGGCCGCATTTACTGGCCATCCCTGTCCGGCCGGCTTTGTCCGGCATTCATAGACTAACCAAAACCTCAGACGATCACATAGTTGCGGTATTCCCCCAGGCGGAGGCCGGTGGTCTTCTCCACCCATTCCTTGACCCGGTCTTTCAGGCTGAGGCGGATGCGACTTTCGTCGAATTCAAAATCCCAGGTCAGGTTGGCGATGCGGCGGCGCATCACTTCCGGGTGGGAGTCCTGGAACCTTTCGAGGCGGTCGATCTCCGTGTAGTCGAACTCGCTGGTACGCGGGATGTTCTGGTCGATCCACTCGTCGCTGTGCCAATAGCGGTTGAACGACACCTGTTTGTTTTGCATGGCTTTCGGCTCGCGAACGTAGCCATAGTGGAATATGGAGGCCGGGATGTGCTTCACCTTCAGCTTGCGGTTGGGCAGGATGCGGAAGCCCTGGGCGTCGCGATACGAAAAGATATCTTTCCGGTTGCGGATCACACGCACCTCGCGGCGGTACCACCGGTAGGAGGTGCCCACATAATCATAGGAACCATAGAAATGTACATAGTCAAAAAGCAACCCTTCGACTTCGTGATCGTCTTTGTAGCGTTGCATGTTTTCGCGCACGGCGTCGATGTATTTTTCATGCATCACTTCGTCGGCCTGGATGTAGAAGGCCCAGTCGGCGTCAGGGGCGATGGCGCGGAAGGCCTTGTCGGTTTCGAGGGCAAGCACGCGGCCATTATCCCGCACGTTGTCGTCCCACACGGTTTCGATGATGCGGATCTTGTCGGAGGGAATAGAGCGGATCAATTGCAATGTGTCGTCGTCGGAGTTGCCTACGGCGACCACCATTTCCGTGCAGAGGGGCAGGATAGACTGTATGGCTTCGACGACCGGATAGTCGTATCGTATCGCGTTACGAACAAATGTAAATCCACTCACTTTCATGGGGGCACGGGGGGTAAAGAGAGGGTACACAAAATTCGGCATTTATCGTGAAGTAGTCACGTTTTTTTTTCTTTTCGGTTTCTGCTCAGGCATAACCGGTGGCATCCATCCGATTTCGTTCTAACCCGCGATGAAGGAAAATGTTGGCCTGAAAATGTTCAATCGTGTGTTGAGATCGGTGGGCACCTTGAAGGTCCGGTGGGAGTGAACAAAACCTTTTTTAAGCGGCTCACCGTGAACGGCGAAAGAAATACTTTCCGCTTCACCGGAAAAACTTATCCACATCACCGGCATGTTCCTGGTGACCAGACGATTTAGAGACCCGTCGGGCCGGACAGATTTTCGCCAGAGGTGGCCCATGCTGTTTGGCCTGAAAAGTATCATCGGTGGAGAACCCTGTCGCGGAAACTTTGAGGGCCGGAATTCGTTCTACTACCTCAAATACCGGGCGAACGGACGGGCAAGACAAAACCCGTAAATTTACGGACCCCATGCCGATGGTATTTGAAGGATTGAATAAAATATAGTTATATTAATGTTACGTTTCTATTCAAAAAATACGTTTTAGGAAAAGTACCCCCCAAACGACTAGCCGGCCGGCGGGCAACGACGAGTGTCTTATGGACGGATGGTGTTCGAAATGAAACTATTCTACCACCACGGTGCTTTGAACTATGGAAAATTATCCGCGATTTGAATTATCAGACCCCCTGGGGCGTGAACCCCTGGAATTTTTTGCCAAACATGGATTTTTGCATTTTAACAATTTCATCTCCCGCGAAACGGTGAGCGACATCCGGGCGGAAATCCGTGTGATCGAAGATAGATGTGTGGAAAGGCAGGTGGAAAAGATCAACGGCGTTCCCATCAAATACGGGACCGACGTCGACGGACGCAAATTCATCCAGCGCTTCCCATTCAGTTCGCAGCAAAGTCCGCTCCTGAACGAATTTATCCAGGATCCCCGCTTCCAATCCCTGTTTCCCTTGCTGGGTGACGACGCGGAAAATCCGCGGGTAGGCCACAACGAAAAGGATGGTCTGGTCATCAACCACTACATCAACACCGAACTCAGCAAATTCATACGGATGGGCTGGCATACCGACTGCCTGCGCGACGTCTTTTATGGCAAGAAGATCATGCCCATGCTGAACGTGGGCATTCACCTGACGGACGCCAAGCCCGGTCAAGGCGGATTGCGTATATTGCCGGGAACACATAAGCAAACCATCTTTGGCGTGCTCTTCAAAAAGCCATACTTCCTCGACCACCGACCCGACAAAAACGAAGTCGGGCTGCAAACCCGGGCCGGCGATCTCACGGTTCACGACGGCCGTCTTTGGCACCGCGTGGCCCAATCGACCGTCATGGGGGAGCAGAGCCGGCGCCAGGTCATGTACGTGCCCGTCATCAGCGGCGCCTATGCCATCAAGAACGAAAAGAGCCCGACCCTTATCTATCAGCATTTTCAAAACATGGTGAGGTAGCCCGGAATGAAGCAAGCGATCATTACGGGCGCCAGCAAAGGCCTGGGAAAAGCGTTGGCCCTGGAGATGGCCTCCCGCGGATACGAAACTTTGTTAGTGGCCCGGTCCGCCCCGCTGCTCGAGACCCTGGCCGCCGAGATCTCCAGCCGCTTCAATGTGAAGGTGCATACCCTCGCCCTCGACCTGGCCCAAAACGAAGCATCCCAAACCCTCTACGACTGGTGCCAGGGCGCCTCCTTCCAACCCAACGTACTCATCAACAATGCGGGCTATGCCTGCTGGGGATATTTTCACACGTTGCCCCTGAGCAGCCAATTGCCCATGCTCAGTCTCAATGTGCAGGGGATGGTGTCGCTCACACACCGCATTTTGCCCTTGCTTCAAAAGCAACCCAAGGCCTATATCCTCAATGTTTGCAGCACTTCGGCCTACCAGCCCGTTCCAACGATGTCGCTATACGCCGCAAGTAAAGCATTTGTACGGTCCTTTACCCGGTCGCTGCGCTACGAGCTTCGGAAAGGGCCGGTATCGGTCACCTGTTTGAGTCCCGGGCCCATGGCTACGAACTTTATAGCGCAAGCCAACATGCAGGCGATGCAGGAAACGGCACAGAAATTCGAAATGAAGGCTGAGGATGTGGCGCGCTCGGGTGTGAAGGCCATGTTTGCCGGCCGGGCGGAAGTCATTCCCGGGTGGATGAATGCCCTGAGCGTGGGCTTCTCCAAAGTCTTGCCGGATGCGCTGTTGGAGCGGATCGCCAACAACCTGTATGAATCCAAACTATAAATTCCGGAAATCCTTACCTTTGCGAGCTTGAAATTTCCATTGGCAGATTAGATATCTATAGATGTGAAAAAGAACTGGAAATATGCGTGGGGATCGGCCGCTTTCAGAGTCCATTTCATCCTGACCATTCTCTTCGGCATCCTGTTGGCCGCTTTCGCCGATCACTTCTTTCAATTCATCCAGGAACGTCCCGGCCACCTGATCGGCGACGCGGTGCTGGATTGGATCCCGCCCTATGATATGTCGGTATATATTTTTGCTCTGCTCTATGTCGGCGTGATCCTGGCGGTGGGCACGGCGATCATAAAAGAACCCGAGGTCTTACTTACCGGCATGCAAGCCTACATCCTCTTGTCGCTGATGCGGATGGCCACCTTGTATTTTATCCCCTTGGAGCCACACCCGGGTCTGGTAGTGCTGGAAGACCCGTTCGTGGGCTACCTGATCTACAACGAGAATATCATCACGAAAGACCTGTTTTTCTCCGGGCACGTGTCTGCGATGTTCCTGCTTTACCTGACGGCTACGGGTCGCAACCTCCGGATCTTCCTGGCGGCCGATACGGTCCTTGTGGCCATTTGTATGTTATTCCAACACGCCCACTATACGGTGGATATTGTGGCAGCCCCATTCTTCGCGTTGCTGAGTTGCTATCTGGCCGGCCGCCGGACGATCACGACGCAGACGGCCGCTTTGCGGAATGAGCCGTAGCGCATCTTAAAAGAATCCGCCACCCAAGTTGTTCCGCCGCCCTTGTTGGTGTTCTTCACCAACAAGAGATAGGAGGGAGCTTTTAAAATTTTCTCGCTCAATGCCGGGTCGTTATTCAAGCCAAGAGTGCTCAATCCGTCCTTTTTTTAAACTGCAGAATTTTTGCAGTGACAGTTCGTAAGATTGTTCGGCCGATAGCCTATAGGTTAATTTTTCGAAGATGTTAAGGAACGTCCTCACTATTGAGGAGTTTTAACGAAACCACAATAGCATTGAAAAAACTAAAATATTCGAATTATGGGAGGCAAATACATTGAAATCGCCGGTGGCAAAATAACGGAGACGTATAGGTATGACTACAATATTTATGCCGGAGGAAACATCATTTTAAGTGCTGGGAAATCTGTGATATTGCACGGCGAGGAAAAAGGTGTCACGTTTGGAGAGCCTCAGGATCCGCCTGAGGCAAATGAAAAAGAGAAGAAAACTGAGGCAAAAGGCAAAATGGAGGAACCCGATTTTGACATAAAGATCGAACTTATGGAAGACGACGTGGTATTCCTTCCCTTAGGAGTAAATGAGTTTAGAGGAAAGAAGATCAATGATAAGGTCAAGTTTAAAATTACGGTCAAAGGAAACGGCGTGGATAATTGGTATTTGAGTATACACGAAGGGGACACGGTGGTGTACAAGGGAATGTCAGAGCGACCTCAGCCAACAACGGTGGTGGGAAAAAAAGAAACGAAGCGATCCTGGCCGGAAGGGGAATACGAGATTGAGTGGGATGGATTTAGTATGAAAGGAGTATACGATTCAGCAACCTTTCAAAGGGAACATCTGGTAAAAATAACCGGAGTGGCGGAGGGTAAGGAGAGATCGACCACGACCTCTTTTATTGGCTCCGGTTTTAAATATGATTGGCTGCAGTCCATCGAGATAAACAAGAAACTGCAACGGATAAATGTTTCAATTGGAGTGGCCTTGCATGACGGTGGCGAAACTGGTTTGAACAGGGGACGTGATGTGTCTGCTGAAGCTATTGCTTACTATAAACAAGAACCACTAAAGGAAAGAACCAAGTCCTTCTTTGAGCTTAGGGATATGGCCCTCGCGGGCATTCACAATTTTTGGAGCAGAAACTCAGGAAATATTGGAAAGGGAGTGAAAATCGGCGATGATATTTTCGAGGTATTTGTTTATGCCAATTGGGATAACAAAAAAGGCCTAACAGGGCCAAAAATAAAATTTGTGACGAATGAAAGCGGCGGAAGGTCGAGGAATTGGGAGTTGTCGAGGAAACTGTTTTATAATGTTGGGTATTTGTACGATATCAATTGGCATCAACGGGGTCCGATGGATATAATTCATAAAAATAGGGGGTGGTATTTTGAAGATGATTTCGATGCGAAGGAAGACTTTAAGATGACGGCCGCTCATGAAATTGGCCATGAACTTCTATTGGCTATCAATGGTCACCGATACTCTAAGACTCACAAAGATACGTCTACATATTTTCAGACTGTGAAGAAAGGTAGTTCGCTTCCCCAGAGTGGAGAGATTGATCTTATGAAATACTACTATGATAAGTATTATGTGATAGCGAGGACAACGCTGGCCGAAATGGACGTATTGGGACTCATTAGTATCTTCAAGTTAATAGTAAAAAAATTATGAAAGGGATATCTGTATGTTGGTGTGTGATAATCTTTTCTTTCTCCTGTTCGAACAGAGAGTATGTACTAATGCATGCAATAACCGGCCAGATTTACGATCAGGATATGAAACCATTGCAAGATGCCACGGTGGATTTCACGCGCGAGAAAAGACACACCGATCCTTTTAACATCGGAGCTGTAACTTCCGATAGCATGGGATATTTCTTTAAGCCTGGAACGACACGTAGTGACTACAAAAGTTATGTTATGGCCATGAAACATATTTCTTTCACGTTGCTCATTGAGAAGAATGGATATCTGTCCGATACGGTTGACGTGAGTAGTTATGCATATGCGATAGACTCCATGAGGTACGCCCACGGAAAGGATAGAGTGTATGATACTATTGATGTCGGAGCCGTAATTTTGAAACGCAAATAGCCAGGAGCTTCTGGTTTAATATTGTGAAAAATGCCACGTCCTTGATAGAACGGTGCTATGCGCGGAGGATTTATTGGGGGTTGATAACTTGTTACAAATTGAAGATTAGTAAGAGATGAAGTGGATGCTATTAGTGATGATTCTGATTTCTGCTTTGTCATGTCGGTCAAGGAAATACACATTGGTACATGCCATCTCCGGCTATGTATATGACATAGACAATACTCCTTTGTCGGGAGCCTCTATCGATTTCTACGATCCTGATGGTATTCCTTTTAATGCGGGAAGTGTTACAGGACACTTCTTTTTTGAGAGAATGTGGGAGTCTAGATATCAAGGACTCCGTGCCCACAGATTTGATATTTCCTATACAATAATCATACAAAAATATGGATATATACCAGACACGGTTAGTCTGGAGAAATATGTATACGAAATAGATTCAATAAACTATGCCAATAAAAGCGAATCGTTGTTTGATACTATCCATGTGCCAATCGTTCAATTAAAATCTAATGATCATTGACTCCCTTGATCAGCTAAAAATAATCACAAGCAAATACATTGCCGTGCTGAAGAACATAAAAGCAAAAAAGATTCCATTCCAAATTCGAACGGCCAGTTTGTTCCAAAAATATGTCAAATCGTCCTCGTTCTTTTCTCTTTTGAATTTGCTTGCCAGATCTTTTGATCGTAACCATTTTATGACTGCAAATATGGAGATTGCTGTCCCGATGACTTTCACGAATTCAAGGGACTTCAAATGAAAAAATATTGACGTGTGTCCAACGAGGAACAAGAGAAATCCGACATAGAAAATCAGTCTGGGGGTGGCGGTCATGTGGTTTATTTTAATTGGGCTGTTGTTGGTGTCAAACACCAACAACAGCCTCAGAATTTACTCTACTTTAAGTTGCATGAAATCTTTGAACGCCTTGAAATCTTTGTCGTTGATGGTATAGTAATTGAACTGCAATCTTGGTTTCTGGTCTTTTAGATAGATGTACGATTTCGAAAGGGAGCCGTCCCCCAGTTCAATTTTTTCAATATCAGCTACCTCGACATGCTCGGAGTTAAAAAAATCATGGTTAATGAATAGCGTTGTCCCTTTCACCTCAAAATAGTTCGGCGCCAGGATCAACTTCGTCATCATCACCAACCAGCACACGCTGGGGAGTGCCCAGAAGTATGACCACGGCGCGTGAAAAGAAATTAAGAGGCTGAAACAAGGCAAGCCCCACAGCACATGGTTCACATAAGACCACAACGATCGTCTAACGGTTTTCATGATGTTCTGAAATGACGTCTATCCAATTGGAGGCAACTGTTGTTGGCGACCAGCACCAACAACAGTCAAAATAAAATCGATCTATTTCAAATGCGACCGTAGCATCCAAGCCATTTTCTCATGCTCCTCCATGAGACCCGTGATATAATCGCTGGTACCGGCGTCACCATATTCATTAGCAAAACGATTGATATTTTCGCGTAGCGTAATGATAATAGTTTCGTGATCAGTGAGCAGCTCGCGCAAAAAGCCTTGCGAGTCATTCTTCTCGCGGACCTGCTCGGTGAGATGCGTCAGCTGCAGAAAATCTTTGAGGGTGGAGGGCGCGTAGTGGCCCAGCGATCGAATGCGTTCGGCAACGCCGTCCATGACTTCGTCCAATTGGTTGTACTGGGTTTCGAAGAAGAGGTGTTGGCTGTGAAAGTCGGGGCCTTCAACGTTCCAGTGTGCGCGGCGGGTTTTTGTGTAGAGCACAAAAATGTCGGCTAGCAGTTTGGACATTTCCTTGGCTACGCTGGCCAGGTTCTCCGGCTTGATTCCAATGTTCGTTTGCATACGTGTATGGGTGATTTATGGGTTGGAAATATACTTAATTCTGGTTTGCGTTCAGCCGTGGGGTTGATAGCATCGCCCACAGGTTTATTCATGCGGTTTAATTTCCTTTACGGTACCATCGGCGTAACCCGCGATCACGATCGTTACCATCGTGTTGGCGAACAGACCGGTAGCCACCACGCCGGGAATGCTCCGGATAGCGGCGTCGAGGTGCACAGGGTCTTCAATCGTTTTGAATTGACAATCGGCGGTGAAGTTTCCGTTCTCGCTGATATATTGCTGATCTCCGTTGCGGCGAAGACGGGGTTCGCAGCCGAGCGCTTTGAGA
>CBIHQM010000250.1:0-9963 GCA_966211885.1 uncultured Chryseolinea sp.
CACGGGAAGTGGATCGGTCGGGCATCAACTCGCTGAAGATCTCCTACAACAAAGTGTTTGGCTATTCACTCGAGGTGAGCAACGCGAACAAAGACAAGGTTCCCAACGATTGGATCCGCAAGCAAACCTTGGTGAACGCCGAGCGCTACATCACCGAGGAGCTCAAAGTATACGAAGAGAAGATCCTGCACGCGGAAGATAAACTGGGCGTGATCGAGCAACGCATCTTCACCGCCCTCATCCAAAGCGCGATGGATTTTATCCCAAAAATTCAGCAAGACGCGCGTGTACTGGCACAGTTGGATTGCTTGTTGTCATTCGCGATCATTGCAAAAGCGAACCGGTATGTGAAGCCGGAGATCAACGAATCGCTCGTGCTCAACATCACGGCAGGAAGACACCCAGTCATTGAAAAGCAACTACCCGTGGGAGAGTCGTACGTGCCCAACGATATTTTGCTGGACAGCGACAAAGAGCAACTGCTCATCATCACCGGTCCCAACATGGCCGGTAAATCGGCCTTGCTAAGACAAACCGCGCTCATCGTTTTGATGGCCCAGATGGGGAGCTTCGTTCCCGCGCAGGCAGCGGAGATAGGCATTGTCGACAAAGTATTTACACGCGTGGGTGCCTCCGACAATCTTTCGCGAGGGGAATCCACGTTCATGGTGGAAATGACGGAAACGGCCAGCATCCTGAACAATCTCAGCGACCGGAGCCTCATCCTCATGGACGAAATCGGTCGTGGCACCAGTACTTACGACGGCGTGTCCATTGCGTGGGCCATCGTTGAATATCTGCACAATCATAAAGATTGCAGACCGAAGACATTATTCGCCACGCACTATCACGAGCTGAACCAGCTGGCAGAGGATTTAGTACGCGTGAGAAACTTCAATGTGTCGGTGAAGGAAGTGGGCGACCGCATCATCTTTATGCGCAAACTGAAAGAAGGCGGCAGCGAGCACAGCTTTGGGATTCACGTGGCACAATTGGCCGGTATGCCCAACAAGGTGGTGTTGCGCGCCAACGAGATCCTTCATTTTTTGGAGAAGGACAAACACAAAAATGAACAACGGAAAAAGATCCAGGAAATGCCAAAGCCCACCCCGCAGATGAGCTTGTTCGCATCCGATCCGCGGTTCACCGAAATCCAGGAATTGTTGGGAAAAGTAGACATCAATACGGTAAGCCCCGTCGAAGCATTGTTAAAGCTCAACGAGGTGATTATCGCACTGAATAAAAAGTAGATTATTTTTTCCGCGGCGGGCCTTTGCGGAAATTTTTTCTCTTCTTGAAACCGCCGCTACCACCGCCATCTCGTCCGCCGCCACTGCTGCCGTTGCGTTTTGCGCGGGGCTCGTAGGCCGGACCGGCACCAATAGATTCCGGCAATGGCAACTTGGTAATGGTGTCGCCAATCAGGTTTTCGATGCTATAGAATTTGCCCTGATCTCTTTCGTTGATAAACGTGATAGCCGTACCCGTCGTCTCTGCACGTGCCGTGCGGCCAACGCGGTGTACATAATCCTCCGGATCGGGCGGCACATCATAGTTGATCACCATGCTAATGCCCTCCACATCGATCCCTCTCGACAAAACGTCCGTGCCGATCAGCATATTGATCTGCTTGTTCTTGAACGCTCTCAAAATTTGTTCCCGCTCCGCTTGTTCAAGATCGGAGTGAAAAGCTCGCGCGGGGAGTCCCGCCCGTTGGAAGGCGACATCCAATTTCTTCACAGTCTCTTTGGTGGAAGCAAAAAGAATCACACTGTTCCACGTATTGGTATTCAACACGTGCTTGATCAATGCGGCTTTCTGTGCGTCATATACCACGTAGGCCTGCTGCAGGATACCCGCCGCAGGTTTGGCAATGGCAATGTTTATTTCTTTTGGTTGATTGAGGATCTTGGTGGCAAGTGTCCGGATCTTCGGCGGCATGGTGGCCGAGAACAAAATGGTTTGACGCTCTTTGGGAAGATAGTTGATGATCTTCACGATGTCGTCGAAGAAACCCATGTCCAGCATGCGGTCGGCCTCGTCCAACACCAGGTGCTCCAAATGGTCGAGCACTATTTTTCCCGTCGCCAGCAAGGCGATGAGGCGGCCGGGTGTGGCAATGATGATGTCGGCTCCCTGTTCAAGGGCCCGGCGTTGCTGGTCCCAGGTGGCGCCGTCGCCCCCACCATAAACGGAGATGGAACTCACACCGATGAAATAGCCAAAGCCTTCGATCTGCTGGTCGATCTGTTGCGCCAGCTCGCGCGTTGGAGCGATGACCAGCGTGTTGAGGTGCCGTTTTTCTGCGTGAATGATATTGTTCAAGATGGGCAGCAAGTAGGCTGCCGTTTTACCCGTGCCGGTTTGGGCACAAGCGATAAGGTCGTGTCCTTCGAGAATGCTGGGAATGGCCTGCTCTTGAATAGGCGTCGGGTTGTTGAAACCCATGGAGGACAATCCCTCCAACAGCTTCTCGTCAAATTTAAAATCCTGGAAAGTCAATTGAGATGTTTTTACGATATGAAAATTTATTTTTTTAAGAATACTACGAGGAATAACTCCCATCGGTATTCTGACTACTGCGCGTCTGTCTGCGGTTTAGTACACGCTATAAAAGTATAAAAAAGTACGGCCTGATTTTTCAGGCCGCACCCTTATGCTGCATTGATCTTCTCCGTCTCATAGGCTTTCCGTAGTGCAGCAGCTTCCTGCTTGTTCTTGGAAAGTTTGATATGCTTCGGCACTTCCTTCAAATCCCAGATCAATCCCACGGCGGCAAACCCCCGCAGGATGTAATAGGTGATGTCTATCTCCCACCAAAAAAATCCTTGACGGGCAGCGGTTTCATAATAGTGGTGGTTGTTGTGCCAGCCTTCACCCATGGTGAGCAACGCCAGCCATACGCTGTTGCGCGACTCGTCGTTCGATTCGTAGCGCTGTGTCCCAAACTTGTGCATGACCGAGTTGATCGAGAACGTGGCGTGATACAGGATCACGGTGCTCAGGAAGAACCCGACAAACAGCGAAGAGAAACCGGCCGTGGTGAACATGGCCAGGATGCTGCCGCCGTTCACGATGCCTCCGAGGGCCATCACCACCAAGGCAAGAATGGTGGGCGGCACGAGGTAGTGCTTGTTGAGCCAAACCAGCTCGGGATATTTGGCGTAGTCGCCAATCACTTTATAGTCTGTTTCTTTAAAGTCAGGTCCCACGATCCAGCCAATGTGCGAATACCAGAAGCCATAGATCTTCATCGAGTGCGGATCGGAGGGTGTGTCGCTGTGGCGATGGTGGTGACGGTGATGGGCTGCCCACCAGAGCGCGCCTTTCTGTGCCGTGGTCTGCGACATAAAGGCGATCACGAACTGGAACCAGCGGGAGGTCTTATAGGATTTGTGGGCGAAATAGCGGTGGTAGCCACCGGTGACCCAGAACATGCGGGCAAAATAAAGGACAGCACAGACGATCCAATCGAATTTGGTAGCGCCTGTGTAAAGTGCTCCGAGGGGAAGCAAATGAATCGCTGCAAAAGCGATCTCTTGCACGATAATGGGTTTGCTCCGGACTTCGGGTTTTACGGTTGATTCTGTCATATCGCTTGTAACCAAAAAAGGCGAAAACTAGTGCGCAAAAAAATCAAATGATCCTTACACGCCGCAAAGGTAATGTTTTTCGGCGGTATGGCTCGTCCAAGTGTGTTAATCTTGCAGGACAAACAACTGTATGGTAGCGAATTATCCCGCCGAAAAGCCTTAAAACCATGGTGTGTTATCCCCCATATCGTCGTATCTTTACTACCATTTTATGAGTCGCGACCAAGCCATAACACTCTACCAACCGATGTTGCATGCCATTGCCTACAACATCGTACGCTGCAAAGCCGATGCGGAAGATATTGTGCAGGAAACTTTCCTGAAATGGCTGAGTTTGGGCCCCAAAAAAGTGGAGGACACCCGGGCCTACTTGATCCGCGCGGTGCGCAATAACTGCCTCAATCACATCAATACCCTTCGGCACAAAAAGGAAGAGCTGCTAAACCAGCACACCATCGCCGAAATCATAGGACGTTTCAAAGAAACCAGCTTCGCCCACCTCGACCTGGATGCAGAACTGGCCAAGGCTATGAAGATCCTGCACGCCAAATTGGAGCCGCTGGAACGGGCTGTTTACTTATTGAAGGAGGTATTCGACTTCGATTATGAAGCCCTCCAGGACACATTCGACAAGAAAAAAGATCACTGCCGCCAACTCTTTTGCCGGGCCAAGAAAAAGCTGAGCGAGGAAACGGCTAAACTGAACTTCGAACTTCCCGATAAATCCACCTTGTTAGAAACTTTTCGCAAGGCCTGTGATTTTGGAAATGCCGCAGAACTCGTCCAGGAGCTCAAAAAAGACGTTTCAGCCGCCGCCTCAAAAAAATCCGAATAATTTTCTTCAAATCTGTCACAAAACGGATTCGACTTTGTCTAGCAGTAAAAGCCCCCGTGGTTTTGCGGACTTTTGTAAAAAAAATTTAAACCTATAAAACATTTTCATGACCGTCATTTTGATCTTCTTTATAGCGCACTGGTATCTGTCCCTGTTCTTTCAAACATTTTTCCTGCACCGCTACGCCGCCCACAAAGCCTTTACCATGAGCCCGTTTGCCGAAAAGGTAACGTTTGTGCTCACGTGGATCTTCCAGGGAGCCAACTACCTTAGCGCCTACGGCTATGGTGTGATGCACCGGATGCACCACGCCTTTGCCGACACCGAAGACGACCCGCACTCTCCCAAATACGACGAGACCATCTGGAACATGATGTGGAAAACAAAGACCATCTATTCCGATATCGCCAACCGCAAGCTCATTCCGGAAAAACGCTTCACCGAAGGCGTACCGACCTGGGAAGCGTTCGACAAATTTGCCCGCTCGTGGCCATCCAGAATTTTCTGGGCTGCTATTTATATCAGTGTATATGCCGTCTATGCCAACCATTGGTGGCTGTGGCTCCTGTTGCCCATCCAATTCCTGATGAGCCCCGTTCACGGTGCTATCATCAACTGGTTTGCACACAAATACGGCTACAGAAACTTTGAAGTAGGCGACACATCGAGAAACTTCCTTCCCGTAGATTTCCTGATGATGGGCGAAAGCTACCACAACAACCACCACAAGAACGGCTCGCGTGCAAACTTCGGGGGCATCCGCTGGCACGAGATCGACCCGACGTACATTGTGATCAAACTATTGCACAAAGTCGGCGCGATCCAGATCGTTCGCTACAAAGAGATCAAGATGGAGAATATGAAGAAGTCAGAGAAGAAGGCGGCGTAAGCGCTTTCATCAAAGCATAAAAACAAAAAAGAGGCTGCCCATATAGGCGGCCTCTTTTGCGTTATCCATACTAGTGACTGTCGGGAACGTCACCCCATCCAAAGGGCTACTTCTGTCTAGCCCTGTAAGATACGGGCAGACGTCCAGGAAGTAATAGAATAAGGAATATAATCGATGCATATGGATCAAGAGACTATAGATTATGTATACCAGCATTTCGCTCACCGTTTTTTGACAGACGATGAGAAAAAAATCATTAGCTATCGATTTCTTGGATTCGAAACAGTAAAGCTAGTTGCTTTAGAACGGATTATGACGGAGCACAAAAATGAGATATTCTTCAATCGATGTGCGAAGTGCAATAGGTTGGCGAGAACACCTTACGCAAGCCAATGCCGTTATTGTGGGTATTCTTGGCATAATCAGACTCCGTTAAAAAAGTAGCAAGCCCCAAGAAAAACTTAGGTCAATTTTTTTTGCCTGGTTTTTTACCAGGCCCTAATTGCCATCGGTTTTAAAGTACTTGTCCTCGTCGAACGAGTCGTCGGTTTCGAGCGTTTTCGGAACAGCTCTTATTTCCAGAATCTTGAACTCAGTTCTCCGGTTCTTTTGCCGGCCATCAGGATTGTCCGTACCATCGGGGTTGGTGTTGCGGGCAATAGGTTTGGATTCGCCATAGCCCTTCGCTACCAAGCGATCGGGTGCGATGCCGTGTTGTATGATATAGTTGACGGCTGAATTCGCGCGGCGTTGGGAGAGATCAAGGTTGTAGGACTCCGTATCAACGCTGTCGGTATGGGAACCCAATTCGATTTTGATCTCGGGGTTGTCGATCAGCAACTGCACAAGTTTATCCAACTCCACGGCGGCGTCCGGGCGAATTTCGGCTCGGGCGAAATTATAGTAGATATTGTCGAGTACGAAGGATCTGCCGGTTTCAGTTTTATCCAGCACCAGGGTTGTATCGAAGGTGATCGTGGTCAGCAATTCTTTTAAGGACATTGGATCTACCGACCGACCGCGGGTTGTATAGGTCTGACGCTTCATGAGGTACCCATCCGTGGTGCCAGTCAGTGTATAGTCTTCGTTTTCGTACACCCGGAACAAGAACTTGCCGTCGTTACCGGTTACAAAGTCCTGCATCACTTCACCCTTGCCATCGAGCACCGTTACTTTTGTGTTGGGCAGTATTTGAACCTTCTCCTCTTTGTCCTTGCCATAGGTAATACCCTGCAAATAGTAATTGACCACTTTCAGGTTGGGATCTTCATTGACGAACGTATAGATATCGTCATCGCCTTTGCCGCCTTCACGGTTGGAGGTCATAAAACCACGATCCGGTTTGAACAGGAACATGCCAAAGTCATCACCCGTGCTGTTGATGGGCTGGCCCAGGTTTTCGATTGAATTTTTTCCATTGACACGCTTCACGACGAAGACATCGAGTCCTCCATAGCCGGGATGGCCATCGGAAGCAAAATAGAGCTTCATGTCTTCCGCCATGTAGGGGAAAAGCTCGTTGCCGGGCGTGTTGATCTCAGGACCAAGGTTGCGCGGTTTCGAGAAACGTCCACGCGAATCCATCTGTGCAGAATAAATATCGTCGCCACCATAACCTCCTTTGCGATTCGATGCGAAATACAGCGTCCGCCCATCAGGGCTAAACGCCGGCGATGAATCCCAGGATTCGGGCTGGTTGATGTTGATCATGACCGGATCGGTCCACACGTTGTTTCTGAAACGGGAAATATACAGGTCCACATCCAATGTGCCTTTCCGTTTGCCGTTGTTGCCTTTGGCAAAAACCATGGTCTTGCCATCGGGCGAGAACGTGATGCAACCGTCGTTGATGCTTTCAGAATTGATGCCGGTGGGGAGAGGTGCAACGGTGGCGATATCCACATTGGCGCCACGACTGGCTACTTTATAAATATCGGTGAAAGGCGTACCCGTGGCTTCATAAATGCGATCCTTGCCACGGGAAGATGTAAAATACAATTCATTGTTCAGGAACACCGGCGAGTACTCGCTGGAAGGCGTGTTGATCAGCTCCAGGTTCTTGATCTTATAATAATTTGTCTTGGCCTCCAGTTGCTCGACGTACGCGATGCCATCCGCTCCCGCTTTTGCACGGTCCTTCATGGCGGGGGTCGCTGCGCTGGCGGCGAGTTTGTTCATCACCTCTTTTGCGTCGGCATATTTGCCATTCGCTTTCAGGGCTTCCGCATAATAGTATTGCACCGTGTCTTTGTCGATGCCCTTGCCGCCGGCTTTGGCATAGTAGGCTTCAGATTCTTTAACGCGGTTGGAGAGACGGTAGGATTCGGCAATAAAATAATTGGCCTTGCCATTGTTGGGATTCTTGGCCTGAATTTTCTTAAAGAGGTCTATCGAATTCTGGTATTTGCCAAATACAAACGCTTTTTGTGCTTTCTTTTCGGCGCTGCAGGCAACCAGAAAAACGGGGACGATCCATAGTAAAAATCTTAACCTCATAACAGTCTCTAAAATATGGAATAAAACTACAAAATATCCGGCTTAGCCCGATATGGTTTCTTTTGGTAAATAACGTTTCAGCCAGGTTGCCCCGGCCGGGGTGAGCCATTGTGCGGCAAGGTTGCCCTTTGTGTCTACCAGCGTGTTGAAGACGGGTGTCTTCGCGGTCCACAAACCTGCTTCATATTTACTTTTCAATTCCGCCAGCGGCAGCGCCACCACCTCGTCGTTCAATTGAAAGGCTACCTGGGTGCGGTCGAAAAAGTCGGCGTTCAATTCCTGGCCCAACGCCTTGAGGGTGCGCACCGATCCGTCGATGGAGCAGCCGCTGGCGGCGCTATATCCTTCGTCGGCAGCCAGCATAACGAACCGGTTGTGAGCAATATGGAAGGAAGCTTTCATGGGTTGACCGTGCACGGTCCATTGCTCTGTAAACGCGCGCAAAGCGTCGGAAAGTATATCGATTTCTCCGGCGCTCAATTTTTTATTCGATTGGTAGATCCACAAACGGCTGTGGTCGGCCAGGGATTCGAAAGGTACAAACATGGCTACTTCATTTTCAAGATAAACCTTGCGCCTCGGCAATAAGTTCGGCGAGATCCTTCACCTGGACATCGGCTTCGCGCTCTTTATTTTTCACCCCGTCGCTCATCATGGTCATGCAAAAGGGGCAGGCCACGGCAATGGTCGCGGCACCGGTCGACAGGGCTTCCTCTGTGCGCGCCACGTTGATGTCTTTATTTCCTTTTTCGGGCTCCTTGAACATTTGCCCGCCGCCGGCGCCGCAGCAAAGACCCGTCGTGCGGCAGCGTTTCATTTCCACCAGGTCGGCATCCAGGGCTTCCAACACGGCGCGGGGCGCTTCATAAACATTGTTGGCCCGGCCCAGGTAGCAGGAATCGTGATAGGTGATCTTTCGTCCCTTGAAAGAGCCGCCTTCCTTCAGCTTGATCTTCCCTTCGGAAATTAAATTTTGAAGAAATGTGGAATGATGGACGACCTCATAGCTTCCACCCAACTCCGGGTATTCGTTCTTTATCGTATTGAAGCAATGCGGACACGCGGTCACCACCTTTTTTATGCCATAGCCATTGAGCACCTGGATATTGTTCATGGCCTGCATCTGGAAAAGAAATTCGTTGCCCGCACGGCGTGCCGGATCGCCCGTACACGTCTCTTCCGTGCCCAACACGGCAAACTTTATGTTCACGGCATGCAGGATCTTCACAAAAGACTTGGTCACGCGCTTGTAGCGGTCGTCGAATGAGCCGGCGCATCCCACCCAGAAAAGCACTTCGGGACTCTCTCCTTTGGCCGCCAGCTCGGCCATGGTGGGTACGGAAAACGTTACGTCTGACATGCCTTGTTTTCTTTACTTGTTCTTTAATTCATTGGCCCAATTGAAGCGGTCGGCGGGCGAAAATTTCCACGGCGCAAAATTGGTCTCGATATTCTGGAACATGGCGTTCCACGAAGCGGGCGACCCCGACTCTTCCATGGCCACGTAGCGTTTTAACTCCAGGATAATTTCCAGCGGATTGATCATCACCGGACAGGCCTCCACACAGGCGTTGCAGCTGGTGCAGGCGTTGATCTCTTCTTTGGTGATGTAGTCGTTCAACAACGTTTTGCCATCGCCCAACCCAGCCCCACCCGTGCTGAGGCTCTTGCCTACTTCTTCCATGCGGTCGCGGGTGTCCATCATGATCTTGCGCGGCGATAGTTTTTTGCCCGTCAGGTTGGCAGGGCATTCGGAAGTGCATCGTCCACACTCGGTGCAGCTGTAGGCGGCCAGCAGGTTGTTCCACGTCAGATCGTTCACATCCTTTGCGCCGAAACGCCCGGGCTCGGCTGGCGGGCCTGTGGGTGCCGCAGCGTCGGTGAGGCCCAACATCGATTTCACTTCGTTTGTCACCACCGGCATGTTGAGGATGTGGCCTTTGGCTTCGAGATTGGCGAAGTATGTGTTGGGGAACGCCAGGAAGATGTGAAGGTGTTTGGAGTAAGTCACGTATATGGCGAATCCCAGGATCCCAATGATGTGAAACCACCATGCAAAGCGCTCGATCATCACCAGGGGCGCGACGTCCATGTTCTGGAAAAGCGGGATGAGATTCGCGCTGAAGAATAATTTGCCAGTGGCGGCATAG
>CBIHQM010000251.1:0-9944 GCA_966211885.1 uncultured Chryseolinea sp.
GTTTTCAAGGAACCCCGTGGAAGGCTCGCTGAATCTGTGCTGCATTTGAAGCGGGTGTGGTGTATTCGGTGTTTGCCAGGTTTCGTTTTATTCTATGCGAAGCTTATCCGCGTTCACTGCATTCGAAACTCGGGATGTCTTGAACTGCGGGCGGAGATTTTAAAAAAACTTGTGCCTGCGACATGACGTGCGGTTCGGCGCAGATTGGATGCGTGGCGATGCATTTGAAACGGGCGTGTGTATTCGGTGTTTGCCAGGTTTCGTTTTATTCTATGCGAAGCTTATCCGCGTTCACTGCATTCGAAACTCGGGATGTCTTGAGCTGCGGGCGAGGTTTTAAAAAAACTTGTGCCTGCGACATGACGTGCGGTTCGGCGCACATTGGATGTGTGGCGATGCATTTGAAGCGGGCGGGCGTATTCGGTGTTTGCCAGGTTTCGTTTTATTCTGTGCGAAGCATATCCGCGTTCACTGCATTCGAAACTCGGGATGTCTTGAACTGCGGGCGTAGGTTTTTAGTTCACTTGTGCCTGCGACATGACGATGGCTGCCGCGTTCGATGGCATAACAGTTACTTTGCCTTGAGCGGATTTTGAAGCGATGCAGATATGGCGTCCATAAAATATAAAGAGCCAGGAATCAGAGAAGTAAACTGACTCCTGACTCCTGCCTTTTGACAAGGCATTATAATTTTTATGGCCCCGGTGGACAATGGAGACGACAGGAGAGAGGCCTGCTGGCCATGTCTTGTGCGCTATGACAACGACCCACCACCCAAGCCCGACGACCTGCCGCTTTGATGGGACCGCAACAAGCCAACGGTCCGGCAGTGTCATCAAAGTCTGGAGTGGACCATGTGGATCCATATGTACCAGATCCCATCGATCCTGCCTGCGGTCAGAGTACGAAAATCCGTATCTTCACCTATGCAATCCAAAGAACCCACCATCGGCAACGGCAAGATCTGCTACCTCCAAATTCCGGCCGCAGACATCAAAAAATCGGCCGACTTCTATAAAGCCGCTTTCGGCTGGAACATTCGCCACCGCACCGACGGCGTCACGGCCTTCGACGATGGGGTCGGCGAGGTGAGTGGCGCCTGGGTACTGAACCGGCCGCCATCCACCACCGTGGGCGTGCTCACCTACATCATGGTAGACGACATTCATGCCACCATCGAACTCATCCTTGCCAACGGTGGGGCCATCGTGCAACCCATTGGAGGCGACGCACCGGAGATCACGGCGCGCTTCAGCGATCCGTATGGAAATGTGTTCGGAGTGTATCAGCAAGGAGAGTGATGATCACGCATGGGCTCATTTAAAATACCGGATAGAAATAGCGTTCAGCAAATCCTTCGTTTGATAGATCTCCTGTCCTTTGATCACCGTTTCAACTTTGCGGACATCGCTGATGTTGGTCAACGGATTGCCGTCGATCACAATGATATCGGCGGCTTTGCCGGGTTCAAGGGTGCCATAGTTTTTTTCCTGGCGGGCCACGGTGGCCGATTGCAGGGTGGCGATCTTTAACACCGCGGCGTTGGGGATGCCCGCGCGAACATAGTTTTCAAGTTCCTTGTGCAACACAAATCCCGGCGTGTCGTCCGTGCCCGGCACAATAACCACCCCGTTGTCGTGGAGCACTTTCACCATCTTAAGCATGTTTTGAAACGACCGTGCATACGTGTCCTCCATCCCCACAGGCACTTCGAGGGCTCCACCGGACTTATACTCGCGTTGCAAGTCCAGCGGCAGGCGATCGATCACCGCTGCCATGGTCGGCACGGGTTTTCCTTTTGTCGGGATGAACATCGTTTCAAAAAAACTGATGGTGGGATCGACAACGGTCTTATGGGCCACCATCTGTTTAATGAAAGCTTTCACAGCTGGGCTGTTGAGATCAAGTGACGCGGCGTTTTGTGCCACTGCGTGAAAGCGCACGGGCGTGCGCGTGTCCAGGTCTTTGCCCAGGAAATTGAGAAAAACCATGTTCATGTGCTGGATCTCATCATAGCCCGCGTCGATGGCTTCGCTGGCCAGCATGTGGGCGGGAATGTGGCCGCTCACGCGCAGACCATTCCGGTGCGCTTCCGCGGCAATGGGCTTCACCCATTCGGGTTTCATGGAACTGTAGAGCTTGATCTGTGTATAGCCCATCGTCTTGTATTTCTTGACGGCGACGATCCCTTCCTCTACGCTGTTGATCCGCGCGCCCGTGGGCCCGGCATAGGGACCGGCACCGTCGATGAAGCCACACATGGCTTGGATGCGGGGACCGAGTACCAGGCCCTCGTCAATTTGTTTTTTCTCATCCAGCAGGCTCTCGCTGTTGCCCATGTCGCGCACGTTGGTGATGCCATTGCCGAGGTGCAGCAGCCCGTCGGTGCCCTGGCCGTAGTGTACGTGCATGTCCCATAGTCCGGGCATCACAAATTTCCCCTTGGCGTCCACCACGTGAAAGCTCTGGGGCACCGTCACGCTCTTGTCGGGGCCCACCTGGGTGATGGTGCCGTTCTCGACCAGGATGGTTGAATTAGGTTGGGCGGTACCGCTTTTTGGGTTAAACAACGTAGCATGGATAACGGCCAGGCCACCCGCTACCTTTTTGGCGAGTTTTGTTTTCAGGTCTTTGTAATAATTTTGTTCTACGCCTTTCTGCACGGCGAGCAGTTCTTCGTTGAGGTCTTCATCGCCTTTGGGAACGATGGCAAACCAATCGCTGGGAAGGGCAAAGAAATTGTGCTGGCTGTCGAGCCAGACATACTGCGGGGTGAGGCCGGTTCCCGATAGCGATACAAGGCTCACCTTCCGGCCATCTTTCAAGGTATATTCCTGCAGTTCCGTCAATTTCTCGCGACCCGAGGGCAGTAAGTTCACCGCGTGGTCGGGGGTCTGAAAAAAGTAGGCATAAGAAATTCCGCCGCGCATCTTCAAGGGGATATACACCATGTCGCCCTGTATTTTTCGCTGTTCTTTTTCTACGGGGTTTTCCCAGGCGGCTATACCGTTCTGGATGTTGAATGTTTCGAAGATGGGCTTCTTGAAATAGTCCACACCTTTGGCGTCCATCCAGGTCATGTAGCTGCGGTCGTTCAGGCGATAGTGGATCACCGTGCTGTCGCCCCGGCCCCGGTCGTTGAACTGGAACCATTCGGTGAAGGAGCCGTCGGCATTTTTAAGATGGTTGAAATGACCGGATTTTTGTCCGCCCATCAGGATGGTCCATTGCAACGTGTCGGATTGGGCGTGCGCGTGGCAAACCAAAGAGAGGTTTAATACAACGAACAGGGATACGCATTTCATAAGCGGTTGGGTTTATACGAAAGATAAAAAGAAAGATCCAACCTAATCCTAACGGATTCCCGCGATGGGTGGCAACTCAAGCCGAATGTGTATCTTCGTTCATGCACTACAGGGAAACATTGCCTCCACCCGCGCTTTCGGACCTGGTCCGGTATTTTTGGAGCATTGAATCCGACGATGTCCCCACGGCGCCCGTCACCTACAGACTCTTTGCAGAAAGCGCTCCCGGCCTGGTGTTCTTTTATCATTACAATGCCGGCCTGGTGAGTGGCATCACCCACCACCACCGCGACTTCGCCATGCCCGGCAAACTGGGCATGATGGGCGCGTTCTTATATCCCTACGCCCTCCCGTTCCTCTTCCACGAATCGCCCCAGGCGCTGACCAACACTACGGTCGCGATAGCTGACTTCTTGGGAAGTGACGGAATATCGCTAAAGGACGAGATCGCAAATGCCCCACACCACGACGCCCGCATCGCCGCCTTGTCGCGGTACTTGCTGCGAAAACTGAAATCGCGCCAACAAGAAGCTAACGGATTATTTCAATGCGTTCAGCACATCGTCCGCTACAAGGGCGCCACAGCCATCGACGCCCTCGTGAGCGACCTTGGCATTTCCGGGCGCCACTTCGATCGCAAATTCATCAGCGCCGTGGGCACGTCACCCAAAGCGTTCTCAAGACTCATCCGGTTTCACTCCAGCCTGTCGCTCCGAAAAGGCAAAGACCTCGACAACCTCACAGCGTTGGCATTGGAGGCAGGATACTATGACCAGTCGCACTTCATCCGCGACTTCAAAGCATTCTCCGGCCTCAGCCCAAAGCAATATTTCAACCTCAACGATCGCCACGCCGCCGACAATTTTATAAAGCTGAGCGCCTGATTAGCGATTTCGAGCATGTCCGGTTTGTACAATTTTTCCGCGGGTCCGCGCCTTTACTTTGTTTCCATATTTAAATCACAAACGATTATGGAAAAGAAAAAAGAAGCCCCCGCACCCGCAGGCTATAGCAATGTCTGTCCTTACCTGATGGTGGAAAGTGTAGAGCAAGAAGTACAATTTTTGCAAGCTGTTTTCGGCGCCCGCGTCAAAGAAGAATTGAAACAAGAGAATGGTTTCGTCCAGCACGGCGAAGTGAGCCTCGGCGAAACCGTCATCATGATGGGCCGCGCCCGCCCCGAATGGCCCGCAACCCCCGGAGCCAACTACGTCTTCGTGCACGAGGTAGACGCCGTCTTCCGAAAGGCCCTCACGGCCGGCGCCACCCCCCTGATGGAACCCGCCGACCGTTTCTACGGTTACCGCGAAGGCGGCATAAAAGACCCCCAGGGAAACACCTGGTGGCTCGCCCAAGTGCTGGAGGAATTGTCGGTGGAGGAGATGCAAGCCCGTATGCTAAATATTCCAAAAAAGTAGCTCGCCAAGAAGGGGCGCGAAGGCACAAAGTCAACTTTCGTTAACTTTGTGCCTCCGCGGTTAAAGCTTCCAGCAATGAACACCTCCCTAACCCCCCTCATCCAACACATCCGAAAATTCGTCCCCCTAACCGACGCTGACACCAAAACCCTCTCCACCCTCATCCACCCCAAAACCATCCCCAACAAAACCGTATTGTCCCGCGCCGGCGAGATCTGCCACGAAAAATACTTCGTCGCCAATGGCTGCCTCCGCCTCTTCATCCACACCGACGAAGGCAACGAACAAATCATCCAATTCGCCATCGACAACTGGTGGATGACCGACTACATGAGCTTCGAACAGCAAAAGCCCTCCACCTTCACCATCCAGGCCGTGGAAGCCTCACAACTCCTGGTCATCACCAAAACAGACCTGGAAGAATTGCTGGCAAAAGTGCCAACCTTAGAACGCTATTTCCGCCTCATCGCCGAGCGTGCCTATTCCGCATCGCTCACCCGGATTCATTTTATCTACAACCAGTCAGGGGAGGAGCGCTATGGACAATTCCGCCGGCTGTTCCCCGAATTTGTTCAACGTGTCCCGCAATACATGCTCGCCTCTTATCTGGGCTTCACCCCCGAATTCCTCAGCAAGATCAGAGCAAAAAGGAAGGACTGAATCGTTCTTGAACTAGATTAAGTTATTTCTCCTACCCGCCGCCGTTACTTTGTGTCAACAAAAAACAACAAAGTCGCGCTTATGGAACCTAGAAAAAAATTTCAGGATGTCGATCCCGATGCGCTCAAAGCCATGCTCGCTCTGGAAAAGTACCTCAGCACCACCCAGTTATCGGTGCGTCACAAGGATCTCATCAAGATCCGCACATCCCAGCTCAACGGCTGTTCGTATTGCGTCGACAAACACACCGCGGAAGCCCGCGCTAATGGCGAAACCGAACGACGCCTTTATAATCTCACGTCCTGGAATGAAACCCCCTTCTTCACCGAAGACGAACAAGCCATCCTCGCTCTCACCGAACAAGTAACGTTCATCACGAACCGCGTATCGGATGAAGTTTACAACCGGGCGGTGAAATTGCTGGGAGAAAAATATGTAACGCAAGCCATGATGGCGATCGTTACGATGAATGCTTGGAATAGGATTGGGGTGACGACGAATTTGTGGCCGAGTTGAGGAAGGTAGGGGTGTGTGGGGCGCGTTGTGGTGCTGGTTCGTTTGTGTGTTGGGTTAAAAAAACTTGTTGGTGGGGACACCAACAAGTTGGGTGTGGGGGAACTTACGGATGTGGAGTATCATTTTGTGGCCGATAGCCCTGATGCTGGGCCTCATAGCAAGGTGAGTGGGTCACGACTTGATTTGAAAGGGATGAAAGACGACAAGGGATTCGCGATGTTGATGCTCATCACCACAAGTTTGGACTCACCGCTCTAAATGATGGGTGCATCATGAAGTCCCCCAAACACCCACTTGTTGGTGTCCCACCAACAAGTATTTTTAACCCGCCACACAAAAGAAATGAGCACCCCACCGCGCCAAAGGCCAAGGGTGCTCATCACATTCCAGTTTCATCATCACAAAAATGAACCCCAACACACCATCCCCACCTTCTGGCTCGTGGATTCTGGCTCTTGGCTCATGATTTAAATTACCACATTCACAATCCTCCCCGGCACCACAATCACCTTCTTCGGTGCCTTCCCTTCGGTCCATTTCTGTACCACCTCGGAAGCGATCACCAGCTTCTCAATATCATCTTTCGGCATATCCAATGCAAAGTTCATCTTCACGCGCACTTTGCCATTGATGGAGATCGGGTATTCAAAAGAGCTCTCTGTTAAATATTCTTCGTTGTATTGCGGGAAACTCGCATAAAGGATCGATTCTTTATGGCCCAGCTTTTCCCACAATTCATCCGCAATGTGCGGGGCGAAGGGGGCGAGGGTGATCAGCAGGGGTTCGAGGATCGCGCGTTTGTTGCTCTTCATGCTGCTCAGTTCGTTGCTGCAGATCATAAACTCGCTCACGGAGGTGTTGAACGAGAAATGCTCGATGTCATAGGCAATTTTCTTCAACGTCTTGTGCAACACTTTCAACTCCTCGCGCGAAGGCTCTGTGTCGCTTACGCTGATGTTGCCCTGGTTGTCGTGGAACAGGTTCCAGAAGCGGCGCAGGAATTTGAACACGCCGTCGATGCCGTTGGTGTTCCAGGGCTTGGACAGTTCCAGGGGGCCGAGGAACATTTCGTACATGCGCAGCGTGTCGGCGCCATAGCTTTCCACCATGTCGTCGGGGTTCACCACGTTGTAGTAGCGCTTCGACATCTTGTCGACTTCCGAACCGCAGATGTATTTGCCGTCTTCCAGGATCAGTTCGATGTCTTTCAGATCGTCTCTCCAGTTCCGGAATTTTTCTACATCCAGCACGTCGCCATCCACGAAGGTGATGTCCACGTGCAAGGGGGTTACCTCGTATTGTTTTCTCAGGTTATACGACACAAACTTATTCGTGCCGTTGATCCGGTAGGCCAGTTTGGAAATACCTTGAATATGACCCTGGTTGATCAGCTTCTTAAACGGCTCCTCCGGCGACACATAGCCCAGGTCTTTCATCACCTTGCACCAGAAGCGTGAGTACAACAGGTGGCCGGTAGCGTGCTCCGAACCGCCGATATAGAGGTCGACGTCTTTCCAATAATCGAGCGCTTCCTTGCTGGCGAAGACCTTGTCGTTCTTCGGGTCCATGTAGCGGAACCAGTACCAGCTCGACCCAGCCCAGCCGGGCATGGTGGTCAGTTCGTAGGGATGTCCTTTGTAGTTCCAGCCTTTGGCGCGGCCCAGGGGAGGCTCGCCGGTTTCGGTGGGCTTGTAGGCGTCGATCTCCGGCAGGGTCACGGGCAGATCTTTTTCGTCGACCAGCTTGGGGATGCCTTTGTCGAAATACACGGGGAAGGGCTCACCCCAATAGCGCTGACGGCCAAAGATGGCGTCGCGCATGCGGTAGTTCACTTTGCGTGTACCGATGCCCAAGGTCTCCACATGTTGCAGCGCTTTCTCAATGGCGTCCTGCCACGGCAAGCCGTTCAGCGAGCCTGAATTTATCATCTTGCCCGACTTGGGTTCGAAGTTGTCTTTGGTGATATCGCTCGTAGGACCCTCCAGCACGTCGACGATGGGAAGGTTGAAATGTTTTGCAAACGCATAGTCGCGTGTGTCGCTGCTGGGCACGGCCATCACGGCGCCGGTGCCATAGCCGGCCAGCACGTAGTCGGCGATCCACACGGGCACCTTCTCGTGGTTGAACGGGTTGATGACATACGCGCCCGTGAACGCGCCGCTGATGCGCTTCACTTCGCTCATGCGCTCGCGCTCGCTGCGGTTCTTGGCCACCTCCACATAGTGGGTCACTTCGTCGCGCTGAGCGGGGGTGGTGATCTTATCCACCAATTCGTGTTCGGGGGCAATGACCATGAAGGTCACGCCATAGATCGTGTCGATGCGCGTGGTGAACACGCGGATGGAATCGTCGCCGGAGGCCAGCTTGAAATCCAGTTCACAACCCACCGACTTGCCGATCCAGTTGCGTTGCATTTCCTTGATCGGCTCAGGCCAATCGATCGTGTCCAGGCCGGTCAGCAACCTTTCGGCGTAGGCCGAAATGCGCATGTTCCATTGCAGCATCTTGATGCGTTCCACCGGGTAGCCGCCGCGTTCGCTCACGCCGTCTTTCACTTCGTCGTTCGACAACACGGTGCCCAGGGCTGCACACCAGTTCACCATGGTTTCGGCCAGGTAGGCGATGCGGTATTTTTGGAGGAAGTTCTCTTTTTCAATTTCGTTCAACGCCGTCCACTGCGCCGCGGTGATCGTTGGCGTTTCATCATCGCAGACGGCGACAATGTTCTTGTTGCCGTGCTTCTCCAGTTCAGCCACGAGCTCCGTCATGGGACGGGCCTTGCCCACCTTGTTGTTCGCGGTCCGGTCGTACCAGGCGTTGAACAACTGCATGAAGATCCACTGTGTCCATTTGTAGTAGGAGGGGTCGCTGGTCACCACTTTGCGGTCCCAGTCGAAGGCGAAGCCGATCTTGCTGAGCTGCGCCACGTAGGTGGCCATATTCTTTTCGGTGGTCACCCGCGGATGCTGGCCGGTTTGGATGGCATATTGCTCCGCGGGAAGCCCGAAGGCGTCGAAGCCCATGGGGTGGAGCACGTTAAAGCCCTTCAGGCGCTTGTAGCGCGTCACGATATCGGAGGCGATGTAGCCCAGCGGGTGCCCCACGTGCAGCCCCGCCCCGGAGGGATAGGGGAACATGTCGAGCACGTAGTATTTTGGCTTATCTGAGTGATTATCAGTTTTGTAGACGCCATTTTGCTGCCACTTCATCCGCCACTTTTCCTCTATGCGCTTGATCTCGTCTTTGCTGTATTCGGCCATCAGGTTATCGTTAAAGGCCCAAAAATAAGGATTTAAGGAAAAAGAACGCGCAGGGAGCGAAAAGTTAACCGGGGAAGTCGTGATTTTAGCGGTATAGGAAACCCGGGTGGGGGCGAGTATTTCTAATCTTGCCCGTTGCCGGTTTGGTGTCAGCTAATATCTTTGCCACGATTTACGGCACCCCTGTCGCCGTTGTGGGTCATGACAAAATTAAAACTATGAAAACCAGAATCATCTTTACATTACTTTTACTTCTACTCGGGCCTGTTTTCAAAGGCACCTCCCAAAGCATCGAGATCGAAGCCCTCGGCGGCGTGTCGACATGGGCAGGAAAAATCCTGGGGGACAAAGACATCCCTCGTTTTAAATATGTTGACGCATATGTCGGTGCCGGACTCAACTACCAGATTCTGAGTCATTCCTTTCTCACGTCGGGGCTCTACTACTACCAAACGGGCGACCGGAAGTTTACCCAGATCAGAAGTTGGAACGTGCCCCTTCAATGGTCGCAACGGTATGGAAAGAAAGTTCAGGTTCAGTTGGGCCTTGGCCTGTATACAGGTCTTCTGAGATACCATATCGGAACTCACTATGGCGATTTCATCGACAATACAGGCAACCACACTCTAGGCATTGTCGGCGCTAGCGATGTCACCAAATTTGATTTCGGCTTCGCGGGAAGCGCATCCGTTTATATACCCGTAACCAAAGTTCTCGCCATCAAAGCTGGTATCAATCAAAATTGGGGTCTGAAAAAACAGTTGCAACACGATACCGTAAAAGCA
>CBIHQM010000252.1:0-9938 GCA_966211885.1 uncultured Chryseolinea sp.
AAGGGCTTAGGCAGATAGTCGTTCATGCCGGCCGCAATGCACTTCTCTACATCGGCCTTCGTGGCATTGGCCGTGAGGGCAAGGATGGGAATGTTGCTGACGGGCGGGTCCATCATGCGAATGGCTTTGGTGGTCTCGTAGCCATCCATGACCGGCATCTGGATGTCCATCAATACCACGTCATATTCCTGGTTCTTGATCTTCTCCAGAGCCACCAGCCCGTTCTCGGCCGTGTCGGTAAAACATTGCCAGTTCTTCAAAATGCTTTTCGCATACAACCGGTTGATGTCGTTGTCCTCCACCAGCAGCACATAAAGCTGTGAGGCGTTTACTTCTTTTAATGCTTTTTCGTTTTTGGGTGAGGTCACCGAAAAGGAGTTCACTTTTCCCACGGCGTAGGGCACCAGCACAATGAACGCCGAGCCGACATGTTCTTTGCTCTTCACGGTGATGCTGCCGTTCTGAAGCTCCACCAACTGCTTCACGATGGTGAGCCCGAGTCCGGTGCCGCCATATTTGCGGGTCACGCTGGCATCGGCCTGGCTAAAGCTTTCAAAGATGGTGTTCAGCTTTTCGTCGGGGATGCCCACGCCCGTATCGATCACCTCCGTGCGTACCCAGCAAATGCCCTTCTGTTCGCGCTCCAGGGTGCAAATAACCTGTATGGAGCCGTTGTGCGTAAATTTTACCGCGTTGCTGATGAGGTTGATCAACACCTGGTTCAGACGCACGGGGTCGCCCAGGAGGATCTTGTTGAGCTTTTCATCGATCTTATGTTCCAGCGCGATCCGCTTTTCGCGTGCCTGGTAGGTGAATGTGCTCAGCAGGGAGGGCACGAGATCGTTGAGGTTGAATGCAATTTTTTCCAGGCGCAATTTGCCCGATTCGATGGCCGCCAAATCGAGGATGTCGTTGATGATCACCTTCAGGTTTTCGGCGGAGTGGCGTATAGCGTTGAGGTAAGTTTCGCGTTCCTCGGGGCTTGGGTTCTGACTCAGCAGGTTGGCCATGCCGGCAATGCCGTTGATGGGCGTCCGGATTTCGTGGCTCATGTTGGCCAGGAATTGTTCCTTCGCCTTTTGAAGTCTCACCAACTCGGCCTCGTCTTCTTTGCGCTGGGCGATGTCGCGACAGTCGAGAATGAACCCGTCGAGACCTTCCTTGTGCTTCAGGTTGATGGCGTTGAATTCCAGGTAGCGGTAGGAGAGGTCCTTGCAAAGAAATTGGAACTCCACATTTTCGGAGTAGGCGCGCTTCTGGCTCTTTTTGAATTGTTCTTTCAGGTCCTGGACCGTCGACGGCAGGATGTAGTCGAAGAAGTTCTTGCCGATGAGGCTCTTCGACCGGTAGCCCAGCGTCTCGTGAACCGACGCGTTGTGGTAGCGGATCTTTCCCGTGAAATCTACAATGAAGATGATATCCGATCCATCTTCTACCACCGCCTCATAGAAGGCGCCCTTGTTCACATAGTTCTGAAGCTTCATGCCATAGGTCTAAATTCCTGCTTCTTCCATTTCTTTCAAATAGCGATACAATGACGATTTTCCGATATCCAGTTTCTTGGCTACTTCCAAAACGTTGTTGTCGTACTTGTTGAGGAAATGGCGAATGATGCGGTACATGAATTCCTGCATGGTCATTTCCTGGTAGAGGAACGATTCCATACGGGCCGTACTGTTAAAGCTGATGTCTTGCGGCCGGATCTCCTGGTCTTCGGCCATCACAGCCGACAACTCGATAATCGATTTCAGCTCGCGTATGTTCCCGGGGAAAGGATATTGCATCAATTTTTCCTGGGCTTCGGGGGTGATCTTGAATTTGCGCATCTGGTTTTCGGTGGCAAACTGATCCAGGAAATGTTTGGCCACCAGCAGCACGTCGTTGCCGCGTTCGCGGAGGGGAGGGAGCACGATGGGCAATCCCAGCAAGCGATAATACAAATCCTCCCGGAAACGTCCACCCTTAACTTCCTCGGCCAGGTCCTTGTGCGTGGCGGCGATGATGCGCACGTCCAGCTTGATCACCTGGTTGCCGCCGATGCGGGTGACTTCGCGCTCTTGTAAGACGCGGAGCAGCTTTGCCTGGAGGTTCAGATCCATTTCGCCGATCTCGTCCAGAAAGATGCTGCCGCCTTCGGCCTCCTCGAACTTGCCGATCCGGCGGGTAACGGCCCCGGTGAAGGCCCCTTTCTCGTGGCCAAAGAGTTCGCTTTCAATCAGTTCCCGGGGAATGGCGGCAATGTTCACGGCGACAAAGGGTTTGCTTTTTCGCTTTGAATTATAGTGGATGGCCTTTGCGACCAACTCCTTACCCGTGCCGGTCTCGCCCGAAATGCTGACGGAGATATTGGTTTGGACCGCCTTTTCCAGCAAGGCGAACATGCGCCGTATCGCTGGACTGGTGCCCACAATGCTTTTTTCGAATTCGTATTTTTCCGAGATCTCCTTCTTCAGGTGGTCGATCTCCTTGATCAGGGAGGTCTTGTTCCGGGCGTTGTTGATCGAGTTGAGGAGGCGCTCTTTGGTCTCGTGATCTTTGGAGATGTAATCGTATGCGCCGGATTTTAACAACTCTACGGCTGTGTGGATCTTCTCCTGCGCCGATACAATAATGACGTTGATGTTGGGGTCGTGACCACGGATCTGGCCCAGCACTTTTTCGCCGGGCATATCCGGCAGGGAATAGTCCAGGGTGATGATCGCGGGGTTTTTATACAAGTTTGCCAGGCAGTCCTTGCCGGTTGTATAGTATTCCACCTCGTAATCCGGATTCAGTCCCAGGACGTATTTGAGGAATTTTGTGTAGGCGGGGTCATCTTCAACAACAAAGATCTTAACAGGGTCTTTTTCGTACATGATCTACGGTCAGGTTAAATAGTACATTCTCCGCTCATGGCTGAAGCCGGTTCATTTCCTTGCCAGGCTTCTTAAAAAAATGGAAATCCATACAATATATGTCATTGGAGATAAACGGGGGCAATTCGTGAAAAGAAAAATTTGGAAATCGGCTTGCTTTGGGAAATTTTGATTAGCTTTTATGATAGGTGTCATGGTAAAAGGATTCTCTCGTCTGAACGACTCGGAAATGGAGCTCATGCTCAAAGCTCCCTTATTGGTATGCATCCTCATCGCCGGCGCCGACGGCGATATCGACCGCAAGGAAATCCGGGAGGCCATCAACCTGACCCAGTCCCGCCAGAAAGGCGACACGGAATTGACGAGCTATTTCAAAGAAGTTTCCCAGGATTTTGAAGACAAACTCAAGATCCTCATCCAAAGCTATCCCTACGAGTCCACACAACGCACCCCCTTGCTCATCCAGGAATTGGGGCAGATCAGCACCCTATGGAGGAAAATCGATAACGCCTTTGCTGTGCAGTTATACAAGGTCCTGAAGGAGCTGGCCGCAAAAATAGCGTCCTCGTCGGGCGGCCTGTGGGGCATGAACAAGGTCAATGCCGAGGAGGCCAAGCTGCTGCAGCTGACCATGATCAGCGACCCTTCCAAAAATTAATTTTCGTCTTCCCGGCCTTTTTTTCATTTTCATTTCGAAGCACTTTTCATCTTTGCAATTGTGGCGAAAAGCCGGTTGCATATGGCGTCAGATACTTCGGTGATTGGTAGTTCGGTAGTTCCGTTTCGGCTGGTTTTTCTGATGTGGGCTGCTTTTTATGTGGAGGTGATGTTCGGGGTGCCCCTGAGGCAGTTCGGCATCGTACCCCGAACCTTCCAGGGCCTGCTGGGCATTTTCCTGGGACCTTTGCTTCACGGCAGCATTCTCCACCTGATCTCCAATACCATCCCGCTGTTGTTCCTGGGCGCGGTGCTGTTCTTCTTTTACAACCGCATCGGCGCGCAAGTATTCTTTCGCGGCTATTTCTGGACCAACATCCTGGTGTGGCTCTTCGCCCGCCCGGCCAACCACATCGGCGCCAGCGGCCTGGTCTATGCCCTGGCATTTTTCCTGATCTTCTTCGGCATGTTCCGGCGCGATTTCCTGTCCCTGTTCATCTCCATCGTGGTGTTGATCCTCTATGGCAGCGTGTTCTATGGCGTGTTGCCCACCGACCCGGAGATCTCGTGGGAGTCGCATTTTGCCGGGGCGTTGGTGGGTATCGGTTCGGCCATTACCTTTAGCAAGAAAAAGAACGTGAGTTGATATGGATGCCAGTGTTAAGAAAGTATTAACCGACCTCAAGGCCCGCAAATATGCACCGGTCTATTTCCTGCAAGGGGAGGAGACCTTCTACATCGACCTGCTCTCCGACTACATCGAGCAACACGCGTTGTCGGAAGCGGAAAAAGGATTTAACCAGGTGATCGTCTATGGCAAGGACGTGACCATGGCGACCATCCTCACCCACGCCCGCCGCTTTCCCATGATGGCCGAACGGCAGGTGGTGATCGTGAAGGAGGCGCAAGATATCCAGGACCTCAACAAAGACATCGGCGGCAAGTTGCTGCTGGACTACCTGACCAAGCAAGTGCCCAGCACCGTGCTGGTGTTCTGCCACAAACATAAGTCCCTGGACAAACGCCGCGAATTGGGCAAGAAGATCGATCAGCTGGCCGTGACCATTACCACGAAAAAGATCTACGAGAACCAGTTGCCTGAGTTTGTGTTGGAATACACCAAGGATAAGAAAATCTCGATCGACGATCGCGCCGTACAAAGCCTGTGCGAGTTTGTGGGCAACGATCTCCATCGCCTGGCCAACGAGATCGATAAGATCATCATATCCCTTCCGGCAGGGGAGAGTATTTCCGGCGAGCGGGTGATGAATCAGGTGGGTGTGAGCAAGGAGTACAATATTTTTGAACTTCAAAAAGCGATCCTTCACCGCGACACATTACTGGCCAATAAGATCGTGAACTACTTCGAAAGCAACTCCAAGAAGAATCCCATGATCCCCGTGGTGGCCTATCTCTATTCGTTCTTCAGCAAGCTGCTCATCGCTACACAAGCTCCAGATAAGAGTGAGAAGGGACTAGCTAGTGAACTGAAAGTGAGTCCGTATGCTGTGCGTGATTACAGCTTGGCTTTACGTCAATATCCCCCCCAAAGCATCATCGACAACATTGCGTCGTTGAAAGACGCCGATCTGAAGTTGAAAGGCGTGAACACCGGGTCCGCTGACGAAGGACAAATTTTCAGAGAGCTGGTGTGGCGCCTCATGCACGGGGCAAGTGCATAATTGCACCACAAATTTGGACAATCACACCTTCCAGCATTACCTTTAAGTCCATGCAATTTGGGCAGCGGACAATTTTTTCAACTTATTTTTTTGGTTCTTTATTTGCAATAATTTTTTTGCAACGCTGTTTTACTCACAACTCATACACACGTGTAATGTACAGATTTACGATTCTCTCTGTTTTTGTCTTTGGCAGTTATGGACTCTTCGCGCAGGATCAGCTTTCTCAAAACAAAGTAGAGAAGCTCTACCACCGCGGCACGGAGTTGGTGAATCACGCCAACTATGGAGCCGCCCGCCAGGTGTTCACCGACTTTCTCGCCCAGGCATCACCCACCGATTCGCGCAGGAGCGAGGCCGAATACTACGTTGCCTTCAGTGCCCTCAGCCTGGGACACCGCGATGGCGAAAAACTCATCGACGACTTTATCGACCACAACCCCTCGAGCCCCAAAGCCTCGACCGCATATTACGAACTGGCCAACTTCTTTTATGGAGAAGGCAACTATGTGAAGGCTTCGAGCTATTTCAAAAAAGTGGACTTCCCCGCGCTCACCCTGGACCAGCAAAGCCAGGGACATTTTAAGTGGGGCTACAGCTATTTCAACCAAAAGAAACTCGACGAAGCGCTGGAGCAATTCAACTTTGTGAAACGCCTCAGCAATGCCTACACACCGGCTTCCAATTACTATGCGGGTTTTATCGAATACTCCCGGGGCAAATACGAGGAAGCCCTCTTCGACCTGAAGAAGGCCGAGAGCAGCCCATCCTATGCCAACATCGTTCCTTACCTGATCGCGAACATTTATTATAAGCAAGGACGCTATGACACCGTGATCGAATATGCCAACACCCTGAAGGGACGCTCGGACCTGGGCAATGCCAACGAGATCGCCATGCTGGTAGCCGAAGCGCAATACTATAAAGGGGATTACAAAAAGGCGCTGGATTCCTATCAAAAATACCTCGACAACAATGCCAAGCCCGAGACCGGGGTGCTCTTTCGTGCCGGCTATGCCAACTACGCTGCAGGTAACACGGCCAAAGGTATAGAGTACCTGGACAAGGCCGCCGCCGCCAAGGACACGGTGAGCTATTATGCATCCTACTACCTGGGCATCCTCTACCTGAAGCAAGGCAACAAGCCGTATGCTCTGAACGCCTTTAGCTACGCCCGCAAGAACCCGAAAGACGAAAAGCTCGCCGAAGAGAGCTCGTTCCAATACGCCAAAGTATCCTACGATGCCGGCAAGCCCGATCAAGCCATCGATGAGTTTGAGCGATATCTGAAGGCCTATCCATCCAGTAACCACACCGTGGAGGTGAAGGAGTTGCTGGCGCAAGCCTATGTGAACGGCAACAATTTTAACAAAGCGATCGAATACATCGATGCATTGCCCAGCCGGAACCAATACATCAACCAGGCCTACCAGAAGGCAGCCTATCTGAAGGGCTCCGAACTCTTCAATAAAGAGGAGTATGAAGAAGCGGTGACCTATTTCAAAAAATCACTGGAGTTTCCCATCGATCCCAACTACGTGGCACTGGCAAGCTTTTGGAGCGGGGAAGCGTTTTCCATTGGGAAGCAGTACGAGGAAGCCGCCACAAACTATTTGCGCGTCGTTGGATTGGGGGGAGCGGTAGACCCGGACGTGTTGCTGAAAACCCGTTATGGATTGGGGTATGCCTACTTCAACCTTCAGACGTACGACAAGGCACTGTTTAGCTTTAAAGAATTTGTAAACAAAGGCAACAAGACCACCACCAACTATGCGGACGGCGTGATTCGCCTGGGCGACTGCTACTACGGGAACCGTCAGTACGACGACGCCCTGGCCAACTACAACAAGGCGCGCACCCTCGGCTCGACCGATAGCGACTACGTGCTGTTGCAGTCGGCCATGATTAATGGCATCCAGCGCAAGTATGCGGAGGCGCGTACCCAGTTTGGGGACCTGATCAAAAACTATCCCAAGTCACAATACCGGGATGAAGCCGTCTTCCAGCGGGCACAGTTTGAGATCGAACAAGGCAACTACCAGGCTGCCGCCGATGGTCTTTCGCAGCTGATCCGCGAAGGCACCAACTCGCGCTTCCTGCCTTATGCCTACATGCGCAGGGGAGCATCCTACTTCAACCTGAAACAATACGACCGCACCATTTCGGACTACACGGCCGTGATCAATAAATTCCCCGGTCACCCTGCGGCACAGGAAGCCTTGCTGCCCCTGCAGGAAGTGTTGAGCACTGCCGGTCGCTCTGCAGAGTTTGAAAAGTACCTGGCCCAGGTGAAACAATCCAGCCCCGACAACCAGGGCTTTGAGAACATCGAGTTTGAAACGGCGAAGAACTTCTACTTCGACCAGCAATATCAAAAGACCATCAGCAGCTTTACCAGCTACCTGGCGGCCTATCCACAAAGCACAAAGATCCCGGAAGCGCGCTACTACATGGCCGAGTCCTATTATCGCCTAAAGGACCTGGACAAGGCGCTGCCCATCTATCGCGAGTTGAGTAATGATCCCACGTTCACCCAAGCCAACAAGACGATCGCCCGGGTTGCCGACATTGAGTTCAAGCAAGGCAAATACGATCAGGCGGTAGCATCCTTTCACCGGGTGGAGCGGGTAGCCGCGAGCAAGAAGGATCAATACAATGCCTGGTCGGGACTGATGGAGTCGTTCTACCTGCTCGGCCAATACGATTCGGCCGAAGTGTACGCGAAGACCATCCTGGAACGGGGCAACGTGAACGCAGCCGCACAAAACAAAGCCTCGCTGTACCTGGGTAAAACGGCCATGGCGCGGGGTGATCTCGAGGGTGCAAAAGATGAGTTCCTGAATACCCTGAACTCGGCGCACGACGAATTCGGCGCCGAAGCCAAATACTCCCTGGCGCTCATCCTATACCAGCAGAAACAATACAAGGCGTCATACGAGACCCTGGTGAGCCTGAACAACGACTTCTCCTCGTACCAGGATTGGGTAGGGAAGTCCTTCCTTTTGCTGGCCGACAATTTTGTGGCCATGGACGACTTGTTCCAGGCGAAAGCCACCTTGCAGTCGCTCATTGATAAGTTCCCGCTGCAAAGCGTGAAAGACGAAGCGCGTCGCAGGCTGACGCAACTGGATCAGAAAGAAGCCGAAAAACAAAAACAGCTCCAGGCCGATACCCTGGACAACAATCGTTAATCATTTTTTGCGATGAAGAGCAACAACATGCACGTAAGACATAAAAAATCACTTTGGAACATCCGCCTGGGAGGCTTGTTTGTGGCTGGTCTCCTCTGTCACTATAGCGTGAGCGCACAACAAGGCACCACGCCCAAAAAGGATTGGGAGAAAGAAGGGGAGATCGAAGACGTGGAGATCGAGATCGTGAACAAACGCGAGATCACTTTGCCCAAGGCGAACCGGAACTTTGAAAAGATCCCGCCGCGTCCAGCCGAGACCATCAAGCCGCCGATCACCTATGACTTCCGGAGCTTTAGTGTGCAGGCGCCCCCCATCAATCCACCGATCAAGCCCCTGAAGCTGAAAGTAGAAAGCCCTTCGAATGTATACGGTGGCTATGTGCGGGCGGGATTTGGAAATTACGTTTCGCCATTGCTGGAAGCCTACTACAACACGCGCCGCGACAAGAACAAGCTGGTGGGTGCACACCTCTACCACAACAGCTCCGACAGGGGACCCGTGGACGGACGTAATTCAGGCAGCGGCTCCACGGGCTTATCGGTTTTTGGAAAGTCATTCAGCAATGCTATCGCCTTGTCGGGCAATGCCGGATTTGAGAATCGCACCACGCACTTCTACGGTTATAAGCCGGGCACAGAGGTGGATGCCGCTTCGATAAAACAATCGTATAACCTCTTCAAACTCGGCGGCGAGTTGACGAATGCAACAAACGCTGACTTTGCTTACACCCTGGGCGCGTCGTTCAGCCACATGGCCGACAAGTATAAAGCCCGCGAAACAGAGGTAGACCTCAATTTCAGATCGGCCTACAAGATGGATGAAGACTCACGCATCGCCATCAAAGCCGACTATTTCATGATCAGCCGCAAGGACGAGAAAGTGGAGGCGAAACCCCGCAACTTGTTCCAGGTAACGCCCACGTACGAGTTCAAGGTCATAGACGATCTCAAGCTCAGTGTGGGCTTCGTGGCTGCATTTGAGAACGATTCGATCGACAAGAAGAGCACACACGTCTATCCCGACGTGAAAGCTTCCTATCCGTTGAGCCCTTCCGTGGAAGCTGTGGCCTACCTCAGTGGCGGCATGGAAAAAGTGTCGCTGCAATCGCTGAGCAACGAAAACATCTGGCTGGCACCGAACGTGCCGGTGTTCCACACGAACAAGACGTTCGACTTTGGCGCCGGCCTACGCGCCAAAGTGGGCAACAAAGTGTCAGCCCACGCCGGTCTGGCCTTCACGAACCTGAAAAACTGGTATTACTTTGTGAACACGACAACGGACGTCTCCAAGTTCACCACCGTGTATGACATCGACGGCACGAAGCGTACAAACTTCTATGCGGCCCTGAGCTATGCGCAATCTGAAACAGCCAAGTTCATGGTGCGCGGTGACTATTACAGCTACGCCGCGGGAAGTGTTGCCGAAGCATGGCATCGTCCCACCTATAAGCTTACGGCGAACGCATCCATCAACGTGTATGACAAGATCCTTTTCAATGCCGACCTCATCGCGCAAGGTGGCATGAAGGCTTTGGATCCCGAAACCAATAA
>CBIHQM010000253.1:0-9937 GCA_966211885.1 uncultured Chryseolinea sp.
CCGGTGTGTCCCGGAATTGTCCCGACAACTCCTCGATAAAATTCAACATCATCGCGCCGCTCAAAGTGGATGCGAACGATGAATCGTGGGCAGATTTTTTTCTGAATACATTTGTGGAGCTCGAAGCGGGGGCAAACGTCAATGACGTCGAAGCCAAAATGAAACAAGTGTATGAAAAGGAAGCGCGGGAAACCATTTTGAATTCCGCTATAAAATACAACAACAAGACTTCGATCGTTCATGTGCTGCAGCCCCTCACGGATATCCACCTGAGCAAAATATACAAAGCCGACAATGGACTTAAAGATGCCAGCGACCCGATGTACTCCTACATTTTATCCGGTATCGCCCTTTTTATTTTGCTGATTGCCTGCATTAACTTCGTGAACCTGACGATTGCACGCTCCGTCAAACGGGCGAAAGAGATCGGCATCAGAAAGGTTGTGGGTGGTGATAAGCGACAGTTGATGATCCAGTTCCTGGGCGAATCCTATCTGCTGTGCATGGCGGCGTTCTTGCTTGCGCTCGTTCTTGTTCAGACGGTCCTGCCCTTCTTCAACCAGCTTTCGAACAAGGTCCTGTTCCTTTCTTATCTTCTAAATGTCAGGATGGTGCTGGCGTATGCTGGGTTGTTCCTCATCACCGGAATGCTGGCCGGATTTTATCCCGCCATGATCCTTTCGGGCTATCACCCGGTGAGATCACTTTACAACGGTCTGAAACTAGGCAAGGTAAATTTGCAAAAAGGACTTATCGTACTTCAGTTCGCGCTGTCGACGTTGCTGGTGATGGCGACGATCATCGTGTATTCACAATTCAACTATCTCATCAACACCGATCTTGGCTATGACCAGGATAATGTCATCATCATCCGGAAACCCGGATTGACACATCGCGATGCAAGTTTGCTGAAAACGGAATTGTTGAAGAATCCCGATATCCTTTATGTCTCTGCCCGCAATGGCGGCAGGGAAGGCACGTCGGCGAAGATCAGTGGCGATATAGAGGCCGAATTTGATTATGAGACCATCGATGAATCCTATTTTCCGCTTTACAAGATACCCATAGTTCAAGGTAGAAATTTCTCCTCGAAATTCCCTTCAGACGGAACCCACGCGATCATCGTGAATGAAACGTTTGTAAAGAACGCCGGATGGAAAGAGCCCATCGGCCAGGAGGTGAACTTCTGGTACCGGAACGATGAAAAATATACGGTGGTGGGCGTGGTAAAAGACTATCACTATCTTCCCCTAAACCAGGAAATTGGCCCGCAAATATTCACGATGAGTCCCGCAAGAGATTATGGACTGGCCCTGGTGCGAATCAATCCCGACCATGTAGCGGACGCCCTCACCTACATTCAGAAGACGTTCAACAAAGTGTTTCCAATGAGTTTGTATCAATATGAATTCAAGACACTCGAATATCAAAAGAACTACAACGCGGAAGCAAAATGGAAAAAGGTCATGATGTTTGGCGCGGGGTTTACGATCTTTATTTCGTGCATTGGATTATTCGGCATGTCGGTACTGGCCGCTGAAAAGAGAACAAAGGAAATTGGCATACGCAAAGTGCTGGGAGCTTCGGTAGCTGCCGCGGTGACGCTTCTCACGAAAGATTTCCTGAAGCTCATTGTTCTTTCCCTGCTCATCGCTATGCCCGCCGCATGGCAGCTCGCTACCCAATGGTTGCAACACTATCCTTACCACATTCAACTCAATACATTCATGTTCGCGTTTGCCGCTGTGTTTGTGGTGGTCGTCTCGCTGGTGACGGTGAGCTTCCAGGCATTCAAAGCCGCTTGGGAAAATCCCGTAAAGGCGTTGAGAAGTGAGTGAATTTGATTTGGTCAGGCATTCTGTGTTGTCCATCGGAACAAGTATACACTCCATGCAAAAAAGAAAAGCCCGGCACCCAGCGTGATGGACACGGGCAATAGCAACTCATTGAACGTGCCACCCGTCCACAGCGCGATCTCCATCGCCTTCACCGCCCAGGTCACGGGATTAAAGTTCGTAGCCGTCTTCATCCATGAAGGCATGATCATGACCGGGAACATAATGCCACTGAAACACGCCAGCAGTTGTGCCACCGACCAGCTCAACGCACCCGCAGCACGCTCCGTGCTCACAAAGTTGGCCAGGAAGGTCATCAGCCCGGCAAAGAACACGGCATTCGAAAAACAAATGATGATCATGTTCAAAAACGAAGCGGTCTTGATACCGAAAAGCACAGAGGTAAAAGTCCACGTCACAAAAGAACTGATCAAGATCACGCAGACACAGGCCAGCGCTTTTCCCGCCAATACTTGAAATTTATGAACCGGTGCCAGCTGGATCCGGATGATCGTGCCCGAATGCTTTTCAATGGCAAGCGACGCCACCGAGGAAGCCACGCCGCCGAACAATCCCCAGAACATCACTTTCGAAAATGCGTAGTCATAGCTGGTGATGCCGGAAGAAGGAGGAAACGAACCGGCGAAGACACTTCCAATCAACGCCACCAGCACGATCGGTAGCGCAAAGGTGACGATGATACTGGTCTTGTCCAGGAAAAGGAGTTGCAGATCTTTTCGGGTGAGGGTGATGATTTCTTTCATGATCAATCTCTTAAATGTTTTCCGGTGATATTCAAAAACGCTTTCTCCAGGCTCGGGCTCTCCATCTTCAGGGAAATGATCGGCTCTTCGGCATGGATGCGAACGATCTCCTGAACAGGCTCATGCGTTTCTATTCTGGACTTGCCCTTGCTGGTCTCCACCGTCAGGATGCTTTGGCCGCCGTGACGCGCAATCAGTTCTTCCACCGTTCCCTGGGCCACCAACTTGCCTTCGTCCAGGATGGCTACGGTGTCGCACAGTTGTTGGGCTTCCTCCAGGTAGTGGGAGGTGAGCAGGGTCGTACAACCCTCCGCTCTCAGATTTCTCAGCGTGTCGAAAATGGCGTTTCGCGACTGCGGATCCACACCCACCGTGGGCTCATCCAAGATCAGCAACGAAGGACGGTGAAGCAACGCGATGGCAATGTTCAACCGCCGCTTCATTCCACCGGAATACGTTTTGACCCGGTCCTTTGTGCGGTCGGTGAGATTGACGAGCTCGAACACGCGTTGAATACCCGAGGTGAGATCGCTTCCTTGTAAGCCATAGAGCCTGCCAAAGAAGTTCAAGTTCTCATACGCGGTCAGGCTCTCATAGACCGCCAGGCTTTGGGGCACGATGCCGATCAATCGTTTGATATGGGGATCCTGCGGCGATCCCGATCCCTGAAGCGTGATCGACCCCGCGTCGGGAAGCAGACCGCCGACGATGATGTTGATGGTGGTGGTTTTGCCGGCGCCGTTGGGGCCAAGCAATCCGAACAGCTCGCCGCGCGCGATGGTGAGCGACAGGTCGTCGACCACCGTCTTTGCGCCAAAACGCTTTGTTACATTTTTGAGGTTTACCATGATGCTATCGTTTAGGCCCGGGCCAACCCCGGGTTATCGCCATGGATGGCGAGGGAACGCTCCTTCATTTTCAATCCGAACAATGGTCTTAAAATACTTACGCGACGGATGATCTCGAAGGCGCCAAAACATCCGGCAAAGGTGAGAATAATCACCACAACAAATTTCAACGGCACAGCAAGCGCCATGGGAAAGATCAGCCACGATGCCAGCGCCAGGAAGATCATATGAAGAATATACACCGGATAGGCAGCCTGACTCAAATACGACAACGCTTTGCTGGGGTGATTCAAATAGTTGTTCCCAAACGCCAACACCGAAAAGATCCAACAATCCGATTCAACAACCAACAGGTATCCCGGCGTTTTTAAACCCAGCACCAAAAGGCGCACGACAAAGAGTGCCGACGCCAGCAGCACGAACAGCCAGCGCCATCTCAGGAGCATGCTCCAGAATGAATCGCCACAGAGCACAAAACAAAATCCAACAAAGAAAGCCAGGAACCCCAGCACAAAGCCGTGCCAGGTCATGGCATACAGTTCGTAGGGGATGGGTTTTATCACCAGCACTTCGGCAATGAAAAGACCAACGACGGGGACCAGGCCGAGCGGGTTGCTCAGCATTTTCTTCATGCCCATAACAAATTTTCCGTTTTGATTTTTTCGCAGATAGTAGAATAACGGCGACAGCAAAACCACATAGGCCAAAATGTTTCCCAGGAACCACAGGTGTCCCGGGTTCACGGCGTAGGCAAAGTCCCACTGGTAATACCGCTGAAGGATGAACACGCTCACGGGCACAATACAGGTCATCCCAAAAACATAGGGAACGAGGATGCGAAGAGAGCGCTCCTGCAGCAGCCCCTTCCAATTCCGGTGTTGCATGGAAAAGTAAACACCCATGCCCGAAACAAAAAACAGGAAGGGAATGCGCCAGATGTTAAGCATCATCATCGGTGTCCACAGCGACAGCCACGGTGTGTCGTTGGTGATAAAGCCGATCATGATCCCCCACGGTTGAAACGCGATGGCGATGTGGTAGATCAACAACAACCCGATGGCGATCACGCGAAGCCAATCGATATCGTATCTTCTGTTCTGGGTCGACATAGTGCTGGTCTTTTTGTGGTTTATTATTTCAACATCTCGGCGATCTCGGGACGTGTTTTTTCGATGTAGGCATAGTCGAGCTTCAGTCCCATGGGCGCAAGCGCTTTCCCCATCATATCGTATACATTTTTTGACTCCGCAAAGGAACCGGCCACCGTCAGGGCCGGGGTGGCGCCAAATTTATTTTTGATCGTCTTGTCCGCGCCTTTGTCCAGCAGCATGCGGACGATCTCGGGTCTGCAGAAAAATGCAGCCGTGTGCAGGGGTGTAGACCCGTCGTTGTTCTGGAAGTTGATGTCGGCACCCGCGTCGATGAGAATTTTGGCTTCTTCCGTCTTGCCGAACACGGCTGCGCTGATGAGGGGACTCGATCCGCCGAAGGGGTCTTTCTCATTGATGTTGGTGCCCGCGGCAATGTGTTGCTTCAACGCCTCCTGGTTGCCGGTGAGCACGGCGGTATGGATGTCGACATCCGGGGTTTTTACGCCACTTTCTTTCTTTTGCGTGCTGCCTTGAGAGTTGCAGGAAGCCACCAGGGCGATCAAAGCCAACCCGGTCAGGACGATCGTCCAGGATGCGGGGCGTGTGCGATTTTCAGTTTTCATATGCGTTGGTGTTTAGTTTTTTTTGAATAATTCAATGACCCAAAGAACGGCTCAACGACAGGGCGGGGCTAAACACCTTTGCGGACAAAACCATCAACTTTGCGGGATTCGATATAAATTATGACGCAGGGATATAAATTTTGATGCAAGTCGCCCCCGAAAAGGGTAAATTGAGGCTGTTTGCGACACCCGAAACATACCGCGCTCCATGGCTGATGCTCTCCTCCCTGAAAGTGATTTTCTAATTGAATTGACCGCCGTCGTAGAGAAAAACATCGCGAACGAGCAGTTTGGCGTGTCCGAGCTGGCCGACGAAATGAACATGAGCCGGTCGAACCTCCTGCGGAAGGTGAAAAAGGAGACCAAGCTCTCGGTCAGCCAATTGATCAACCAGGTCCGGCTGAAGCGGGGCATGGAATTGCTCCGGAAAACATCCCAGAATGTCTCCGAAGTTTCGCACCAGGTGGGGTTCAACAGCACATCCTATTTCATAAAGTGCTTCCGCGAATACTATGGCTACCCGCCTGGTGAAGTGGGCAAGCGCGATAACACAACGCCTACCGAAACGGCGATCGTCCCTGAATCGAACCGGGAATTTCCGGCCACTCACCAGAAGAAGGTTAGGTTGGCGTGGGCAGGGATTGCTGGAATTTTGGCGCTCGCCACAGCCGGATACTTTTTTTGGCCTGGAACAAATCACAACGGCAAAGGACCTGAAAAATCCATCGCCGTCCTTCCCTTTAAAAACGACAGCAACGATTCTTCAAACGTCTACCTCGTCAACGGTTTGATGGAAGCCACCCTGAACAACCTGCAAAAGATCCAGGACCTTCGCGTGATCAGCCGCACGTCGGTTGAGAAATATAGAAATGCTTCGCGGTCCATTCCCGAAATGGCGAAGGAACTGAATGTGAAATACTTTGTGGAAGGCAGTGGCCAGAAGTTGGGTGACCGCATTGTGCTGAACATCCAGTTGATCGACGGCGAAACGGACAAGCATTTGTGGAGCAAACAATACCGGCGCGAGGCAAAAGATATTTTTGAGTTGCAGCAGGAGGTGGCCAAAAACATCACCCAGGAAATCGAAGTGATCATCACGCCCGAGGAGGCCAGCCGCATCGAAAAGAAACCGACGGAAGACGCCGTGGCCTACGACTACTATCTGAAAGGCAGAGACCTGTTCTACCGCAGCGGCCCCAAAGACCTGGAAGAATCCATACCGTGGTTCAAAAAAGCCGTCGAAAAAGATCCGAAGTTCTCGCTCGCCTATGCCACGGCCACGATGGTGTATTACTACCTCGATATTTTTAATACCCAGAAACGCTATACCGCCGAAGTCGATGACTTCGCCGAGAAAGCGATTTTATATGATGCCCGGTCGGCCGAAAGCATGATCGCCAAAGCATTGTCGTTCGCGCAGAAGCATCAATACGAGCTCTCCGTTCCTTATCTTGAAAAAGCACTGGAATACGATCCGCACTCCGGACTGGTACTTCACTTCCTGACGGAATTCTACAACATCCACGTGCCCCATCCCCCGAAGTACCTGGAGTATGCGATCCGGAAAGTGAAGGCCGACAAAGGCGCCGACTCCACGACGCTGAGCTTTGGCTATTTCCACCTCAGCAACGCCCTCCTGCAAAACGGATTTCTCGACGAGGCATTGAAATACAACCAGAAGGCATTGCAGCTGGACCCGAAGAACTTTTTTGCCGGCTATGTGAACGATTATATCCACTATGCCCAGGACCGCGATCCAAAAAAAGCGGAAGAACGCCTGCGCAAGCGATGGAAGAAGGCCATGACGCGATTTGATATTTTACAGGAGATCGGTAAAATGGACTTCATACAACGCAACTACACCGGTGCAGCGTCATGTTACGACAGCGCCATGGTTACTATGAAAATGTTCGGCCTCGATATTTTTAAGCATGAATACCTGAGGATTGGAGTGGCTTACGTGCAGGCAGGACAAAAAGAAAAAGGCGAGGACTATATTCGTCAGTTCAAGGACTACGCCGATCAAAACCACACCATGTACAAAGACCTTCACCTGGCCATGTACTACTCCTATGAGGGCGACACAAACAAAGCGATGGAACTCTTCAAACGCTTCACCAACGAACAAGACAACTTCCTCTACTGGCTCCTCCTCATCCCCACCGATCCCATAGCCGACAACTTGAAAAAGGCCCCCGGCTTCGACGCCGTCATGAAGGAGATCGAACGAAAATACTGGAAGATGCACGAAGAAATGAAGGAAAAATGGGAAGACGATTTCAATAATCTTTAGCAACAACCCCTGAACGACCGACTACTGGCTCCTGGCTACTGGCTCCTGGCTCCTGGCTACTGGCTCCTGGCTACTGACTCCTGGCTACTGGCTCCCGGCATGAACGTTCTCCCCCCGGAAGCCGTTCACCTATAAGCTTCAACAAGCTCATGAAAACCATTCCCCTAAGACATATTCAAACCCCGAAAGAAGCGAACGTCACCGATGGCTTCAGCATCCGCGATGTGGGCAGCTTGCTGGACGGAAAGGACATGGTCCAGGAACTTCACCGCCACGATTTCTTCTACATCCTGGCGTTGAAAAAAGGAGCAGGCCGTCATGAGATCGACTTCATACCCTACGACGTTCACGATCACGCTGTTTTCGTTATGCGCCCTGGCCAGGTACACCAACACACCCTTAAAGCCAGAAGTACAGGATACCTGATAGAATTCAAGCCCGATTTTTATCACCCCCACAACAAGGTCTCAGCCCAACCCTTGCGCAAAGCAAGTGCGATAAACTGGCATCCGCTGGATGCGAGTCGATTCAATAAGTTGTTTCCGCTATTGACGTATATTTTTCAGGAGTATACCGAGAAGCAGGAGGGATACGGGGAGGTGATCAAAGCAAATCTCGGTATTTTCTTTATCGAACTGGTTCGCCAGAATAGTAAGCCCTCTTCAAACAAAGAGAATTCATATGCCCAGGAACGCCTTGAGGATTTTTTAGAACTTCTGGAAACACATATCGCCAACCATAAACAAGTGGCGGAATATGGTGAGATGATGAATCTTTCGCCCTACCAGCTCAATGCCATCACCAAAGCAACACTGGGCAAAACATGTTCAGAGCTGATCAACGAACACATCATCCTGGAATCCAAACGATATTTGCTGGCCACGTCAAACCAGGTAAACCAGGTGGCCTACCACCTGGGATATGAAGATGTTTCTTACTTTATTCGCTTCTTCAAAAAGCACACGGGACATTCACCCGAGGCATTTCGGCACAATTTCAGATAAGTCCTGTCAAACTACATTTTTGTCCTATCCGGTAGCAGATCATAGAAACTACTTTTGAGGAAACAAATTTCAAAAAGTAATTTCTAGCCTATGAAAACAAAAGCAAAGTTGATGGCATCCTTGAAAATATGGGTCGTCATCTATCCGTCGATCACGTTGTTTCTCTACCTGTTTGGTGAGGCATTGTCTGGTCTGCCGTTGTATCAAAGAACACTGTTGCTGACCGTGTCGTTAGTCCCCTGGATCGTATTCGTTGGTGTGCCGTTTGTGGATTTGATCATCGGCCTGATTTCACCAAAAAACGAAAAAAGATAAAACGGTGTTCTACACCGCGGGGTTGCCCGGGCAGCCCTTGCTTTCTTATTTCCAATAGCAATTTTTTTCAAAACAGGATCGAATGAAAGAGAACAGACAATTTGACGTGATCATCGTTGGGGGAAGTTATTCCGGACTGGCAGCAGGCATGGCGTTGGGCCGGGCGCTGAGAAAAGTCTTGATCATCGACAGCGGGAAACCCTGCAACCGGCAAACACCCCACTCACACAACTTCATCACCCAGGACGGGAAAACCCCCAAAGAAATTGCGACCCTTGCAAAACAGCAGGTGGAGAAGTACGAGACTGTGACATTCTTTAACGGCTTGGCCACTGGCGGCACAAAAACAGGGAAAGGATTTGAGATTCAAACGGCATCCGGTGAAACGTTTGACGCCAGCAAGTTGATTTTTGCGACAGGCATCAGCGATATCATGCCCGACCTCGCCGGGTATGCCGAATGCTGGGGCATCTCGGTGATTCACTGCCCATACTGTCATGGCTACGAAGTAAAAAATGAACGCACGGGGATCCTGGGCAACGGCGAATACGGCTTTGAATTCTCCGCTCTCATTTCAAACTGGACGAAAGACCTGACCCTCTTCACCAACGGACCGTCAACGCTGACGGCCGAACAAACCGCGAAAGTCAAAGGCCACGACATAAAAGTCGTGGAATCAGAAATTGAAAAGCTGGAACATGATCGGGGATCTCTTCAAAAAGTCATTTTCAAAGACGGCACCGTCACCCATTTGAAAGCCCTGTACGCGCGCCCTGCCTTTAAACAGCATTGCACTATTCCCGAAACCCTCGGCTGCGAATTGACAGAGGAGGGGTATGTAAAGGTCGATGCTTTTCAAAAAACGACCATGCCCGGAATTTTTGCCTGTGGAGACAACACCACCCGCATGCGTTCTGTGGCAAACGCAGTGGCCATGGGCACGGCCGCCGGGGCGATGGTGAATAGGGAACTTGTTTTCGAAGCGTTCTGAACACGGCTGAATCTATTCAAGCATATTTTTTGAGAGCCTCCTCGTCGCGGCGATGAGGCGCTTGGAGTTGCCCTCCGGTAAGGTATTTGAATTTTGACCAGCAGAGCCGCTCTCGACCAGTGACGGTATGGACGAGAGAAAGGCAGCCCCATAGATTGAGACGAACGATTCAA
>CBIHQM010000254.1:0-9912 GCA_966211885.1 uncultured Chryseolinea sp.
CAATGGAAGGAAATGATACTAAAAAGTCATGGCTTATTACATGGACAACAGACAATCCAAACACATCCCATTTTCATAGGATGGTGCTTTTTAAAGTTTGAAAAAGAATGATCATGAATATTTAAGCTACCTTTAAAAACACAACACCGTGATACGGCTATTCTGGCACGCAATGCAGATGCTGAGAAATTGACCCCGATTTCAATCAGGGTTCATGTTTTCTGAGCTAAAGCCCCTACTTTTGTTCTCAAGCCTTTATGATTCACCATAACCTTCCTGCGCCGGACTTAAACACTGTAGCTTCTCAGGATGCATCGAAAAATCATTTATTCTTTTCAACAACCCATGGAAATTATCATTACCCAGCGCATGAAACACCTTACCTGCTGGTGGCCAATTTTCGTGAGTCGGGGCAATATATTTTGAACGACCGGAAAGTAACAGCGTCGGATAGTCATTTTTATATGTTGAATCCCGGCGACCGATTGGAGATCGATCAAAGAAAAAAGCATGCCCTGCAAACTTTTCTTGTCGCTTTCGATCACGCTTTTGTGAATGATGCTTTTCAGGGTGCCCTATGTTCTGCAGGGCCAATGCTGGACGGTGTGACGGAAGGGACGGCGGCTAGGCTATCGGTTCCCTCTGTTCCTTTTTTGATGACTCCGAACATCAGCCATTTGCTCTATGCGACCTTACAGTCCTCTCAAGAAGATGAAATACTGGCTGAAGTTTTACTCAGCTTTTTTCCATTGCTCGGCGACGTCAGCAGCCGATTGGAAGATCTGAAGGCCGTAAAACATTCCACCCGCGAAGAAATTTACCGGCGGATCTTTGTGGCCGAAGAATTTATGCGTGAGCATCTCTCGGAAACCGTTTCCCTCGACCAGATGGCTGCAGCGGCCTGTTTGAACCGGTTTCATTTTCTGAAACTCTTTAAGGAAATGAGGCATATCACGCCCCATCAGTATCTGACAAAACTAAGACTGGACCAGGCCTACCAGCAATTGAAAACCGGGAGTGTTTCCGTTTCGGAGGTCTGTTATGCAGTCGGATTTCAAAGTCCCGCATCGTTCAGCCATCTTTTCAAAAGAGCCTATGGATGTGCGCCTTCGGCATTACTGAAATAGAAAAACCAATTTTCGATACGTTGTTCTTTCATCCCCTCGCTAGTTTGGGGCATGAAGAAAATGATCACCATTTTTAGCGCAGCCACCCTGCTGGGTTCCTGCGATCAAACACTAAGAGAGTCTGGATTTGTTTCCGAGCAGATCACAAAAAGCGCCACCATCATCATTGATGGCCAACCTGACCAAATCTTTCCTTTGTTTGGCGCTTTCGAAGAAAAGAAATGGGCGGAAGGATGGCAACCGGTTTTGATTTATCCTGACACCGAGATCATTCGCGAGGGAACAACCTTTGTGACCCCAGGCCACGGTCATGGCGAGAAAAAATTTACCTGGATCGTTACGCGGTATGACAACCGACGGTATAGCATTCAATATCTCGTCTATACCGAAAATCGGCATTGGACCATCACGGTTACTTGCAGCCCGCACCATGAAAGTCAAACCGCCGCCAGCATCACCTATGCGTACACCGGGCATAATGCCTTTGGGAACGAAATCAACCGGGCCATGCTCAAAAAAATGTATGCGCATGACCTGCACGATTGGGAGGACGCCATCCATCACTATCTGGCAAAATGATGTGCCCATCGTTCATGCATTCGCCGATCAGGCACAGCATCCGGGAGCGCAGCAGCTCGCGGGTTTTTCGGCGTAGACAGTGATGCTGAAGATGCCTTGATTTGACGTATTAAATACAGCTGCTTCTTCGGGTGTGAGGTAATCTTTCAGGATCTCTGCGGGCAAGACAATACGTTTTTCTTTTTGGATGGTGATGTTGGTGAAGCCTGCCTTCTCGATGATGGCCATGTACTCGAGCTTTTGAATGGCGCCCGACACACACCCGGCATACATCTCGGCACTTTGCTGCACACCCTGGGGAAGCTCACCGGTCAATACGATATCGGACACGCTAAAGTGTCCGCCTTTTCTCAGGATACGAAATGTCTCGGCAAAGGCTTTCTGTTTGTCGGGCACGAGGTTGAGGACACAATTGCTCACGACGACGTCGGCCACCTCGGCGGCCAGCGGCATGTTCTCGATGTCGCCTTGCCGGAACTCGACGTTGGTGAACCCAAGCTTGCCGGCATTGACCCGCGCCTTCTCGATCATCTTTTCTGTAAAATCAATGCCGATGATTTTTCCCGTCTCGCCCGCTATGGCCCGCGCTACAAACGCATCGTTGCCCGCACCCGATCCCAGGTCAACGACCGTATCCCCCGCCTTGATCCCGGCAAACTCCGTAGGCAAGCCGCAACCCAATCCAAGATCCGCTTCGGCCACATAGCCTTGCAGCGCCGCATAGTCGTCGGCCATTACCGCGTAGTCCACGGTAGAGCATCCGCAGGTTGCCCCACAACAGCTTGATTCATTCTGCGCTTTGCTTTGTTCGGCGATCTGGCCGTACTTTTCTTTTACGATCTCCTTTTGTTGTTCGGATGTTTTCATGGCATGGGTGTTTAAGGTTATCTTATTTATCGTAATATTACGATTGGTATAGGCAAAAAAATAGTCAGCAGCAACCGGGTTCTTTATAGCTGTCAAATAACTTATCGAGTTGGGCCTTGGCCTTGCTCCAGGTCTTTTCATCGATGCAATAGCAAACGCTCGGCCCCTCGATGTCGCCTTTGATCAGCCCTGCATTCTTCAGTTCTTTTAAATGTTGCGACACGGTAGATTGCGACAGCGGAAGTTCCTCCACAATATCGCCACAGACACACGACTTTGTTTTGATCAGGAATTGAAGAATAGCAATACGCGCCGGGTGCCCCAAGGCCTTGGCCAACACCGCCATCTCATTCTGCGCCTTTGTAAATTCTTCAGTCTTCGTTAATCCCATATGCTATATATCGTAATATTGCGATAAAGGTTCGGATTTACAAGGGTTATTTTTTAATGGTTATTGTGACATCAGGACCTTGGACCTAATTATAATGAATTGCCGCTGTCGTCAGGGCTAAAGCCCGGATGAGTGAGATGTCGTTGTCCCTGGCCTAAAGGCCAGGGTTATTCAGCTCACTGCCATTCTAACTCACGTCTTTGTTTCGACCTTTTCCAAGAAGTTAAATCACAATTAAGTGTGCATAAACTAGAGCCTTTAGGTAGGGTTATTCTTAAAGGCCAGTTCATTCTTCATATCGGACAAAAAATTTTTCTCTTTTTTCAGTAATCTCGTTTCCATGCTGACATAGGGCTGTCACCCCACCCGCGTTACTTTACATCAGAAACAAAACAAAACTCTTATGGAAACAACAACCCTTCAGACTCAATCGGCGGTTATTAGCATCCCGGCTTTTCTCGAACATTGGCAAGGCCACCGCGCCCTTACGCGGCGCACGATCCTGGCTTTCCCTGAGGATAAGCTGTTTACCTATTCTGTGGGGGGTATGCGCCCATTTTCGGAACTGGCCTTGGAGATGATCCAGTTGACCGGCGGCGGCATCAAAGGCATCGTTTCGGGAAAATGGGACAACTATGAGGCGCAGAGTGAAAGATACAAGGCCACGACGCGCGCGGAGCTGCTGGCCCTTTGGGATGCCGTGACGGAAGATCTGAACCGGTTCTGGCCCCAGGTAACCTCTGAAAGACTCCTGGAAATCGACAAAGCTTTTGGCGCCTGGGAAGGCCCCGTGCATTGGATCACATTCTATTTTGTTGACAATGAGATCCATCACCGCGCGCAGGGCTATGTCTATCTCCGCTCCCTGGGCATCGAGCCGCCGCATTTCTGGGAACGGTAGCCGCTGGTTCCGGACCAACCTCATGCCAACCCGCCGGTTTCTTTTAACCGGCGGGTTTTGGCTTGAAGGTATATGCGGGGTTGGCTTAAAAAATGTGCTACAACGAATGCCGTGTTGGCGCAAACGCTGTGGGACAACGTTGCGCCCGGCGCTTTTTATTCCGTGTCTGTTTTCCAGTTTTCAATTTTTGAATTGCCCCGCAAGGAGTAGTTGAGCAATAGGGGCTTGCCTTCGTAGCGCACCAGCGCATCCTCATCCAAACTCAGCAGTTCGATGGTGCGGGTGCGCCCCAGGGTGACGACCGATTTGCCGCGGGCAGATTCGCACCACACGCTTTGGGTAGTGAGGTCGCTGAGGTCGATGACACAGTTGCCCTCCACGCGTTTGATCATGAGTTTTTTGCAGACGCCTTTAAAAACGATCATGCCGTCGCCGGCAATTTCCATTTCAACGGTGTTCCTGCCGCAATAGATGAGGCCCGATAGATTGAAGTTGCCGCGGGCTACCAGGGATGCGTCGCCGTAGTTTCCGATCACAATCGAGTCGTTTGTAAAGTCGCCGATGAATTCGATCCTCCGGCCTTTTTGTATGGGTAATACTTTCGGCATACGGTTAGGGGTTGGGTTAGTGGTTGCGTTGTATAATCAAATGACGTCTCCCCTTTTCCTATTATCAACTTGTATGGAAAGAATATAGAAAAATCTTGCACCCTGACGGAAGTAAAGAAATGACTGTCAATAAATTGAATGACTGGCCGTCACAAAAAAATATGAATGCTTTATGACCGTTTTCTAGGCAGTCGCCTGGATCTCCATGATTTTCCGGTCGAATTCATCGTTGGGAAGGATGGATTTGTTCCGGACTTTGGTCTTGTAGGCGTAGATGGTGTTGACCGAATAGTCCATGATCCGGGCGATGTCGTCGGTGTCGGTGATGCCCATGCGGATGAGCGCAAAGATTCGCAACTCGGTGTTGAGCAGTTGACCTTCCTTGGTGACGAACTGGTCTTCTTTATGGAAATATGAATTGAAGGTCTTTACAAAATCGGGGAACAGCTTCAGGAACACCTTGTCAAAGCTTTGGTAGAGCTCCTCCCGGTCGCGCCGGGCGTTGATGTTGTTGACGATGAATTTGATGTCGTCGTACTTTTTATGGGTCAGCTTTTGGTCGACCGAGCGTTTAAGTGATTCCATCTTTTCCAGGTACTCGGAGTTGACCGAGAAGGAATAGCCGATGTATTCTTCCTTGATCTTATTGGCTTCGGTGAGTTGGCGGTTGGTCTCCTGCAGGGTATTGTTGGCGTCCTTGATCTGGAGCTCGGCGGCCTTCAGTTTCCGGAGCTGGCGGAGGCTGACGTAGGCAAACAACCCCAACACCGCAAACAAGACCGACAACCCCACGCCATAGCCCAACCAAAGCCTGCGTTGCGATTCGGATTGGGTCAACGCGGCGGAGGCTACCATTGGCAGAATGGACCCTATTTCCACCATGCGTTGGCGCGCACCGTAGAATTCGGCATCATCCAAGGCCTGTTGAATGAACACATAGGCATCGGCCACATCCCCCCGGTCGTAGAGCAGTCGTGCCACCGTGTAGGTGGCGGCCGTTTCTTTGGTGGCGGCACGAACGTCGCAAAGGGCCGACATCAGCAGGCAGCGGAGATTCTTTTCCTCCTGGTTCACACCGCGGTAGGCGGCCGCCAAGTCATAGTAGTTTACCGCCCGCCGCGGGTTGGTCAGGGTTTGCGTGCGGAAAAGTTCTTCGATGGTGTCGATCACCTTCTGGTAGTTGTGGATCTGCCCGTTTTTCACGGCCGTGACATAGTAATGCTGGTAGGATTTGGCTGGACACCACTGCAGGGCAGAATCGAAATAGTGTTGCGACAGGTTGATGTAATAGGCATCGTACAGGTTGCCCTTGTTGTATATGTTCAGGTCGGAATAGGCTTTGCCCACCAGCCAATAATAATTGGCCTTCGTGGAGTCGTCCAGGTAGCGAGGCTCCACCACATTGAGGGAGTCGAATGTCTCCTTGAACATGCCCGACGAGTTGAGGATAAAGCTCAGCTTCACCCGGGCATAGCCAAGCCGCGACTTGTCCTTGAGCTTGCCGGCGGTTTCGATGAGGCGGGTAGCATATTTGAAAGCGGAATCGTTGATGAATACTTTGTATTGGTGATAGAGTCCATTATAGAGCTCGAACTGTTCCAGCAGGGTCAGGCTATTCACGTGCGCCAATGGCCGGCGAAGGTTCGCAATGGCGTTGAGCTTGTGCTGGACGTATACTTCTTTTTGGGCGATCTCTTTTTTTAGAACAGCAATGAGGCTGTCGTTGCTTTGCGCGGAAACGCTTTGCGCAAAGCAAAATAACAGCGCAACCAGCCGGAGACTCTTCATGGATTTTCTTGGGACAACTGGGGAGACAAGGTAGCGTATGGACGACTAACCACAAAGGCGCGGCGCCGCAAAGTGATTTGGAATTTGCAAAGATTTTTGTTTACACAAGCCGGTGTATTACCACTTTTTTAGCGGTTGCGGAGGAGTATTGAAAAAGATTAAAGTCAACCTTGACAAGTGGTGCATTTAAAAGTACAGCGCTCCCGGGTCCCATTTCTTTTTTGGGGTTTCCCTGGGTTTTAATGGCTTGGCCGGCGCAGCGGTCTTGCGGACTTTCGGGGCCACGCGGGACACCGGTTTTGCCAAAGCCATATTCCGGTTCCCTGCGGCCTTTTTTTCGGAAGTTGATTTCTCCTTCGTTTTCATAGTGGTCTCTGGTTGTTGTCTACGGGTAAACGATCAGGCGAAAAATGTGGTACGCGTCGGAAATGAATAACGGGTACCCTACACGGAGCTACGCATAAAAGAAAAGATCATCGTTCGGCGGCTTCGAAATTGATGGCCGACATGGCCAGTTCCGACAGTCGGTTGTCGGCGGCGCGTTCCTCGTCGAGGTTTTCCTGCAATAAACGCACGGCCCTATCTAATCCAAGGGTGCTGGCGAAGGTGCGCAGGGTGCCATACGAGGCCATTTCATAATGCTCCACTTTCTGGACAGCCGAGATGATGCCGGCATCGCGCACCGGTCCAACCTCGGTATGGCTCATGATCTCGTCGGCTTCGCGGATAAGACCGGCCATGGCCTCGCACTTTTTTGTTTTGGGCTCTTTTCCCAGCATCCGGAAAACGCTTTCCAGGCGCACGACATGGTCTTCCGTCTCGGTGAGGTTGTCTTCCAGCACCTTGTACAACTCCTCGGAGGTGACATTGCGTAACAGTTTTGGCAATGCCCTGACGAGCGCCTTCTCGGCCCAGTAAATGTCCTTCAATTCGTCTTCAAAAAGTCTTTCAAGTTTGGAATTATGGTCGGAGATGGTTTCCCGTTGCGGAAGAGGCATTGTCTTTTTCATATTAAACCAGGTTTTTCGGGAACCCCTGGCGAAATTCATGCCTGAGAATAACCTGCGCATGGAAGCCTTAAAAAAACTTTTGGGAAAAGACCGTGAGGAAGAAATGCCAACAAGCGTATACACTGTCCACAGTCTCCGGCCATAGTTAACCCGTGCCAGAGATCTCCTATCGGTGCCAGCAATAAGGACAGGTCCCGGGAAAACGGTCAAGGTTGATCGCCCCACCACCGTGCCAATCCGGTAGAGCCGTCACCGGCAATTGGATTCACCAACAAGCGTGGAGTTTTTTCCCCTAAGGGTAGAATAAACGAAACACTTCCACACCGTTGCGCACATCATCCCAAGTCCATGTGAAGTCCTACGCATGTTTTTCATATTGGCACGATGGTTGGCCTTTCATGGTCGTCGGTCTTTTACTCCCAGGAAGTAAAAAAAGCGTCGTATCACGACGTCAAACGCAACCTGGAGAACATAAGCCAGAGATAATACTCAGCGGATGAAAGGACCCGATGCTAAGAGGCTGCTCTCACTACATGCTAGTGACCGTAGCCTCTTTCCTTTTCACGCATCAACACCCGAACGATCTTTCCCGAAAAGATTTACTCTTGTCGCCAAACCATCAGTGTTCGTTGGGTTGTTCACTTCTACCGGCCGCATCCCCGAGCCCGAAATACCATAGATTGGTTTTGGTTTCGTTTTACCGGGCGAAAGAATTTGATTCTCCTAAAAATCATCTTCCGTTCGTCTTGCGTAGCGGCAGTTTGAGCGGTGCGTTACAACACAAAAAAATTGGATTTGATAAGCGAAGATGCTAAGTTGGACAACGCTCACCATCCCTCTGGTACATGACCCCGCTTCGAACACTCGCCCTAATCCTGCTCTTTCTTTCTTTTTTTTTCCGGGTAACGCCGGCCGCTGCACAAGATGTGGGAGAAGACGTCTTGAAAAGAAAGTTTGCCGTGCTAAAGAATGACAGTCTCGAAACCTATCTAGATTCTCTTTACCGGCATGCCCTGGCCTTGCCTTTTGAGGAAAGTATCCTGCACGGCCAGGCCGTCTTGCTGGCCGCCAAACAAATGGGGACACAGGATATCGTTGTCAGAACAACATCTGCGCTGGGCCAGCTTTACTTCGAGAAAGGCAGCATAAAAGAAGCTTTCGGGAATTTCAATGCGGCCTATGCCCTCGCGCAATCCTGCTCCAAGTCAACGCGGGGATGGATGGCCCTGCACATCAGTTATTTCTATAAAGCCATCAACTTGCTCCCGGAAGCACAGGAAAAAATACAAGAGGCCGCTATATTATTTCATGCCGTGGGCGATCAAAAACGATTGTTCCGCAGCAACTATTTTTTATCCATCATTTATTACATCGAGAACGATTATCCCCGGTCCATCGAACAATCCAAAGTAGCGATCGAAAATTTCAAGACCATAAAAAAACCAGAAACGCAAGACTCGGCTGAATTCATCAGCGCGCACAACACGGTGGGGCTTTGTTACTCCTATACGAATAGCCTGGACGCGTCGCTCGAATGGTATATTAAAGCAGAACAATTGGCCCTCGACTTTCACAGTCCGGTCTGGCTTGGAATCGTCCGGTGGAGTAAAGCAAACCTGTATATCAAGTTAAAGCGCTACCCGGAAGCATTGGAACAAATCAAGTTCGGATACCGGACAGCGATGACCTACCATCAGTTCTCCGACGCTTGCCATACGGCCGCGACCGTGGCCCGCGTGCTGACCTTGATGAAGCGCTACCCCGAAGCCCAGGTCTATCTCGATTCCGCAAAAATCCTCTTGCCCCACAGCATAGACAACAACGTGAGGCTTTACTATTGGCAAGCCAGCGCCGATCTTTCCAACGCAGAGGAAAAATATAAAAACGCCGTATTTGCCTTGCAAAAACTCAACGGCATACGCGATTCACTTTTCGTGGGAAAGGAAAAGGCCAACTTCGAACGCGATGCGATCCGGCAGGAGATGGAATGGAGGGATGCGGAAATAAACTTGCTAAAGGCCCGGAACGAGATCTTCGCACTCGAAGTGGCCCGCAGCAAATTCCAACGCAACGTGTTGATTGCGTCTATCGTTACGTTCGTCGTGTTGCTGGTTATTATTTATGCTGCCTACCAAAACAAGAAATCATCGCATCGCGCGCTCATGGCAAAAAATGAAGTGATCGAACGGCATCAAAAGGAATTGACACAGTCGATCGAAAATCTAAAAATAGCGCAGGAACATCTCGTGCAGTCCGAGAAAATGGTTTCGCTGGGCGTGCTCACGGCGGGCATCGCCCATGAGATCAACAATCCCCTCAACTTTATCTCAGGTGGTGTTGAAGCGCTCACCAGCGAAATAGACGATCTTCACAAAGCCGCCGCCAACCCCGCGGCATTGCAAAAGAATTTTAATGAAGCAGAAGAGAACATCCGTGACATTCTCACCACCATTGGCAATGGCGTGCAGCGGACAAATAAGATCATCATGAACCTGCTCTTTTTCTCGTCGCCTCAAACGCGCGGGATGGAAATGATCGATGTGCATGAAACGCTGGAAGCGGCGCTCACCATTCTCAACAGCAAGCTGAAAGAAAGTAATATCCACGTCATCAAAAATTACAAGACCTTGCCCCCGGTCCT
>CBIHQM010000255.1:0-9900 GCA_966211885.1 uncultured Chryseolinea sp.
GCTGCGTTCGTTGAATGTGCCCACTCAATTGATCATCTATCCCAAACAGCATCATGGTCTGAAAGTGCCCAGCTATTTGAAGGATCGCTACGAACGCTATTGGAAATGGTTTGAGACCTATTTGAAGTAGGGACAAAAAAAGAGCCCTCCGTTTCCGGAGGGCTCCAACTTGAACCATTAAACTATCAATCGAAAAAATTACTTCTTGTTGTCGTTCACTTCTTCGTATTCAACATCCGATACGTTGTTGCCATCGGAAGCTGAACCACCGGCGTTGGCGTTAGCACCTGCATTGCCGCCTGCTGCACCACTATTGTTCGTGGCATTGTACATCTCCGTAGAGGCTGCAGTCCATGCGTTGTTCAGGTTGGCCACCGCGGTGTCGATCTGAGCACCGTCCTGGCTCTTATGTGCTTCTCTCAGTTTTTCGAGGGCGCTGTTGATGGCGCTCTTGTTGCCTTCGGAAAGCTTGTCGCCAAATTCTTTCAATTGTTTTTCGGTTTGGAAGATCAGCGAATCGGCCTGGTTGATTTTCTCTACCGTTTCCTTCACCTTCTTGTCGGCGTCGGCGTTGGCCTGAGCTTCCTGCTTCATCTTTTGGATTTCGGCGTCCGTCAATCCGGAAGAAGCTTCGATCCTGATCTTTTGTTCCTTGCCTGTTCCTTTATCTTTCGCCGACACGTGGAGGATACCGTTGGCATCAATGTCGAACGTTACTTCGATCTGAGGGATGCCACGGGGTGCGGGCGGAATACCGTCGAGGTGGAAGCGGCCGATGGTGCGGTTGTCTTTCGCCATGGGGCGCTCGCCTTGCAACACGTGGATCTCCACGGAAGGCTGGCTGTCGGATGCTGTCGAGAACACTTCCGATTTTTTGGAAGGGATCGTCGTATTGGATTCGATCAGCTTGGTGAACACGCCACCCATGGTTTCGATACCCAGCGAGAGCGGAGTAACGTCCAGGAGCAACACATCTTTCACTTCACCGGTCAACACACCACCTTGGATCGCGGCACCTACGGCAACCACTTCATCCGGGTTCACACCCTTGGAAGGTTTCTTGCCAAAGAATTTTTCCACTTCTTCCACGATGCGGGGGATACGGGTAGAACCACCCACGAGAATAACTTCGTCGATCTGGCCTACGTTGATGCCGGCATCCTGAACGGCCTTGCGGCAAGGTTCAAGCGTTCTGCGCACCAGGTCATCCACCAGTTGTTCAAATTTTGCACGGCTCAATTTCTTCACCAAGTGCTTGGGCACGCCATCTACTGATGTTACGTACGGCAAGTTCACTTCGGTTTCCATGGAGCTCGACAACTCGATCTTTGCTTTTTCAGCAGCTTCTTTCAGACGTTGCAACGCCATAGGATCTTTGCGCAGGTCGACGTTCTCTTCTTTTTGGAATTCGTCGGCCAGCCAGTTCATGATGCGCATGTCGAAGTCGTCACCACCGAGGTGCACGTCACCGTTGGTAGATTTTACTTCAAATACGCCGTCACCCAATTCGAGAACCGAGATATCGAATGTACCACCACCTAAGTCGTACACGGCGATCTTCATGTCACTGTGCTTCTTGTCCAGGCCATAGGCGAGGGCAGCGGCGGTGGGTTCGTTGATGATGCGTTTCACATCGAGGCCGGCGATCTGTCCGGCTTCTTTCGTAGCCTGACGTTCGGCATCGTTAAAGTATGCCGGTACCGTGATGACGGCTTCGGTTACCGTAGTGCCCAGGTAATCTTCTGCAGTGCTCTTCATTTTTTGAAGGATCATCGCGGAGATTTCTTGGGGCGTGAAGAGCCGGTCGCCAATGCGCACGCGCACGGTGTTGTTGTTGCCGGACTCGATCTGGTAGGAAACGATTTTCTTTTCTTCGCTTACTTCATCGAATTTTTTACCCATGAAGCGCTTGATGGAAGAGACGGTGTTTTTGGGGTTGGTAATGGCCTGGCGTTTTGCCGGGTCGCCCACTTTGCGCTCTCCCTTTCCATTATCTAAAAATGCCACAATGGAAGGCGTCGTTCTGCGGCCCTCACTGTTGGCAATCACTACCGGCTCGTTGCCTTCCATGACGGCCACGCACGAGTTGGTAGTTCCTAAGTCTATACCGATAATTTTTCCCATGATATGTTCAGTGTTTTAAGTTTGCTAAAAGTTTGTAGAATCCGTCTCTTCAAGCCTTATGCCAAGGGGGTTTACAGGGGGTTTATGTGACACAATGACAGTAAATTTCCCTTCATTTTAGCCTGTCCAGGCCATAAATGAGGGATTTCTAACCGGCACCTGACACGGCGCTTTCGGCTACTGCGACCATTCCGTCGGCGTGCGGTCCCAACGGTGATCCTTCAGGGCTACACGCAGCGATTCTTCCAACTTTTTGCCATCACTGGAAGCGAGGTTGGCTTCCACGTTCCGGAGCTTCCGCATACCGGGGATGATGGTGTGCACATCGTCGTTTTCCAGGATGAACCGGAGGGCCAGTTCGGGCATGGTCATCCCGGGCGGGATGAGGGGTTTCAGGGCTTCGGCGTGGTCTACGCTGGAGTTCAGATTTTCGGGTACGAAATAGGTCGACCGCCAGTCGTCTTTGGGGAACACGGTTTCTTTGGTGAGTGTGCCCGTCAGCGTGCCTTCATCAAAGGGAACGCGGGCGATAACGCCGACGTCGAGCTTGCGGCAGAGCGGGAAGAGCAGGTCTTCCGGGGCCTGGTCGAAGATGTTGTAGATCACCTGAACGGCGTCGATGAGGTTGGTCTTTAGGGTATTCAGGACGTTGTTGGGTTCCCAACGGTTCACGCTCACGCCCATGTGCAGGATCTTGCCCTGGCGTTTCAGGGTGTCGACGGCTTTTTGCCATTCGTCGTGGTCGGCCCAACTATCCTCCCACACGTGAAATTGCTGGAGGTCGATGCACTCCACGTTCAGGTTCTTGAGGCTTTTCTCGGTGTAGGCGATGATGTGCGATGCTGGGAAACATTCTTCCAGCGTGAAGCCGGGTTGGGATGGCCATTTGAAGTTTTTCGGGGGAATTTTGGTAGCAAAATAGATCCGCTTCGATCCGTGACGCTTGATGAGACTGCCGAGAATCTGCTCGCTCTTGCCGGCGCCATAGCCCCAGGCGGTGTCAAAAAAATTGCAGCCCAGTTCCACTGAGCGGTCCAGGGCCCGTTCTACTTCTGCCTGCTCGGAACCCGTCCAGCCGGCCAGGCCCCACATGCCGTAGCCAATCTCGCTGACGTTCCAATTGGTTCTACCGAATCTTCTGTATTGCATTATTACTTAGGGTTGGTTGAGTGATCTCTCCTGCGCTTGCAGAAGGGGAGGCTAAATTGGCTATCGTTTTTCAGGATTAAAAGCCATTCCAATAAATTAAGGTCGACGTTGGAATAGCTTGAAAGCTGAGGAACGTGGGCTCGAAAGGTCAGGGCTAAAGCCCGTTGAGGATTATCGTTCTGGACCCTGGCCTGAAGGCCAGGGTTATTCAGTGTTGAGCGCTAAGCTCCTGAGAATATGTTTTTTGATGATCTTGGCCTGAAGACGGGGTCATTCGGTGTTGCGTGCTAAAGCCCCTGAGCATGTTTTGATCTTTAGCCTGAAAGGATCACCACAGTGACTGGATGGTCAGACCTGGTTAGGTTTATCCAGGTGCATCTCGTGCGATTCGAAAATATTTCAAAGCAGAAAAAGTATAACCCTGGCCTTTAGGCCGGGGTAAGGAGACCTCTCTCGCTAAGGGCTTTAGCCCTGACACTTTGGGGGGAACTCATTTTTGTTGGCATAAACTAGTTACATGGCCACCACTGCCGGCGACGTCTGAGGCGGCGTGTCCGTCGGGCTTTAGCCATGACCTAGTCCCCGGGATACGAACTTTTGATTACTTTTGCGGCTTCGTATTGATTATGAGCCTGGAACAAGAGATAGAAAAACGCAGAACCTTCGGAATCATCAGTCACCCCGATGCCGGAAAAACCACCCTCACCGAGAAACTCCTTCTCTTTGGCGGCGCCATCCAGAAAGCCGGGGCCGTGAAGTCCAGCAAAATCAAAGACCACGCCCGTTCCGACTGGATGGAAATTGAAAAGCAACGGGGTATCTCCGTGGCCACCTCCGTGATGGGCTTTAACTATAAAGACGTCAAGATCAACCTCCTGGATACACCCGGTCACCAGGACTTTGCCGAAGATACCTACCGCACCCTCACCGCCGTGGACAGCGTGATCCTCGTGATCGACTGCGTGAAGGGTGTGGAGATCCAAACCGAAAAACTCATGGAAGTGTGCCGCATGCGCAACACACCCGTGATCTGTTTCATCAACAAACTCGACCGCGAAGGCCGCGACCCTTTCGAGTTGCTCGACGAGGTGGAAGAGAAACTCAACATCAAGGTGCGACCGCTGAGCTGGCCCATCAGCATGGGGAAAACCTTCAAGGGGGTATATAATTTGTATGAGAAGAGCCTCACGCTTTTCACGCCCAGCAAAACGAAAGTGGAGGAAGACCGCATCAACGTGAGCGATATTCAGGATCCCCAATTGGATAGTTACGTGGGAGAGACAAACGCCCGCCAGTTGCGTGCAGACGTGGAGTTGATCGAAGGGGTTTACCCGGATTTTGATCCCACCGAATACCTGGCGGGAAAAGTGGCACCGGTTTTCTTTGGCAGCGCCGTAAATAATTTTGGTGTAAAGGAATTGTTGGACACTTTCATTCGCATTGCCCCGCCGCCGATCCCACGCGAAACAACGTTGCGTATCGTGGAGCCGGAAGAAAATAAATTCAGCGGATTCATTTTCAAGATCCACGCCAACATGGACCCCAAGCACCGTAACCGCATCGCCTTCCTGCGCATCTGCTCCGGGAAATTCGCGCGTGGCAGCAACTATTATCACGTGCGCCAGGAAAAAAGCCTGCGCTTCTCCAACGCCACCGCCTTCATGGCACAGGACCGCGAGACCGTAGACGAAGCCTGGCCCGGCGACATCGTCGGCATTTTTGACACGGGCAACCTCAAGATCGGCGACACGCTGACAGAAGGCGAAAAAATTCTATACACCGGCATCCCCAGTTTTTCCCCGGAAATTTTCAAGGAAGTGGTGAACATGGACGCCATGAAAACCAAGCAGCTCGAAAAGGGATTGTTGCAATTGATGGAGGAAGGTGTGGCGCAGTTGTTCACCTACGAATTGGGTAAGAAGAAAGTAGTGGGTGTTGTGGGAGCACTCCAATTTGAGGTGATCCAGTTTCGTTTGAAGAATGAATACAATGCCACCGCGCAATTTGTTCCTCAAAATATTTACAAAGCCTGCTGGATCAGCAGTCACGATCCGAAAAAGCTCGCGGAGTTCATCGACTCAAAACAACGCCACATCGCCCGCGACAAAGACGACAAGCTTGTATTTATGGCAGAGTCGCGTGCATGGTTGCAGATGGTGCAGGACAATTTTCCAGATATTCAGTTTCACTTCACATCGGAATTCAAGGACTAAGGGAGTCGCATGTTTTGCATAATTATTCAGACATCCACGGGAAAAGGCGTCGCTCTAAACGCTTTCCCGGTGTCGCTATGCGTGCTCTCTTGAAAATCCAACATTGTTCTTGAATTTCAGAACCAAAATGTCCATTTTAGAAGGATTTCCGGGTTCCGTTTGGTGTTAATGCGAATGATTAGGTGCAAGGATCGAACCTCGAAAATGCCTGCTTTCCCCGGTGGGGAGAAGTTGTGTTGAATTTATCATCCTGAATCTATATCCTGTGTTTATGTCTCTGAATATCTTTCGACTGAAGCTGGCTTACTATGGAAGCATAGTGTGTGTTTTTCTCGCCAGCCATGCGCTTTGCCAACTCCCCAGCGAGCCCGTTGTTTTACCCGGCGACCTCCAGGCAAGCGCTCCTCTAAGATGGGTCGATTTCGACGGTGATGGCGACTTTGATATCATAGCGCGCTGGGCAGGTTATTATGAGTATCGCCTCAAAATCTATGAAAACATAAACCAGTCCTTCGTCGAAGTCGCTAGCCCTTTCAATGGTACCTATCAGCTTGCTAATTTTGACCTTGGCGACTACGACGCCGATGGCGACGTGGATATTCTGATCGTCGACAATCAGACACTGAAGATCGCGGTGAACACCGGACATCTTTCCTTCACCCTGCAAAGCACCACCATGACGGACAACATGAATCCTCCTGCTGCACATTGGCAGGACCTGGATGGTGACCTGGATCTCGACATCGTGCTGGATCACTTGCTGTTCGTCAATGACCATGGCGTGTATACGAACTCCCTGCACGAACTCCCCGAATTTATTCATGAAGTGGCGTGGGCAGACCTGAACAACGATGGGTTTGCCGATTTCGTTGGAACCCGTTTTGAAACTGGCGAGAATAATCCACTCTATCTTTACCTAAACGCAGGCGATGGATCGTTTAAAGAGACCGTTTCCTTTCCGGGCTCAGCCCGGGTGAGTCAGTTCCGATGGCTCGATGTCGACGCCGATAAAGACCTGGACCTGCTGGTCGTCGACTTTCATGATAAATGCAAGGTGTATGTCAATTTGTTTGCGCAGTCCGGCATGGTTACCCTCACACCGTCATATACCTTCAATGAACTAGGCCTGTCGATTTCGACTGTGGGCGATGTGGATCGGGACGGGCGAACTGACATCGTGCTCAATGGTGCGAGCGACGAGGGCAAAAAGCAGACCTTTTTATATCGCAACACGTCCAGCGTGGGCGCCCTTTCATTTGAGGTCCTCGATTTGAAAATACCTACCCACGATTCATGGAATTTAGCACTCATCGATAAAGACAATGATCTCGACCTCGACCTTTTTATGACGGGGGTAAATGATATTTACGGCGACGATCCCTTTCGGAAATTTTACGAATTCTCTTATGAGGCCACAATAGGGGTGCCATCTGTTCCCACAAATCCCGCTAGCCAGCTGGGGAAAAACATCACACTCTCGTGGGATTTTCCGGCGACAAACCTTTACGCGAATGTGGAGGTCAAGCGGAATGGAGCGCCCTATAATGCTGCACTCGTAACCGCGACCGGAAAATATATGTTTCCCGGAGTGACTTCACCGCTGGCTGACAAAAAGATGATTTTGCATGGCCTCCCGGAAGGAAGCTATGAATGGCGAGTGCAGGCCATTGATGCAGCCAATCGCTCGTCAGCATTTTCGTCGGCTCAGTCTTTCACGATCACCGCTCCACCGACCGCCCTGACGTTGACAGCGATCGAATACAACCAGGTAAAACTGGATTGGTCGTATGTGGGCCCCGCCTCAAACGGCTTTGCCGTTTTCAGAAGATCGACCAACACACCATTAACCGAGATCGCCACCACGGCTGCCGGTGTAAAAACGTTTACGGATAAGGGTATCCCTTCCAGCGAGCATATCGAGTATTTTGTAAAGGCCATTGTTGGCAATGCCTATTCCGGTTCGAGTAACGTGGCATCCTATTACACGGCTCAATTTATACAGGAAGCCTTTGATCCCACGGCGCCGATCTTCACCTCCGCCAGCGGCGCGTCCGTCGACTTCGACACCGATCAGGATCTCGACCTGGGATTCATGGGCGCTCTCAACGGCGACACCGGCCTGGCCGGAATGTTGTTAAACGACGGAACAGGAAAATACACCAGTGCGCCGTTTCTATCGATGACGCCTCAACCTTATTTCTGGAATATTCAAGCCAAAGATTTCGACAACGATGGCGATGCGGATATATGTGCGATCGTAACCCGCGACAAGGGAGAGCGTGTAGTCGTTATAAAAAATACGGCCAACACCTACACACCGCAATACGAGGGCAAAGACTATCTCGTGATCTGGCAGGTGGCCGCGGAGGATTTTAATAACGACGGCCGTCCCGATCTTTTAGTGTCGCGTCCTGCTGGTGCGACACCCGGAGATCCATCGACATATGAACTTTTATTTCAAACGGCGGATGGAAATTTTAGCGACAGCCATATTATTTTTTTGCCGGAGGGCGAGGAATTTATGGGTGATTTTTTTGTGGCAGACATCAACAACGATGGTTTCCGGGATGTGGTCTTTGCCAATCCGGCAGCGCAAAAACCCAAATTGTTTCTCAATATAAACGGGAGGTCCTTCGAGGAGAAACCCATCAACGCGCCGCCGTTGGATCATGCTTACTTCATCGATTTCAATGGCGACGCAAACGTCGACCTGGTGCAGGGTGGTTATCACACGGTAGAGTTTTACACTGGGAATGGAAATTTTCAATTTACTAAAGTGCGAGAGGTAACGGTCGGCGACAACGGAGTGAGCAGCACTTTTGACATCACCAGTGCCGATGTGGATCTGAACGGGTGGCCCGATTTTATTATTGGGGGTGGCTACGCTATGGAGCTGATCTATAACAATGGACAAAATGATTTTGTCAGGGCCGACTATAATTTTTCGGATTCGCACGGTGGAAAGATCGTGATCACCGATCGCGAGGGAGACGGCGATATTGATCTGGTTAGATTCGGAAACGATTATTACAATGGAGCGGCAGATTATCATTACATCAATCAGATCGCTTCTACTTCCGTCGCCAACGATTCGCCTACAGCTCCCGCCGGATTGCAAGCAAATCTTCAAAAGCAGTCTGCCGTGCTATCGTGGACTGCCGCTACGGATGACAAAACTCCTGCGGCACTGATCAGTTACAATCTTCACGTGATAGACAGTCATGGAAAAGTATGGTTGCATTCGGAAACCAATGCGTCGGGTACGTTCCGGAGAATGCTCGGACCTGGAAACGCCGGCTATAAAACCTCCATCATCTTAAACGACCTGCCCATGGGGAGCTATACCGCCCGCGTACAGGCGATCGATGCTTCTTTTGCCCTTTCGGCGTGGTCGGCTGACCTGCATTTTGATATCAAGAAAGGCCCCTCTAACCTCGTGGTCGAGCGCGTTTTTCTCAATAAAGTAAATTTGAAATGGAACTATGGTCAGGCTACGGCCAGCCGGGTGGTCATCGAACGGAAAACCGTCGAGAGTTATTATGAGGTCATCGCCGAATTGCCCGCAAAAACAATTGCTTACACCGACGCGAATCTTTTGTACAATAAACTATACACCTACAGGGTGGTCGAAGAAGTGTCGGCAATACCCACCGAGAGTTCCAATGTAGCCGAATGGAACACAAACTTGTTTGCCTTTGCGGAAACGGATCTGCCAAATGTATTTGGCGCACTGGACGTAGGAGACTATACCAACGATGGAAACATGGACATGTTGATATCGGGTGGCCGAATTGAGAGTGGCACATACGTAGACATTACCCGGGCGGCCTTTGAGAACACACCCGCAGGCTGGGTCCGGCACGATGCCGGCTCGTCCGACCTGGGGATAAGCTCACAATTCAGGTTCGACGATTTGGATGGCGATCATTTGCTCGATCTCTATCAATTGGGCTATAATAGCGGAACGGGGAACATCGAGACCAAAGTCTTTCTGAATGAGGGTAACCATGCATTCGTGGAAAGTCCGAACGTACTCTCTGGCAATACCTATTCCTTTTTCTCGTGGTGGGACTATGATAGCGACAATGACAAGGACATGTACGTTCAAAAAGACCTGGGAGGGAATGCATACAAAAAAACCATTCTGGAAAACACCGGCCAAGGTACGTTTGTCGAGACCGACTACCAGGAGGTTCCTTGCGGGCCATACAGTTGTGATGCACAGATCTTCCCAGGCGACTTCGACAACGACGGCGACGAGGATTATTTCAAATCCCAAACCGACGGGTACGTGCTTTGGCTTCAGACCAAAGGGACAATAAAGAAATCGAATGTCACCCTTGCACTGAACTACCCGAGCGTTTTGAAACCCGTTGATTACAACGGCGACGGATGGCTCGATCTGCTTTGTATT
>CBIHQM010000256.1:0-9804 GCA_966211885.1 uncultured Chryseolinea sp.
ATTTTGTAAAAAGGACGATATAACTCGAATCAAGCAATAGTCAAAGTTAGTCTTTGGATGAGTAAAAATGGACTTCGAAAATAATGGATCGCTGTTGAAATCAGCCACAAGCCATCAGCAATAAATGTGTGCATAGGCTAGGCCTAAAAGCCAGGGTTATACTCGTTCACTCGATTTGCCTGCTCGTTCAAGATAGATGTGTGCATAGACAAGGGCAGGGCGCGACGGATGGCGAAAGCAAAACTGGGAGAGTTTTTGCCTTGCTGGACCAACCTGCTGTGAATACCGAGAAGAGGAAATAAGGCAGTCTTCAAGAGCGGACTTTTTTTTGGATAGAAAAGTTATCTTGGAAAGGACGCACCCGTGGTCTCTTTCCAGGCGGCAATTTGTTTGCGCAAGGCTTCGCAGGTGTTGACGACGGCTTCTTCGAAGGAGGCTGCTGTTTTCGAAGCAAACAGATCGTAGCCGGGAACAATGATCCTCGCCTCGCAAACTTTGTTTTTGTTCTCGTCCGATTTATCGAGGCTCAACACGACATGACCTTCCATGAGCCGGTCGCTCAGGTGATGCAGTTTTTGGATATGCTCTTGTGTGAATTTTAGAAGCTCGGGTCGGCCGGTAAAGCCGGGTGTCTGAATGGTGACTTTCATGATGAAGGTGATGTTGAAGTTTATTTTGATTCTGTATTTTCAAATCGTCCCGTCATCTCTTCCACGGCAATCCGGAAGAGCACAGGTTTCTTTTCTTTGAGCGGCCCCTGGTCGGTGGTATGGAAAACGGGTTTGACGGATTCACTGGTGTTGTAGACCCTGAACCGGTCGGTGAGAAGTTTCAGGGTTTTGTCTTGCGCAGCGGGTGTTGTGATTTCTTCAAACTTTCCCCAGATCACAACGCTTCTCCAATGGGCCATATCATCGATCTGGTCAACCTGGAAACACACGTTCGGGTTTTTGCGCATCATGGTGATCTTTAATCCCTCCTTGGCGTGCGCATAGACGTAGCCCTTCTCGAAAACATAGGAGAGTGGAACGATATACATTTTCCCAGACGCATGGCACCCCAACCTTCCGACCAAATCGGAGAGCAACACTCGCTCGCATTGATTTTTTGTCAGTGAACCCAGCATACTTTTTGATCTCAATAGTAGGTGCGCTCGAATTCATAGTTGTGGAACCGCTGGAAGGCGGCTTGCTCAAGGGCTTCGCGATGGTTCGGGTGCGCAATGTTGATCAGCGCTTTTGCCCGCTGCCGCATATTCTTACCATAGACATAGGCCGTGCCATACTCCGTGACAATATAATGGGCATGTGCCCGCGTGGTCACCACACCCGCGCCTGGTTTGAGAAAGGCCGCGATCTTGGACTCGCCTTTGCGCGTCGTGGAAGGCAAAGCGATGATCGGTTTTCCGCCTTCCGAGAGCGCAGCGCCACGCACGAAATCCATCTGCCCGCCAACGCCCGAGAAATGATACGTGCCAATGGAATCGGAACACACCTGCCCGGTGATGTCCACTTCGATCGCGCTGTTGATGGCGGTCACTTTTGGATTGGTGCGGATCACCGACGTATCGTTCACATAGTCGATGTTGAGAACGGCCACGGCCGGATTGTCGTCCACATAGTCATAAAGCTTGCGGCTGCCCAGCAAGAACGAGGTGACGGTTTTGTTGCGGTATTTCTTTTTGTGTTGATTGGTGATCACTCCTTTTTCGATCAGGGGAATGATGCCATCGGAAAACATTTCGGTGTGAACGCCGAGCTCCTTGTGATCGGTGAGACATCCCAACACAGCATCTGGGATCGCGCCGATGCCCATCTGGAGCGTCGCGCCGTTTTCTACCAATTCCGCGCAATGCATGCCGATGCGATGGGAGATCTCATCGTCAGGGTTGCCGCTGACGACTTCGGGAAGTTCCTGTTCCATCAATACCATCGTATCGAATTTGTCCTGGTGAATGATCCCATCACCCAATGTCCGCGGCATGCGCGGGTTGACTTGAGCAATGACGTGCCGCGCCGTGTGAACGGCTGCCCCGGCGATATCGACCGAGACGCCTAGCGAGCAATAGCCGTGCTTGTCGGGCGGCGACACTTGGACCATGGCAACGTCGAGGGGAAGAATATTTCTTTTGAACAGGAGGGGGATCTCGCTGAGGAAAATGGGAACGTAATCGGCGCGTCCGTCGTTCACGGCTCCCCGCACACATTCAGACACGAACAACGAATTCATGCGAAAACTATTCTGGTATTGCGGATCGGTCACGATGGACTGTCCTTGCAGGCTAATGCTCACCAACTCCACGTTCCAAAGTTCAGCCGAACGTTCAGCAAGCTTCTTCAACAGGTAATGCGGTGTAGCCGCGCCACCATGTATGTAAACACGGTCGCCGGGTTTGATCACCTTGACAGCGTCTTCTCCACTAAGATATTTCATATGGCTGGTGTTTAAGTGTTATGTTAATTTCCGACAATGATGATTAAATTCCTACTGATAAGACCACGCGGCCCTCGATCGCGCCGTTTCGCATGGCGTTGAAGGCGGAATTGATTTCTTCCAGCTTCATCGGGTGCACGGTGGCCTTCACTTTTCCATCCAACGCAAAGTCAATCGCCTCCTGCAGGTCTTTGCGGGTGCCGACGATCGAACCGCGGATGGTATAACGATTGAGAACGGTCTCAAAAATGGGCAAGTCAAAACTTCCCGGGGGCAAGCCGGTCAGGGCGATGGTGCCCTTGCGGCGAAGGGTGAAGAGGGCCTGGCGGAAGGCCACCGGCGAAACGGCCGTGACCAGCGATCCATGCACACCACCGTGCGTCGCTTTTTTGATCACTTCCCCGGGATCTTGTCGCGAGGCGTTCACCACCAATTCGGCACCCAGGGATTTTGCGAGGGCAAGTTTGTCGTCCGAAACATCGATGGCGGCCACGTGCATGCCCATGGCCTTTGCATATTGCACCGCCACGTGACCCAGTCCGCCGATGCCGGAGATGGACACCCACTCGCCGGGTTTCACTTCCGTTTCTTTCAGGCCTTTATACACCGTCACCCCGGCGCAAAGGATCGGGGCCATCTGCACAAAATCGATCTTGTCCGGAAACCGGCCAACGTAGCGCGCATCGGCGATCACATATTCGGCATAGCTGCCATTCACACTATAGCCCGTGTTCTGTTGACGTTCGCACAAGGTTTCCCAGCCGGTGATGCAATGCTCGCAATGACCGCAGGCAGAATACAGCCACGGCACACCCACGATATCACCTTCCTTCAGATAGTCAACATTTTCGCCCAAAGCTGCCACGTAGCCAATGCCTTCATGACCGGGAATGAACGGCAGCGTTGGCTTTACCGGCCAGTCACCGCTGATGGCATGGAGATCGGTATGACACACACCGCAGGCCATCACCTTCACGAGGATCTCGTTTTTGCCGGGTCGTCTCACGGGCATTTCTTCAATGGACAGCGCCGCTCCAAAACGGGTGGCTACGGCGGCTTTCATTTTTTTTGGATACATGATCGCTAGGGGTTGTCTTTTGATTTGATCATAAAACTAAAGCCATGCCGGATGTGCGATCATGACAAAAATCAGGCCCTGTGATAATCTTCATCAGCCATCACTCACCGTCACAAAAAGCAGTGACCAAAATCATAGTGCGGCAAAACAAACATCATGGCATGGCCGGGGCCCTGATGCTACCTTTCGGAAAATAAAAAGACTATGATCAGCGTAACAGGAGTGACCAACAACTATGTGTTACAGCCGGCTTTGCTGGACAAACACACCAAGACCCTGGCCTGGCTCTCGGCTACCGCCCTCTGGAAAAGCGAGCTTGCCTTTTTTCAAAAGCAACTCGACGGGCTGTCGGTATTGAGCCTGATGCGGGAGGAGAGAAGCGAAGTAACCCATTTTCAAAACCTGGTCCTTTTCTATACCGTCGAGGTCATCGAGGATATGCGAAAAAAACTGCGAAACCACGAAAGCAAGTTGGCCAGGATGCTGGAAACAAAAAGCGAATGGGAAACCCAATATTATAAGGAGCACGGCGAACTCATGGAGGATGCCGAGGCGCTGTCCTGGCGTTTCGAAAAACTCAAAGTAGACCTGAGGACGGCCATTGGCAAACTCAGCACCGAAAATGCCGAAGAGTATTGAAAAATAAAAAAAACACCTCTATGAAATACAACATCAATTCACTGGAAGAAGCGTTGGTAGTGGAACTGGAAACGCTGTACCAAGCCGAGGCAAAACTAAAAGAAGGCCTGTCAAAAATGACCGCCATCATTCACTCCGCCAGGCTCCGCGATATTCTGAAGCGTTACCTGGAAAGCTGCGATCCGAAAAGAACGAAGATCGATCGCGTATTTTCTTATTTGAACCGTGAACCCCGGTCGTGTCATAACCATGTGGTCGACGAACTCATCAACGAGTTGTACAACCGGGTCCGGTATGCGCACGATCCCGCAGTGCTGGACCACGTGTTCGTCAGCGAACTGTTGCGGATCAGCCAGTATAAAGCCAGCGCCTATGAAGCGTCCCTGAACTATGTGGAGACGCTCGGATTGGAAACTCCGGCGGCGTTGCTGGAAACGATCGTGCATTGGGAAAAGAACAATGAGCGCGAATTGCTGGAGCTTTTCTATCATGAATGGAGCGAAGAAAAAGTATTGTTATAGAACAGACCATGCGGAAATCAGGATCAGAGATAGAATTTCTTTCGGGTCCGCAATCGCGGTGGGGAGAATTCCGGTTTATCATAAAAGTGTTTGTCGAATTCATAAAAGGATTCCGGGCCCTGCATTTTGTCGGACCCTGCGTCACCTTTTTTGGATCGGCCCGGTTTGATGAAAAGCATCCGTTCTATTCCGAAGCCCGGCACCTGGCGGCGCGTGTTGCCAGGATGGGATTCACCATCATGACCGGGGGCGGACCCGGCCTCATGGAAGCAGCGAACCGGGGTGCCAAAGAGGTGGGCGGCAGGTCTGTGGGCTGCAACATCATGTTGCCCTCGGAACAAGCCCCCAACGCCTATCTCGACAAGTGGGTAAGCATCCGCTACTTTTTTGTCCGGAAAACACTGCTCATCAAATACTCCTTTGCCTTTATTGTCCTGCCCGGCGGCTTTGGCACGATGGACGAATTCTTCGAGGCCGTCACCCTCACCCAAACCAAAAAGATCTTGCCCTTCCCGATCATTATCTTCGACCGTGAGTTCTACAAAGACCTGGTCGATCAACTCGAATGGATGAAAAAGAAACACACCATCTCCGACGAAGACCTTCAACTGATCCTGGTGACCGACTCGATCGACGAAGCGTTGGAATTTATAAAAGAAAAAAGCATCAACCGCTATGGCCTGGTGCCGGAGAAAAGACAGTCGCCGATGCGATGGCTTTTGGAAAAAGGGTGATGCAGGCTTGCCGTCCTCACCGGTCGTGTAGAACGACCACTTTTTGTAATGCTATATTTTCATGATCGTTTGTACGGATGAAATACATGCCTTCCGGCAGATGTGCCACCTGCATGTACTGGCCGTCGCTCCGGGGCGTCACCACAATCGGCACTTCATGGCCCAATGCCGTGTATAGGTTTATACACAGGTTGCTGTTGTCAATCCGTATGAATTCATCGGCGGGATTGGGATAGATAACGGGTTTCATTTTGTCGTGCTTTCTGTTTGCAATAATGGTTATCGGCTTTGCCGGGATGCTACGTGCTTCTTAATGCATGAACCGGATTCATATTTGCGCCCGCCCAGATGGTGAGGCTCGTGGAAAAGATCCCGGTCAGGAACACAAACATCCCGCTGCTCAATATCGTAAAAATATCCACATCGATGTGTTGCGCGAAAAGACTCGCCAATAGCCCATCCGTAAGACGATAGCCACCGTACCCACCCAAAAGCACAGCGATCAAAAGGATCACAGCAAATTCTGTATTGACGAGTTTCAAACCGATCTCATTTGTTCGCCGGGTCATGTTGAGGTTGGCCATGGCATAAAGACCCGAAACGGATAACAGACATCCCAAAACCGTCATGAAAAAAAAGATCTTGCTAAGGTTCCGGTTGTAGATATTCGCTTCCTGGTATACGATCTCGGGTTGCAAGTCCGTCTGAAGTGGTTTGTCGGGATAGAGTTTTTTCCATTGCTGGTCAATGTACTGTCGCGTCTCCGGTAAAGTCGCGGCCTCTGCTCTCACGACCAGGATCTGGTACTGGCTGGGTTTGGCAAGCCGGTAGAGATAGTTTTCGGTGTTGTTGCTCTCCAGGTCCGTCAGGTGATTGCTCACCACACCCACGATGGTCAACGTTTCGCCTTCCACTTCAACCTTCGCCTCAAGAGGATCGGTCAGGTGATTTTGTCTTATGAAATTTTCGTCCACCACAACAGACCGTCGGTCGACCGTGTCGGTCTCGGGGAATAATTTGCCGGAGATGAGTTTCAAACCTACCGTCGAAAAATAATCGCGGCCGACTTCATAGACGGTGGCGTTAAATTTTTCTCCTGCGAGCACGGCTGGTCTTTCGGGTGCGTTTATAAAAGCGAAATGATGCACGGAAGGCGACGCTCCGATGATCCTGTGATCCTCCTGTATCGCTTCGCGGAGTGCCTCGGCCTCATGCGGGCCTTGTATGAGCGCCGTGATGAGCATGTCTTTGTCGTAGCCAAAACTGATGTTGTCCTGGTAAGTAGCGTTGCGCGTGAAAACCATTCCGGCGATCAGTACCATCGTGCAAAGAGCAAATTGCATCACGAGCAGGCTCCGGGTGAAGAGGTTTGTGCCGCCGGGATTTTTGCCACCCCTGAATAAACGCAACGGGCTTTGCCGGCTCCCGAACACGGCGGGATAGAGGCCCGCCAATACGGCGCTGGCAAAAAGAAGGATGGCCAACGCGATCACCATGTTCAGGCTACTCAGTTCCTGCAGTCCATAGGGGAGTTCCCACATGGCAGCAAATTCCGGGATGATATAGAGCGATAACACAAAGCCAGCACCCGCCGACAACGTCACCGTCAACAGGATCTCACTGAAGAATTGGAGACCGATCTGGAAACCGTTCGAGCCGGCGACCTTGCGAATGCCGATCTCTTTCAAACGTTTCACGGAAAGGGCCAGGGTGGTATTGGTAAGATTGAAACAGGCGATCAACAGGATGATCCCCCCAAGCGTCGTGAAGATCGACAAGGCAATCGAAGGAATGCGAAGATGGAGATCAGACCGCCGGACATCGTTTGGAGAAATGGGTTGACCAAACGGCACCAACTCATAACCCACCGACCCGGCCTCCGCCACCGCAGCATTCTGAAGGGCAGCATATTTTTTTAGCTGGTCGCCGATCGCCCCGGCGCGTGTTATATCCGTTAGCTCAAACAAGACCGAAGCCGTGTGAGCCGAGGCCCAATCGTTGTCTTGGACCTGGTAAAGATCAAGATAGTTCTCGATCCGCATCAGGATGTTTTCCGTGAACGTTGAATTAAAGGGAGCATCTTTGAGCACACCCCCGACAACAACATTTAACTTTTTGTTATTAAAAGAAACGATCATCTCTTTCCCCAGGGGATCTTCGGCGCCAAAATATTTCAGAGCAAACTTTTCGCTGATAAAAATAGAACTCTTGTCATCAAAGCTTTTGTAAGTGCCCCGGGCAAGGCTGGGGGTGAACATGTTCAGAAAGCTTGAATCGGCAAAGAAGATAATTTCGTGAAAACCTTTTTCGCCATGGCTGAGATAGCCCCCGTCGCTGCAATAGCGGGTGAAGCGGGTGATGCCGGCGATGTCGTGGAGGGCAGCGGGTCCCAGGGGCAGCGGCGCCACCAGCTCTTGGAAGGCATCGCCACCGTTGTCTTTCCGGTGGTGCACCACCTTCACCACATGCTTTACCCTGGTTTTGTCTACGGTGTTGTCAAATTCAATATTGTAGGCGATCAGCAGGTAGACGGTCATGGCACAGGCGATCGCAATTCCCATACCGAGGGTGTTGATCAAAACATAGAGCTTGTTTTTCAGCAGGTGCCGGAAGGCGACTTTAAGGTAATTGGCTATCATGTCGGTAAGGTTTGGATCCAGCGCGTTGGACGCCTAAGGCGGCGTTAAGGTTACAAAGGCAGAAAGATCTATCCGTCCGCAAACCCGCGAAAAGCTTGAGATTCCAAACCTCCTCACCAAATGGACTAACCATGCCCAAAAAACTTTCGGGTAGCCAACGGGGTTATAAACAAAGACATCATTAGAAGCAGGATAACCCATGGAGGCGTATTCAAGGAAACAAGAGATCGTCAACGGCCTGATCCACGGCATGGGAGCGCTTTTTGGCATCAGCGGCCTGCCCGTATTAACGGGATTGGCTACCGCGCACGACAACACGGCCGGTATTGTGGGATCGGGCATCTACGGTTTTTGTTTTTTACTGCTATTCATCTCTTCTACCATATTTCACCTGGCGCAAGACCGGGAAGTAAAAAGGATCTTCAAAATATTTGATCACATCGGTATCTTCTTTATGATCGCCGGAACCTACACGCCATTCCTCCTGATCTATATGAACGACTCCTTTGGCATTTCTTTGCTGTCCATCCTCTGGGGATTGACGGCCGTCGGTATCGTCTTTAAGCTGCGCTATACGGGCCGGTTTGAAATGGTTTCCATCATCATCTACTTTTTGATGGGATGGATCATGGTGGTGGGCGGACGAACATTTTTTGAGCACCTGCCCCTGGCGGTAATCATCTTGCTCTTTGCCGGTGCCATTCTCTATTCTGTAGGGATTTTTTTTTATGTGTGGGACAAATACCTGTACACCCACGCCGTATGGCACCTGTTTGCACTGACGGCGGCGGTCTGTCACTATGTGGCTGTGATGCTGGCGATGTAGGCCATGTCTCCGGATAATGCGTCATCAACGCCCTGTGTGCCGCTTTCTCAGCTGATATAATTTTATTTTTTTGAGGATCTGGAACTTGGATAAAAATTTATCTACCTTGGTGTACTAATCAAGTAGTACACTAATACACACGATATGATCGCGATTCAGGATTTGCATTTCCATTATGGAAAAAATCATGTGTTCAAGGGAGTTTCCACAACGCTTGAGCCAGGCCATGTTTGCGGGATCCTGGGCAAGAACGGGACTGGGAAATCTACACTATTATATGCCATTGCCGGTCTCTTGTATCCGAAGGGTGGAAGCATTCATGTGAATGGGTTCGTCCCCTCGCGACGCGAACCGGGTTTTTTGGAGGATATCTTTATGGTGCCGGAAGAATTTCACCTGCCCAACATCTCCATTTCGGATTTTGTGAAATACCACAGTCCATTTTATCCCAACTTCGACAAGTCGGCCTTTTATGACTTTGTCGAATCGTTTGACATTCCTCCCGACAGTTTGCTGCAAGGCATGAGCTACGGTCAGAAGAAGAAGGTATTCATAAGTTTTGGAGTGGCCAGCAACGTGTCGGTGCTTTTGATGGATGAACCCTCCAACGGACTGGACATCATCAGCAAAGGGCAACTCCGCAAAGTGATTGCCGGCGCGGCAACAGACTCCCGGACCATTTTGATCAGCTCGCACCAGGTCCAGGATCTTGAAAACCTGATCGATGAGGTCCTTATTCTCAACGACACCGAGATCCTGTTAAAACAAAGTCTTGACGCCGTGTCGCGCAAATTGCTTTTCAAAATTTCCTTTGACCCCGACGACCTGAAAGATGCGTTGTTTTCGGAGTCGATCTTGCGCGGCAATACGATCGTCGCGCTCAATACGGAGGCGACGGAAAGCAACGTCGATTTGGAATTGCTTTATAAAGCCG
>CBIHQM010000257.1:0-9801 GCA_966211885.1 uncultured Chryseolinea sp.
CACCCTCCGAAATAGATTGTTGTTTCACCATGATGTAATACGGATCCTTCGAATCATAGGGCACATCGGTGATGTGTTGCCTTCTCAAGCGTTTGCCATTGCTCAGATAGTCGGACGTAAGTGAAAAACAGCCATCGCAAAACGTGATCCTCCAACACGGGTTGCAGCAGGGATAGGCCAGTCTTCCTCCGCCGGGCAGGGCCACGATCTTGCAGTAGGGTAGTGTTTCATAATGCTCCCAGTTCCACCAATAATAGTTGCTCGTTTCCGGCACATCCGTGGTCTCGAGGTAGACCGAAAATTTACCGGGCACGTCCGTCGACGGAAGGGGTTTGAACTCTGCAAACAAGGTGTCGATCGCCGGAACAGGTGCCATCAATTCAGGACGGGATTCATACCGCGTACCGTTTTCCAATACGATGGTGACATGATAGGTCCTGCCCGGGACACCTTTTGTGTCGTCTGCCGTTTTATACGTGCCGTAGGTGGTGGGGATCAGCTCTTCTTCATACCCCGTGTCGTCGTAGAGAAACACGCGGGCATTGTTGGGATAGAGATAGGATTTCTGTTTGATATCGGAATAGGGTGGTGTGTAGTTCACACTGATGAAGTGTGGGCCCGGACCGTCGGTGATCGCACCGCTCACGACCAGTTGCTTTTCTATATCGCGGCGCTCGGGTTCAAAAGGAGTAACACAATTGTTCAACACCAGCAGGACAATTCCGGAAGAAAAGGTGATGAGCCTGGTTTTTATGTTGGAAATCCTCCGCCGCATAGTCAGAACTTAAAATTGTAGGTGATCGAGGGTATGATCGTAGCAAAAATCGAAAGCTTGTAGGCATCCGAAGAGATGATGGCCGAGTGTATGCCGTTTGTTTTCGTGAAAATAGAATAAGCATTCTTGCGCGCATACACGTTATACAGACTGAACACCCAACTTCCATGAAAGCGCTTGTTCGCCGCGCGCATCGGGTCGATGGTCATGGAGAGATCAAGCCGGTGATAGTTCGGGATAACATCCTGGTTGCGATCTATGAAATTGGACACCTGCAGGAAGCCCATGTAATAACGATTGTAGGCATACGTTGTCGGCCGGCCGGAACTGAACGTAAAATTCGCAGCATAGGTAATGCCCTTTTTATTCGGACTATAGTTCAACACCAGGTTCAAACTGTGAGGTCGGTTGTAGTTCGCCGGGTACCACTTCCCGTTATTCACTTGCTCGTTGGGGTTAGTGTATTAGATCAGGATCATCGTTTGAGAATACGTGTAGTTCAGCCACCCAGTGAGCCGGCCTACATTTTTCTTCAATTGAAATTCCAGTCCATAGGCTTTACCCTTCCCCTGCAGGATGACCGTCTCGGGCAGCGGCGTCAGCAATAGGTCGGCACCACCTTTGTAGTCGCTGATGTTTTGAATATTCTTGGTGTATAGTTCCAGGGATGCCTCGTATTTGTTCTGATAAAAATTCCGGAAGTAGCCCACCGAAAATTGATCGGAGATGATGGGCTTCACATACGTGTTGCTGAGTTGCCAGCGGTCTGTCGGTAGCGATGCCGTTGTGTTTGTAATGCGTTGCAGGTATTGGCGCAAGCGGCTGTAGCCAATCTTTATGGAAGACTTTGGTCCTAAACGCATGTTGAAGGCCAGGCGGGGTTCAAGACCACCATAGCTGGCGATGCGTTCGTGTTTGCTATAGTGAGTCGTGTCCGTTATATATTTTATGTCGCGCTCTTTTCCTGGCGCATAGGCGTAGACCGTGGAAGGTCCCGTGTTGAAATAATAAGAATAGCGAAGACCTGCTTGCATGGTGAGCCATCGTTGCAAGTGCACTTCATCCGATCCAAACACAGCCATCTCTGTACCCTGCTCGGACTGCAGGGCGGGCAAGGATAGATCCGTTTCATCGGACAAAGGGATCAGCGTGCCGGGATTGACCTTGTATTGCGCCAACTCAATTCCTCCAATGGCCTGATGCGCGTTCTTTTGCCACGACAAGTCGGACTTTATGGATTTATAGGTGATGTCCGATTTGAAATCATAGTCGTTCGGAACTTCATGACTGGAGATCACGGAATTGTATTTGCTGTAGACCAATGCTGATTTCAAGGATAGGTTGGAGGCAAACTTATGGATCCATCCCAGCGTGGCCGTATTGCTTTTCCAGCGATAGTCGGTTGCCGGTGGTATGTTTCCATTCGAGATCGAATCGGAAGGAAGTTTGAATACATCGGTGGAATTATAGGCGGTCAGGTAGATCCGGTCGTTCCCCTTCAGGTATTCCAGCCGCCCGGTGATGTCATAGAAATTGGCTTTTGTATTCCGCAGGCTCGAGCTCTTCAGCACTTTGAAAAGATAGTCGGAAAATGAAAAGCGTGTACCGATAATGAGCGACAGTCGATCTTTGATGATCGGCGCCTCAACCAAAAACCGGTTGGCCACCAACCCGATCCCTCCCTGGAAACTTGTCTTTGTGGAAGGACTTCTCACGCTGATGTCCAAAACGGAAGAAGCACGTCCGCCAAACTGGGCCGGAACGCCGCCGCGGTACAACGAAATGTCTTTGGCCATGTCGGGGTTGAACACCGAGAACATGCCCATTAAGTGTGAAGGATTAAAGATGGGCATGCCATCCAGCAAGATCAGGTTCTGATCTGAATTACCACCGCGAACGTTTATCCCCGAAGTCCCCTCTCCCACCGTGGTGACGCCGGGCAACAGCAACATACTTTTAATGATATCGACTTCCCCAATAAACGCCGGCATCTTCGACAGCGTCTTCATGGTCAGCGTGCTCACCCCCATATCCACACTGGCCACGTTGTGATCTTCGGCTTGTGCGTTCACCACCATTTCATCCAGTTGAGTGATATCTTCCTCCATGACAACGTCGAAGCGTTGGGATTGATGCAGCGTGAGCTTGACGCGAACGGTCTTGTAGCCGGTGAATGAAAACTTTGTCCAGTAGGTTCCCGACGGTACGGAAATGGAATATTTTCCAAGAGAGTCGGACACGATGCCGATATTTAGCTGCTCCAGGTATACCGTTACACCGGGCATGGGGTTGTCATGCTCTGAAATGGTTCCTTTCAGTACCGGACCTTGAGAGAAGCCGGGGAGTTGAACAGCAAGCATAATGAAAGCCAGGCAATACTTCCAGGGGGAGCTCTCGGTTACAAAAAACGGGATCCTCATAACATAAACAGGAAATGATCGATGCTAAGTATTAAAAAAGGCTGCCCGTGAAGGCAGCCTTTTTTCATTTTTATGCGAAAGAATTATTGCATGGTAACCTGCGTCGGGCCCGTGTTCTTACTCACGTTACCCGTTGCATTCACAAAGTAGAAGTACACGTCAAAATCGCCGTTTGAGACAAATTTACTCGATGCCACTCCGGAGCCATTGGACACGTCGAAGCTTCCGGTTTCGACTGGTGTCTCGCCACCAAAATCAAATCCATCATTCACCACTACGCCCTTAATGGTACGGGTTGCCTGCGTAGGTGCAGCACTTCCTGTGGGCACTGCCGCATAGAAGACTGTTCCCGAAGTTGCCCCACCAACATTAGAAGGGCCGGTGGTTGTCGTAGCCGACCATTTAATGTTATTGCCGAGATCATAGTTGGCGTCCAGCGTTACTACCGGCACCGGAGGCTCACCGATGTCATTCAACGTCGTGAACGATATGCCTGCAAAGTCATTGCCAGCCAAATCGGCGCCACCAGTCACGTCAAAGTCCAGATCGCCCGGAGTCACGGTGGTTCCGTCATCCGTATCCTTGTAGACATACGTATAGGTTGCCGATCTTCCGTTTTCAGAGATGGTCATCACATCTTTATCTACTGGATCCAGGTTTTGACCTGTCACCGAGATCAACAAGTCGGTGCCGGGATCGAGTTCCTCCTGGAAATTAAGCGTAATGCCGATGTACTGATCACGTCCGATACGAGGGCCTGCTGCGGGGTTTGCCTGGTTTTCGATGATAGGAGCTCCCACCACTTGGGGACCGAGGTTATCGACTTGTATGGTAGCCATCTTTGCTGTCGGCTGAACCAGCCCAGCCGTGGCACCCGTGCCACCGGTCACAGCGCCTGCCACTTTTACAGAAACGGGGCCTGTATAGCCCGGACCGGCTGTATAGATGACATAGAACTTCGTTCCAGAGTCGTCGTCCGGATCTGCCACCAAAGTGCCCAGCGTACCCTCGCTGCCCACCAGTGTTACCGTGGGGGGTGTGGCAATTTCAGTCTTGTACGTAATGTTCAGCGTATCCTTCGCTCCATCCTTCAACGGGGTGCCCACACGCAACGCGAACTTGGGTACCGGAAGAAAGTTGTTAATGTCATCGTGGCAATAGAGAAGGGTTTGAGCGGGATAAAAAATACCGCTTTGATACAAACCACTGTTCACCACAGATGTCGAAAACACCACCGATCCATTGGTCAGGAGCAGATCTGATTCGATATTTAAAAGATCATCGTCCTCTATCGTCGGATTTCCCACGGCGGTAAGAATGGCGGAAAGCTGAATGGACAAAACGCCCGTCGGGTTTCCGGTACCGGTTGCCGTTAACGTCGATCCCGGGAATGTTGCCACTTTGGCGCGCGTATCTATCGTGTACTGACCTGCATTATCAGGGTCGGGTCTTTGAAAGTGCGCGTAAACCTGGATTTCCTGCAGCGACTTGGGGTCTTCTGAAAGGTATTCAACATCCATGACGAAGGTTTCGTCGCCGACGATCTTATTTTTGAAGAACGAATTCGAACAGCCATTGTCGTTCAAGGCGTCGAACGAATCTCCGCGGAGCGCCAGGATCGACCCCTTGGTTTGTTCCTTCAGGCGAAACGGGTCCAGGGAGTCATCCGCGCATGCCGCCAAACAGGCGATGCCGATGAACAGCGATAATTTATTTATAGTTGATTTCATAGTTTCGTTTATTTAAGGTCATCGGGATTTTTGTCCCAGAAAACTTTCACTGATCCATCTGTTTTTTGAGTCACCGATCCGTTCAGGTTAGCATAGACTGCGGGGTAGATGAGCGACATTGCAAACTTTCCACCGTTAAGCGCAAGCATGGGCTGAATGTTCTTCGGCGAGCTTGTTCTGCGATAGAGGTTATAGGCCTCAATACCGTTTCCAAACAGCGCGAGATAGTATTCTTTCATCACCACGTCAAGCTTATCATCGGATGCATCAAAGAGATTGCCCACGAATATCTTATAGTCCGGTGCAGAGGCAACCAACGATTCGGGAACGGTCTGTCCAAGGGATTCTCCCATGGCCTTTACCCGATTGATCGACTTATCGATACCCGTAGTCATCGATGCTTTTGCGTCGGCAGGGGCTCCAATACCCAAGCGGAGGGCCGCCTCAGCCTTCATAAAGTCAATGAAGAAGGACATGAAGATGGGTTCGATTCCTTTACCGTTTCCGCCAAGGCCTTGAACGACGGGCAGATAAAAGTCAGCACCTTTACCGTCGCCGGGTCTCTCGTCATCTGGATTCGTATACGTGATGTTGGTGTCTGCCAATCCACCGGCAGGATACACACCCACCACGGTCTTCACTGTTCCGTCGGGAGGCGTTCCACTGGCATCGCCGTGATCGCGACCGAAGAAACCGGGCTCAAATGTACAGAAAGGAGTTTCGGTGCCGTAGTGAAGAGGCTTCGGGTTTAACACACAAGGAACAGATTCTCCATCGATAGAAAGGGCTTGGTCAATGGAACCGACCTGGCGGAAGAAATAATATCTCCAGCGAGGGTCCTCGATCCCTTTTCCATTGTAGGCTTCCTTCAGGTAATAGTTTCCAACATAACCTGTGCCGTTACCTTCTGCCGGTGTATAGAACTGGCGATACTGAGGATGGCGGGAGCGGGCAGGAATGTCTGCTGTTCCGTATTTGTAAGTGAATTCTTCAGCATCGGTGTCGATGAGATCGCCGTCTGCCAACAAGGCCGTGATCGCAGTTACCGCTTCTGCTTTGCGGGCAGGATCGGTAGAAATGTTCATCCAGGCTTTCAACTTTAGCGAATTGGCCAGCGTGATCCATTTGTCAGCGTCGCCGCCGTAATAGATATCTCTGTCAAGGCCATGTCCACTGGCTGCCAGATCTGTTTTGGCTTCATCCAGAAGTGCGATGGCTTCCGCATAGATCTGGGCTCCAGGGTCTGCTTTCGGGTTAAACACACCGGTCGTTCCCTGCAACGCTTCAGTCTTCGGAACATCACCAAATACATCCACCAGCGTGATATAGATGTAAGCCTTCAGGACCTTGGCGGAACCCGAATGCACCATAAAGTTTCCGTCTTTCGCCATCGGAAGCAGTGTTTCGATGTTGATCAACACGTCCTGATAAGCACGTGTCCACATCTGGTCGAAATTCTGAGAGATCAGGGCTCTTTCATAGGTGGATCCGCTGATCATCGCCATCATCCGCACGACTTGGTTAACGCCCACGTTGGTTCCTGTAATACCCGAAATATCATTGCCGGATACCAGGGAATAGAACGCAGCAAAATCCAATTGGATCTTATTCATCAACAGGTCGACGTTTGCCTGGCTGGTTGATGCTTCATTCGGGTTATCCAGATCTCTGTCCATGTTACAAGACATGGCGAACAGGATCAGGGTCAGAGTGAAATATTTATATATCTTTTTCATTGTTCGTCGCTTATAAAGTTATCCGAAGGTTAACACCATAACGTCTGGCCGAAGGACCGCCCAGGAAGTCGAAGCCTGCGCCATTGCCCACACCGAAAGCCGTTCTGTCGAAATCGGCTCTGGAGTATTTCGGCGCATTGATCGCACGGAACCAGAGGTTGCTACCCAGGAAGGAAATGTTGATTCCCCGTACACCCAATTTGGTGGTGATCGAAGAAGGCAAGGAGTAGCCCAATTTAACTTCTCTCAAGCGTATGCGCGTCGCATCGAAAACGCCTCTGTCGTTGGCCGATCCACCGATGATGGAGTTTCCAAAGAACATACCAGAAGTAGTTACCGGAAGATCGTTAGGCGTTCCGTCCGACTGTTTCACACCGGGAAGAATGAGGGGAAGGCCAGGATTGAAGGCCTCCAGATCTTTAGCCACACCACGACCCACCATGGTAGCCGCTGTATAGGAATAAACCTGTCCGCCATTCACATAGTCCCACTGGAATCCAAAGTTGATGCCTTTGTAGTTCATGTCACTGATCAACGATCCCAACCATTTGGGGTTCGGGTTGGCAATGACCTTAATGTCATTGGAGATCACCCAGTTGCCGTTTTCGTCAACGAGGTATTCGCCTTTGTCATTTCGCTGTGTATAGTTTCCTTGGATTACGTTGAAAGGCTGTCCTTCGATGGCGAAGTTACCCAGGTTGGTAAATCCACCGATGAGGATCTCTTTCGATCCTTCGGGCAAGCTTTCCACTTTCGAGATGTTCTTGGTATAGTTCACACGAACATCCCAATGGAAATCTCCTTTGCGGAAGGGGCTGATCGTCAAGCCGAGTTCAACACCCTTGTTGCGGATAGAGCCGGCGTTGATCAACGTAGTTTGATAACCTGTTGAAGGGTCGAGCGAGCGATTCAGGATCTGATCTTTTGCTTGTCTGTTATAATAAGAGAGATCGACCTTTGCCAGGTTGTCCAGCAATTGGGCTTCCAATCCGAATTCAATTTCCGTCAGCAACTCAGGCTTCAGGTTCTTGTTGGCCAGAACGGTGGGAATTCCTTGTGTGGAAACCACGCCCTGAACGTCCTGGGAAGCCTGGGCGTTGATGGCCAGGTAAGGACGGGTATTATACGGTTCGGGGAAGTTTGCTGAAGTACCGTAGGCGGCTCTTAACTTCAGGAATTCCAATACTCCGGAAGCGAAGTCAGGGAAGGCCGTTGTGGGGATGAACGACAAGCTGGCACCGGGATAGAATAACGAGCGGTTAGCTTTTTCAAGCGTGGTCGACCAGTCGTTCCGGCCGGTCAGGTTCACATACAAGAAGTCTTTGTAACCCAAACCCATGTCGAAGTAGGCACCGGCCCAGGTTCTGCGCATGGTCTTGTTCAGGTTGTTACCTCTGAAGTCGCGTGACGTCGTGTTAGAGAAGTTACGGTGCTCAATCAAGCCATATACCACTTGTCCTGAGCTTTCCAAACCGGATTGCTCGTTGGTGTCCGTACGGGCGTTGAAACCTACCACACCGGTCAGATCAAGATCGGTGGCGATCTCCTTGTTGAGGCTCAACATGAAAGTGTGATCCACGATCGTATTGAGGAAGTTGACCGAGCGATAAAGACCGTTTGACAAAAGTTGTGCTTCAGTAGGATAGCCCACCGAACCTTTGTTCAGCCAATAGGTTTGTTTTTCAGAATACGTATCCAGACCCAGACGGTAGCTTGCCTTCAACCAGTTGGTGAGTTCATAGTTCAAGCTCACGTTGGCAAAGAAGCGGTTTGTCTTCGAAGTTTGCTGCGCGTTCTTCAGCAACCAGCGGGGGTTGGTAACGTCGTTACCGTTGCGATAGTAAACACTGGCGTGTGTAATGGGGTTCTCATAGGGCCAGTTCATCAGGTCGATGTTACGTGGCACGTAGAACAAGTTTGCAAACACGGAAGGTCCACCGGTGGAGTTACTACCTGTGCCGGCTCCGGTCGGAGGGCTCTTGATCTCGGTCCGCACAAAATTGAATGTGCTGGTGATCGAGAGTTTTTTGGTCAGGTTTGCCGTTCCGCCCAGCGCGAGGTTGTCGCGCTTCATGTTGTTGTTCTCAATATAACCGCTTTCATCCAAGTGGCTATAGTTCAAGTTCAGGCTGGAGTTTTCACCTTTGAAACCCAGGTTCAACGACGTGTTCGACGATGATCCTTTCTTGAAGAAATCTTTCACGTTGTTTGGCGCCGGCTTGGGAATGTATCCGGAGGCATCGTTAAATTCCGGATGATCCGGGAAAAGGGCGCGGTGTTCGTAGTAAGGGTGTTTTCCTACGGCTACGTTGTTGGAAAACAAGCTTCCCCAGTTACTAAAGAATTCACCATAGTCACCATCGAAACCGTTGGCCCATTTATTTTGATACTCCGGCAAAATAGCCTGGATCACAAAATAAGACTGGCTCACACTGGCTTCAAATTTTTGTTGCTGCTTGCTGCTGGCGCCCGACTTGGTCGTCACCAGGATCACACCATTTCTTCCCAGCGAACCATACAAGGTTGTGGCGCTCAAACCTCTCAGGATGTTGATGCTGGCAATGTTGTTGGGATCGATGTCGATAAAACGCGAAGGCGCAATGTTACCATCGCGGAAGTCGGTGTTGGAATCGTTGGTCGATGTGTTGATCGGAATACCATCGACAACCCACAGGGGTTGTGTGTTTCCGTTCACCGAGCTGATACCGCGGATGTTGATCTTGGAACCAGCACCGGCCATACCCGAAGAGTTCAGGATCTGGAGACCGGGGGTTCTTCCTTGCAACGCCCGTCCCACGTCGGTCTCAGGCTTGTTGGCAAGGTCTGCCGAGGAGATGGTCGTCGACGCATACCCAAGGGCTTTGCGCTCGCGCTCGATACCCTGAGCGGTAACCACGACTTCGGAAAGTTGCTTGACATCTAAGGTAAGTTGAACATCTAAAGTTGTTCTGTCGCCAACTGGCACTTCTTGAGTGAGGAGACCGATAAAAGAAAACACCAGGCTGGCATCTCCGGAGGGGACTGTCAATTTATAGTTACCGTCGGTATCGGTAACCGTTCCATTTGTGGTTCCTTTGACCACCACGTTTACACCGGGAAGGGCCGATCCGTCTTCGGATGACGAGACCCTACCGGTGATC
>CBIHQM010000258.1:0-9785 GCA_966211885.1 uncultured Chryseolinea sp.
CGTGGACGGACTTGGAACGGATAGCCCGACCCGAGGTACAAGGGGGGCCGCACGCATAAAACTATGGCAACGAATATTGATCAACCCGCCGTTGTTAGATTGGATAGTCGCTACCGTTCGACTCCTTTCAACAATGACTCTCTCCGCGTCTGTTGTTGGTGAAGAACACCAACAACGGCGGGAGAGCACCAACAACGGCGGGAACGGCGGGATTTTGTTAAATTGGCGAATGAAGAAACTCAAATATATCCTTGCGCTAGCCATTCTCGTGCAATCCACGCCGGCCTATGCCGATCACGAAGAGGGGCTGATACCTTTGTTCTTTGGATTATTAACGATTGTAGTGCTTGCTTTTGTTCTGTATGCCGTTCACCTGAATAGAATCGGCAAACTGATACTTGCAATCATTTGTCTGTTCGCTATTGTTCTGACGTTTAGGGCAGTCGATTCGCTGTCGTTGTTCGACGATATGGTCACGATCAATTTACTGGTTGTTGGTGTGCCCCTTGCTGCATGCTTTGTTGGTTATTATGCCTTAAGAAATCGATTTGGGAAGAAGTGAATGTCAACGTTTTTTCGCGAATACTTATGGAGAATAAGAATGTATATGAAATCCTGGCGGAGGTGGTTCCGCATATGAAGGCGCGGCCCGCTATGTATTTCCATCCTGTGAATTTCAATAATCTGAGGATTTATCTGGAGGGCTTTATCACGGGCTTGAGTTGGGGGCCAGGCGAAGAAGGAAACCGGGAAATATCGCGGTGGCTGGGTAAGAAAGTGCAGCGGGGATCCAATGTTATTTGGACCGCTCATGTGCTTGCGTTGGCAAACGATGACGAGCAGAAAGCCTGGGATCTTCTCTTTCACTACCTGGAAGAGTTCTTGAAAGAAAAAGGACACCCGCCTTCCAAAGGATGAGCCTTTAGAAAGCAGGTATCAACCTTGCCCCTGTGCGCCGAACCAACGGGGATGGTCTATACAACGGGAATGTGGTAGGCTGGGCGCACAGCGGAAGTGTAATGGGGTTTAATGACTCAATTGAAATCTGATCGGCAACACCATGCGGACCATGACGGGTGTGTTGTCCTGGTGGCCGGCGATCCATGGGGGCATGTTCTGTACGACCCGTACCGCTTCTTCGTCGCACTCTTTCATGATGCCCTTGATAACTTTCACGTCGATGACACGACCATCGGTGTTGACGACGAAGCTGACGAACACGGCACCTTCAACCGTCATGCGGCGCGCGATGGCGGGATACTTCAGATTTTTGCGCATGTATTTTGCTAACGCCTCCGGGCCGCCTGCAAATTCGGGCATCGCCTTGACCCAGGTAAGCGGGTCGGCGTGTGTTTCCTGAGGAGCTATTGTGACGACCTCTGCCTTTGTTTCTATGGCTCCCGGGTCTGTGGGTTCGTGGCCAACGAGCGGGCCATCGGCAGTTCCTGTGGTGGCGTCGGTTTGCTGTTGCTTTGTTTCTTCGGGGTCGGGGCGCGTTGATACGGTGGGGGCCACGTTGCTTTGTGCGCGACGCACTGGCGGTGACGGTGTGGATTTCTTTGGTGTTACTATAGGAGGATTGAAACTGTCCCATATAGTTCCCGTGTCGGGCTTCGGGTCTACTATCAGAGGATCGCGGTGAAAAACGAGCGTGAGGATCATGGCGGCGGCGAGCGCGGCGAGCACAAACCATAACGCTTTTTGAACATTGTCGGCGTAGGCCTGCCGGATGGCGTAGGCGCCGTAGGCTTTGTTCCGGTTTTCAAAGACGAGGTCATTCATGCTTTGTATTTCTGCATTTTCGATTCTCATAAGACAGTCGGTTTAGGATGAACGGGGAGTATAGGATTTCGCGACGAACGCAGCGGGGCAGAGTTTGCCGGGGTTGGTGTGCTTCACCAGCCCGGTCAACTCAATCTTGCCCCTGTGCGCCGAACCAACGGAGATGGCCTATACAACGGGGATGCGGTAGGCAAGGCGCACAGGGGAAGCCTGATGGGGTTATCGATTCAATTGAAATCTGATGGGCAGCACCATGCGGACCATCACGGGCACGCCACCTTGGCGGCCGGCGAGCCAGTCGGTCATGGCGGATACCATTCGAACGGCTTCTTCGTCACATTCCTTGCTGATGCCTTTTATTGCCTTGGCCTCGATGACACGGCCATTGGTGTCGATGATAAAGCTTACGTAAACTAAGCCTTCCGTCTCCATGCGCCGTGCCACAGCGGGATACTTCAAATTTCTTTGCACAAATCTTGCCATGGCTTGCAAGCCACCTTTGTATTGCGGCATGACCTCAGCGATGTCAAGCGGTCCCTTAGGTGCTGTTTCCACAGGCGTGGCTACAACGGGTTCGGCAGTCGCCGGTCCCGTACCTTCCATGGGTGCCACACCATCGACGGCGCCGTCCGGCACACCTGTGTTTGCGTCGGTTGCAGGCGGAGTGAGTTCCTCAGTGACAACGGCCGCTGTTACCGTGGGGGCTACTCGCGAGGGGGCGCGCCGCACCGGAGCACTAGGAGCCGCCGGACGAGGTGCTTCTATGGTTGGAAGAATATTGAATTGAATGATTTTCTTGGCGGCTTCCGGCACCTTGATCAGGGGCTCGCCCGGATAGAATATAGTCAGCAGCATGACGCCGGCGAAGAAGACCATAACATATAACAGGGCCTTGTGAACATTGTCGTAGTAGGCTTTACGGATGACGTAGGCGCCGTATTCTTTGTTCCGGTTTTCAAATACCAGATCATCCATGCTGGGAACTTCTGCATTTTCGTTTCTCATAAAAACAGACGGTTTAGGTTGAACATGAACTATATGTTTTCGCGACGAACATCAGGGGCAAAGTCGTTCCTGTCCGGGTCGTTTTTCGCTACCGGCTTTGCCATTTGTGTGTTGTCACGGGCAATTAGAGTGTGATTCTTAGAAGCTTGTTTCCCCTATAAGTTCGGCGTCACGGAAAAGTCACGGGGTTTATCAGAATTTATTTTCACGCAACATGGGCCATCCGCCGTTTGCGGAAACGGATCACAAAACCTATGACCGCAAAGCCCACGAACGCCCACGGCCAAACGCTGACACACGCCAGCACGGCGTTCATGACGCTGCGCCAGCCATTTCTCAAGGCTACACTAAACTCTTGGGCGAAGCCGGTCGGCGGGGCTTCCAGGCGCTGAATGAAAACAACGTCGAGCGTGCAGTAGGTGGTAAGGTTGGTCATGCGCTTGAAGCGTGCTTCCATGGATTCGATCTCTTCGCGGGTCGTGCCCAGTTGCTCTTCGATGGCGAGCATGTCTTTTACGGTCTTAGCTTGCCTGAGTATTTCATGATAGCGGACCTCCAATTCTTTTTTTGAGCGAAGGCGCGCCTGGAGATCGGTGTATTCCATGGTGACATCCTGCGTGGTGACCGACCGTTCGACGATGCGCGTGGCCAAGGCTTCCAGCCGTTTCATCATGGGCTCGAACTGCGCTTCGCCCACGCGGATGGTCATGGTCTTTCGAAGATCATACCTTTGATTTTCCTGCGCTTCGTTGGAGGCATAGGCTTGGTATTGGCGCAAGAGTACGCTCACTGAATCGCTGATATTTTTTAGTGAGGCGACATCCATCTCCAGTCGCGCTTCGCGGATGAGTTTACGATCGGTTTCTGCGGGTGGGGTGCGATAATTCTGCGTCGCCGGAGCTTCCTCTGCGGCTGCCACGATCAAATCAGAATACGTAACCTTACTTTCTTGTTCTTTTTCACTACGGGGATGACACGCCATCAAGGTGACGACGGCCAGGGAAAAACAAATTGCTTTCATGGCTTTAACGTTTAGATAACACCCCTCATAATTCTCTTACACGAAGCAAGTCACAACAAAAGGCAAAAGAAATTTTGGAGCGAGGGCCTTCTTGGGAATTTGCGCGGTTTCAAATAGCTTTGCTTTACTTCAAATACCCTCTGTATGCCCCTCACTATCATTCGCGAAAGCAAGCAGTACAAGATCGCCGTGTCGCCGGAAAAGAACCGGGCCTATCTGACCATCGTTGGTTTCTGGAGAAGTCCGGAAGTGGTGCCCGACTATTTGCCGGACTGGACCAAGGCCATTTCAAAATTAAAAAGTGGTTTCACGTTGCTGACCGATGCGCGTGAAATGAAAACCCATCCCCAGGAAGTGCGCAAGCTTCATGAGCAGGCCCAGGCTACGTTGTTGAAAGGCGGTGTCAGGAAAGTGGCCGAGCTCGTGAAAGATGATGTGGCGGAAATGCAGCTGGATGCGGTGGCGAAGACTACGCAGTTTCCGAAGAAGAATTTCAGGAGTGCGGAGGAGGCGGAGAAGTGGTTGGATGAGAACGCATAGTCCCTGGAGAACGCATACTTTGAGGCACGAGACCAGGCTGCTGCGGAGAACGCATAGTCCCTGAGACAGGAGACTATGCTACCGCGGGGATCTCGTAATCCGGAGGCTGTGGGTTATGGCGACGTGCAGGCTGGTAAGAATATGCTGGTAGCCGTTGTAACCTTCTTTAAAAGTGATGGTATTGTAGGTATGTCACTAAACTCCCAAGACTTTATGAGCCCTTTTAGCCGCCTCCTTGTCGCTTTCGCGATGGTTTTTATGATTGCTGTGCCTGGTTTTTCGCAGGTTGTCAGCCCCGCACCTGCAAAGCAGGAAAAGAAGCCTGAAAAAGAACAGTCTAAAACAGAAGAGCCTGCCGAGGAATCAGACCGGGCAAAGGGTTTGAGGAAAATAGTTACCCGGTCGGATGAGTGGGAAATCGATGTAGATATAGACATCGACGAGGAGGAGATCGAGAACGATGTTGAATCGAGTGTTGAATTGGCCATGGAGGATATGGACAATGATGTTGAGGATGTGGAGATCGATATTGAGGATTTTGATGGTGATGTTGAGCCTGTGGAGGTGGAGGTTGATGTTGATGTTGAGGAGGTGGAGATTGATATTGAGCCGATCGAGATCGATGAGCCGGAGGTGGATGTTGATATAGACGTTGATGTTGATATGGATACGGATGTTGACGTTGATGTTGACATGGACATGGACGTTGATGTCGACATGGATGTTGACGTCGATATGGACGTTGATCCGGATGATGATCACTTTGATTGGGATGATCATGATGATGCTGACATCGATGATGATAATGAAAATGATGATGTCATTATCCGGGACGAGTTGAGTGTGCCGGTTGATAAGGATAAGAATAAAGAGAAAGAGAAGGCCAAAGAGAAAGAGAAAGAGAAGGTTAAAGAGAAAGACAAGGTGAAGGATAAGTCTGATGGCAAGGAAAAGGGGAAGCCGGCGAAGAAGGAGAAGGATAAGAATAAGTCGAAAGGAAGTCGTGTGGAGGGGTAGTGGTGTGGGGTGGAAAGGGGACGGTTAGTCCCTGAGGCAGGAGACTATGCTGGGCGGTTGTGGTTAGGGTTTGATTTCCCAGCGGCCGGTTTTGTCTTTGCCGTAGGTGAGGCCGTTGCTCATGGTGTGGAGGGTGTTGCCGGTGGGGTCGGTGGTGACGCTTTTTTCGTAGACGCGGATGCCGCCGTTTTCGAGGGTGAGGAAACGGATGAGGGCGGTTAGCGTGGGGGAAATTTCCGATAGGGATTGTTCGTCGCCTTCTCTTATGAATGCCTGGCTCATGGGGTTTTGTTTATAGTGTAAAGGTACGAATCGTTGGCGGGTATTAGGAATGACTGACGAAGCTGGGTTGTTGGAGAAGAACTCCAACAACGGCACTCCAACAATGGCACTCCAACAACGGCGTGTGTCACATTTTTCTTTTCAAATTCCATCCTTTGTCTAACAACCCTGAAGCGATCCTGTTCGTTCTGGGGACATGGATAGACGCGTAAAATTTGATTTTGAGATCTATTTCACCAATGGTGGCAACATCAAAGGGGAGGATTTTCGCCTCGACATCGAGGGAGATACTATTTCTGACAAAGCCCTGGCCGACTATATCATCGACGACTTGCGGCTGCTGATGGTGGGGGAAGCCAAAATTCTGAACAAAGAAATCCTGATCGAGCCGCATAAGCGAAAGCCTATCAAGGAACAAAGCGGGTCGTCTGTGCTCATCGATCTGAGTCATACCATCACGGCCGGGTTGGTCACCTACAAGGGTTTGCCTGCCCCGGTGATCTGTGATTATTTGAGTCGCGAGGATTCGAAACAATTTTATGCGCCGGGCACAACCTTTCAGATCGGGAAAATAGAAATGGTGACCAACACGGGGACCTATATCGATTGTCCCTTTCACCGGTTTGAAGATGGCAAAGATGTTTCCGAGTTTGGGTTGGAGCGGTTCGCCGACCTGGAAGGGGTGGTGATCCGCGTGCCCTACACGGAGTCGCAAGCCATCACCCGGGAGCATGTGCAAAACTACGAAATACGAAACCGCGCGGTGTTGCTGCACACGGGTTGGGATGCACATTGGAACACGGAAAAATATTATGAAGGCCATCCCTATGTGACCCGCGAAGCCGCGGAATTCCTGCGCGACTGTGCCGTAAAACTGGTAGGCATCGACTCCCACAACATCGATGATACCCGGGATAAGGAGCGGCCGGTGCACACCACCTTGTTGGGCGCGGAGATACTTATTGTCGAACATTTGTGTAACTTGTACACACTGCCGGCCGATGGGTTCACGTTCAGTGCCGTCCCACCCAAGTTCAAGGGCGTGGGCACATTCCCGGTTCGCGCCATGGCCCGGATACGATAGAGGGCGTAAACGGTTTTGACTTCCCCGCGAATCGATTCGTCGGGAAGGGAATGCAGAGTGTGCTGTGCTTCTGGTTTTCTGTAGAAGCGTGTGGATGGTTTTAGCAACCTAATGCTGCCCTTTATGCGACTCCGAGTAGTTGCCGTGATCCTGATCGTGACGGGTGCCTTCTTTACCGTCTTTCAACTGGCCCGCACGGGCAATACGTGGTATTGCCTTGTTTACGTCATATTTTCCATGTTCTATATAGTGTTGGTGAACACCCCAGCGGCGCGAAAGCATCACAAACATTGAAAACATTGAATTCTATGGGCCAGGGAAATGTTATGGAGACACCCCGTTTGCTTGAAACAGGCGACCGGGGAATTGTCAAATATTGAATATCTTTGACATTTACGACTGGTAAATTCAACGCTGCTGTGACCCCGCTTTACGACAATCATGGAAGGCCCCTCACCTACTTGCGCCTGGCCGTAACCGACCGCTGCAACCTGCGTTGCTTTTATTGCATGCCCGAAGAGGGCATCCGCTACCTGCCCAAAAAAGACTTACTCACCTTTGAAGAGATCGAACGCCTGATCACACTCCTGGCGTCGCTCGGCGTGTCGAAGATCCGGCTCACCGGTGGCGAACCCTTTGTGCGACACGATCTCATGGACCTGATGCAGCGCATCACCGAAATTCCAGGCATCAAAGACCTGCACCTCACCACCAACGGCGTGCTCACCGCGCCACACGTGGGCGCTCTCAAAAAGATGGGCATCGCCTCTGTAAACCTCAGCCTGGACACGCTCGACCGCGAACGCTTCCGGGTCATCACCCGCCGCGACGAATTTGAGCCCGTCATGAACACCCTGAACCTGCTCCTGGAACACGACATTGCTGTGAAGATCAACGCCGTGGTGATGGAAGGAAAAAATATCGACGACATCGTGCCGCTGATCGAGCTCACCCGAAACCAGCGCGTCGAGGTCCGGTTCATCGAAGAAATGCCATTCAACGGCGAGGGCAATCACTACCCCACCCTGCATTGGACGTACACCCGGATCCTGGACTATATCAAATCGCATTACCCCAACCTGGTCAAACTTCCCGACCCGCAGCACTCCACGGCCTACACCTACTCCATCCCAGGCCACCTCGGAAACCTCGGCATCATCGCCGCCTTCAGCCGGACGTTCTGCGGCACGTGCAACCGCCTCCGCATCACCGCCCAAGGCACCCTCAAAACCTGTCTCTACGACGACGGCGCCCTCGACCTCCGCGCCCTCTTGCGCGCAGATCACTCCGACGACTACATCAAACAACAACTCCATACCGCCTTCCAACACCGCGCCAAAGACGGCTTCGAAGCCGAACAGCGCCGCAAAAATCACCTCCCCGTAAGCGAATCGATGTCGACGATAGGAGGCTAAATCTTACGACTGGCCCCGACATAACGCATTGGCCATTAAACAATTGAATCCCGTTCGGCCGCACAAAATTCCTGGCTCCTGGCTTCTGGCTCCAGGCTCCTATTTCTCCCAAATCCTTCTTATTTTGCACCCCTTATACCACATCCCCTTAACGGATTCATGAAAAAAATAAACTTCGCCAAAGACGTTCTGCCCCACGGCGTGGCCATTGGAATCTTCCTGATCGTAACGTTCTTCTTCTTCAACCCGGTGTTCTTCGACCACAAGGTGATCAACCAACATGACATCCAGCAGTGGGAAGGTTCGTCCAAGGCATCGCGCGACTATCGCGAGAAGACTGGTGAGGAACCGCTTTGGACAGAGACGATGTTCAGCGGCATGCCCGCCTACCTGGTCAACGTGCAGTGGAGCAACCAGGCGGTGTCTTATGTCAAGGCCGTCATCAGCTTCAAGCTTCCACATCCCGTTGCCAATATCTACCTCGCATTTTTGTGCTACTATATCATGCTGATCACTTTTGGCGTGCGACCCTATCTGGCGATCGCGGGCGCCATTGGGTTCGGGCTATCGACGTATATGATCATTGGCATCATGGCCGGCCACAATGCGCGGGTCGGCGCCATCGCTTTCATGCCCCTGGTAGTGGCGGGAATTCACCTCGCTTTTTCAGGGAAGCGAATCCTTGGATTTGGTGTGACCACGGCGGCGCTGGCATTGCACTTTCGTGAGAATCACTTGCAGATGACCTATTACTTGTTGCTGATCGTTTTGATCTATGGCTTGATCCGCCTCATCGAGGCCTTCCGCGAGAAGACCCTCCCCGACTTCGCGAAGACGATCGGTGTTCTGATCGTGGCCGCCGTCATCGGCGCGGGCACATTCTTCGGACCGATGTGGGCTGTGACGGAATATACATCGTATTCCATTCGTGGAAAGTCGGAGTTGGTGGCACACGGGGCCGAACAAAGTCAAACCGGCCCCGGCAAAAACTGGGCCTTCGACTACAGCAACAGCATCCTTGAACCGATGGTGTTGCTCATCCCGAATTTCTATGGCGGCAGCACGAGCAACCTGATCGCGAACGATCAGAACAGCAAGGTATACAAAGCACTGGTGCGCTCGAAAGATGAACAAATGGCCAACCAACTGGCGAACTACACGATAGCCTATTGGGGCGAGCAAGGCCTTACGGCACCCTACTATGCTGGCGCGGTGATCGTTTTCATTTTTGCTTTGGGGATCGCCTTCGCGGATAAAAAGTATGTTTGGTGGTTGGCATCCGTGGCTGTGCTGGGGATCATGTTAAGTTGGGGAAAGAATTTCTCGACGTTCAATTATTTCTTATTTGATTATCTGCCGGGATATAGCAAGTTCAGATCTGTAACCTTCACTTTGATCCTCTTCCTGTTTGCTGCACCCTTCCTGGGATTGCTCGGTGTGGAGAAGATCATGCAAAAGGGATTGACAAAAGAAGCCAAGCGGAAAGTGCTTATCGCCTTTGCCTCCACCGGCGGCTTGTGCTTGTTGCTCTGGATGGGCGCAGGCATGTTCAGCTTTCTCCGCGAAGGCGAGAACCAACTTCCGGTCTGGTTCACCGGCGCGATGATCGACGACCGCATGAGTCTTTTCAGACGTGACG